>JAIOXC010000038.1 GCA_021741795.1 Ilumatobacteraceae bacterium | reverse complement strand
CTCGGGCTTTCATGGGCAAATGCACACCACGAGGCCGGCAAGTGGGAACACATTATGAACCAAGACGTAGAAAGTGCAATGAACCGAGTACTGCACAATCCAACAACGTGCCCACACGGCAACCCCATCCCTGGTTCTTCATACCGTCAAGAGCGCCTCTCGCCACTCAGTGATGTTGTTGAAGGAAAGTTATTTACTGTCAATCGCATTCCCGAAGAGCTCGAGTTTGCCCCCGGCGTTCTTGAAATTCTTGAACAAGCCAACCTCAAGCCTGGCCATAGCGGCACGATCGTCACCTCAAATAAAGATGGTTCGCGAGTCGTGCGTGTCGACAACAATGATGTGGCACTTGACGAATTTACGAGCGCACGTATTCTTGTACTTGCATAAAACTATGCAGAGTGCAAGCACTACGTCAATGAAAAAAGTACGTGCAGCCGCTCTGTTTGGTGCTTTGACAATTACGAGTACGGGTTGTGCTACGACCATCAACCTTGCTGCACCAACCACACTCGCTCAACCAACTGTTACCACGTTGCCAACTGGAACGACCACTGAACTGTTTGGTCAAATGCAATCAACACTGTCGGATCTTTCACTAGCCATCACCAACGAAGACAAGCCTCGTGCCAAAACCACGCTTGCAACTGTGCTCAATATTTGGGGAGCACTGCAGCCCCAGATTGTGGCCGAGGGCGGCGAGACTGTTGAACAAACGGTCGAAGACATGCAGCGCATTGTCGATCTTGCTTCAAGTTCTGTGCAGCGCACACGTCCAGCCGATGCGGACAAGGCGCTGAGATTTCTTGATTTACTGATTCAGACGCAACAATAACGAGCAGCAATAATATGCGAGCCAATTAGCTCTGCATTGCGTTCGGCAACGGCTCGCTGTGCACAACCGTTAAACGTTGCGTCGAACGAGTAAGTGCAACATACAGTGATCGCAGACCGTGCACCTGGCTTGCCACGATGCGAGCGGGCTCTACTACGAGCACTCCGTCCAATTCCAGACCTTTCACAACGCTCACTGGCACAACCGTGAGACGCGAGTCGAGTGCAGTCGTGTTTGCTCGCCCGTGAGCCACGCCAGCAGCGGTGAGCGCGCCATCAACGGCATCTGTCATTTCGTCTGGACAAACGATTGCGACATTGCCCTCGCCCACATTTGTTAACAGGATCTTTGCCTGTTCGATTACCACATCAAGCAAATCGTTGCCGCTTTTTACTGCAACGATGTCTGGTCCAAAGTCTCCTTCGCGAACCGATTTCGGTGCGCGCAGTGACGGTGCTGCTTCCAGCATCACTTTGTCTGCCAGTGCCATGATCTGAGCAGGGATTCGATATCCAACAGTGAGACCGATCACTTCTTGCTCGCGCTTCGTTGGTAAATATTGCAACAAGTCCGCCCAGTCATTCGGTGCAAATGGGCCGGTTGCTTGCGCCAAGTCTCCAACAACTGTCATTGCTCCACTGAGCGACCTGCGCGACGCCATGCGCAACTGCATTGGTGTGAGGTCTTGTACTTCATCAATCACGATGTGTCCAAACACCCGCATCTCATCGGTCTCATCGATCTTGCCATTCTTGCGCGGTCGTGGCCCCAACAACGCAAGTGCTTCGTCGAGCAATGCAACGTCACTATCGCTCCACAACACTTCGGCGATTGAGTTGCTTCGTGCGCGCACTAGACATTCGTATTCTTCTGCCGAAAATTCGTCCTTGGCCGCAGACTTCACGAGCGCTGCAGAACCAAACAAGTCATGCAGCAATTCGGATGGCACCAGCATCGGCCAGATGCGTGCCAGGGTTGCACGAAACTCTGGAATGTCTCGCAATGAGTGGCGCAATGTATCTACATCGGCGTCTGGGTTGCGGCTCGACGCAATCATTGCCGAGATCACTTCGGTCTCAACAAAGCGGTGAGCCGCGTTGTGTCGACGAAAACGTCTTCGTGCGTCGCGCACAATGCGCGCAGACTCCGTTGCACGCAAGCGCATGTAGCCTGCGCCATACGGAATTTCGACATCGTCACGCACAGGTCGCTGTCGATCTTGAACTGCCTTTGCAATCACCTTCGCCATGCGAATGTCACCTTTAACGCGCTTCGCCGCATTGGTATCGATCACTCCAATGCGATGACCCGGCACCAAGTCGGCAAGCACCACTTGTTCGACTCCTGCTTCACCCAACGAAGGCAACACTTGCTCGATGTAACGCAGGAACACTCGGTTTGGCCCAATGACTAATACGCCCTGATCTTCGAGTGGAAAACGAAATGTGTACAACAAGTACGCGGCACGATGCAGCGCCACAACTGTTTTGCCAGTGCCCGGGCCACCTTGTACAACAAGAACACCGTTGTGACCCGAGCGGATGATCTGATCTTGTTCGGCCTGAATTGTTGCAACAATGTCGCCAAGTTGTCCTGTGCGGCCACGCGCAAGTGCTGTCAATAATGTTGAATACCCGCGCAAGCCTGTTGCGGTTTGCTCAACACCCGACGCAACTCCTCCGCCAAGACCTTCATCATGACCAACACCCAAGTGTCCTTCGCCAAACAATTCGTCTTCGATGCCCAACAATTTTTGACCATTGACAGCAAAATGTCGGCGGCGTGCAAGGCCCATCGACTCGCGACCAGTTGCGCGATAAAACGGCTCGGACACTGGGGCGCGCCAGTCGACGACCACTGGCTCGCGATGCTCGTCGGCTACAGCAAGCCTGCCGATATGAAAACTCTCGATCTCGCCTTCGGTTTCACCAAAACGATCGATGCGGCCAAACACAAGTGCTGCGTCGCCCAGATCTAATTGCGTCAGACGCAGTACCAACTGTTCGTCAAAAGCGTTGCGCTCATAGCGGGCCTGGAACGTGCCACCCGTATCGGCTTCGTTGAGGGTTCTGATGCGCCACGCGTCGGTGCGACTGCGCTCAAGGCACTCATATGCCCTGTCGATATGGGCCTGTTCGGCCGCGAGGTCTGGGTGATGCTGACTCATTTTGGGGTCTAGCAATTCTACCGTCTGTTTTTGTGAGCACGATCTGCCCACAGCACTTTTGGAGTGTCAATATCCACATTCGGTCACAAACAAAGGATCTCTATGCCACTCAGAAAACTCAAAATATATTTATTCATTCCAGTGCTCTTTGGGTTGTGCTCGTGCGTCACCCAAGGAGGCGTCCTTCAACTCGATACTGGCAAGTTGGTGTTGTCGCCAACGGGCGAAATGAGCATGGTAATGGATTCGGTTCCGTCAATAACAAATACTTCAATTGATGCGCCTCTCGACATGGTTGAGCAATTGCGTAAAGATTTCACAGCCAATGATCTGTACTACCACCAGTGCATGGTTGCGCCGAAGAAATGCGATGTCACACGCATTTCTGCACCAAACTCTCCGCAGCGCGCAGACCTCACTCGGCGTGTGCATGATTTTTCAGTCGCCAACATTCATGCCCGCACAGGCTCAGGCGTTGCGCTTATCCGCATTGATTCGCTCACCATCATTGATGCGGGTAATGCGATGGTCAAAACTTGTAGCTACAACTCGATTGTGATGGTCGATGGCGGGGCAACGGAAAGTGCCGATGACGACATCATCTTCAACGACGCAGTTGCCTCGTATTTGTCGGCATGGATGCTCACGCTAGACAACGGAGTCTGGAAAATATATTCATGGACAACCAGCATGACCAAATTCAATGTTGATCAATGCGGATTCCCAAAGTCATGAAATTATACGCGAAATGCATCATCTTGATCGCCATTGCGGCAACACTGTTGAGCAGTGTGAGTTCGGTTGTAGTGCACGCAACACAAACGCCCTTAATTGATGGATCGTCAGTCAATAGTTCAACAATTGATGTCAGCGCATCCGCGCGCGGTGATCAAATTATTGCTGGTGTCGAATATGGTGCTTCGCCAGCGGGTGGCGGTGGCACAAACCCTGAATGCGAATGGTCAGAGTCAATGCCCCGCGATGCAAGCGCAACTGGTCCCGGTCATGTCGTAACCAAACACATTGGTTCTACTCACTACAGGTTGTTCGACTACACATGCCCCGCTCGTGATCCGGCAACCACCTACCACTGGCTTCCCCAAGTCTCGACCGAGCAACTTGCACAGCATGCAGCATCAGTTGTGTACGACAATCTTCCAGCGATGTGGGGCAACTTTGCTCCACCTGCACGACGCGGATTTGTCGATGTGGGGACATGGATTTGGGTCAACCCCTTGCTATGGATTCCAGTTTCCGTCACAGCGTCCATCGTTACTCCGGCGGGCATTATTTCGGTTACCACAAAAGCCACACCTAAGAAACTTATTTTCAATCCGGGCGATGGCGACTTGGGCACAGGTCCGCTTACATGCAACAACTCAGGATTGATTTGGATGTCACAATTTGGAGACCGCTTGCCTTCTCCTTGCATGTACACCTACCGCCATTCTTCTGCGACACAAGCAAGTGGACTATTTGAGGCCGAGGTTGCTGTGCAATGGCACGTCACATGGTCTACAAATCTGGGAGCGAACGGAACTATTGGCGACCTCACGTTGCGCACATCACATCAGATGAATATTCGCGAAGTGCAAGCCCTCGTTAGTCACTAACTGTTGCAATTGCGCCAAGCTTTGCGTGCAGCGAATCAATCAGATCGACTGCGCCGACCTCTATGTCTAAACCCCTGCGTCCTCCACTTACAAAAATGGTTGTGTGCAACACTGCGCTCTCATCAATGACTGTTGGCAACATACGCTTTTGACCAAACGGGCTGATGCCGCCAACGACATAACCAGTGATGCGTGTGGCATCGCGTGCCACCACCATTTCGCAACGTTTTGCGTGCAGCACTTGCGCCAGCGCTTTCAGCGAAAGCTGCGTATTGACCGGCACAATCGCAACCACAGGACCGTTCTCCGACTGCGCCAGAAGCGTCTTATAGACCCGATCCTCTTCCACACCAAGTGCATGAGCAGCAGCCCTGCCGTAACCAATTTCATCCGTTGTGGCTGCATCGTGGTCAAACGTGTGCGCTACATAGTGAATACCAAGTTGCTCCAAAGTGACGAGGGCTGGAGTGGCTGCCTTCATGGGCACATCATACGAAACAAGAGACGAAATAAGAAAAGAAACAAGAGCCAAAATACGTAGTAACGAGGGCCTACACCTGACACACTGAAGCGTCGCTTAAACAGCGCGGAAAAGGAACATCCAATGCCCGTTAGCAACTCCCGAGACACCATTTTGATTGAGCGCCGTTACGCGGCAGTTTTCAGCACTTTGACCGATGATTCGATCGTCAAACTTGCTGGAGCAGTTGAAGAAAAACTGCGCGATGCTCTTGCCAAGGTGCTCGCACTTCCTGCCGGCGCATTTACCGAGCCAGCCACACTTGCACCAAAGATTCGTGAAGCAATGAAAGAGCGTCGCTCATACCTCGACACCGGCGTGTTGTTCGGTGAAGGCGCAACAGAGCGAGCAATCGAGTTGCTCGGTGATCAGTCAGACGACCCAAGCCTGGAAGATCTGCAACTGGTGATCCCAGCACTCGTTGAATCATTTGGACTTGATGCAGTGCGCCTCATGGCGGTTCAGTACTCGGTTTCACTTGGTGGTTTCCGCAAACTTGTTTTAACCGACGAGCGATTCAAAATCCCTAGTGCACCAGTTACCACCGCTCGTGGTGCCACCGGTAATTCCAGTGTCGACGCCGCCGCGCAAGACGAGAAGCGTCGTGCACGCCAAGAGCGTAAAGAAAAAGATCGTCTCGACAGAGCAAAGGCCGAAGCACAGAGACGCGCCGCATACGGTCGCATTTAACTCAGCGTAAAAAACAATATGTCGCTCAAATTTGCGTCGGTTCAAGGTCGGTCGCAATTTGTAATTGGATCATCGGCCGACTTTCGGGTTGTGGATGTCGAGCGCTCCAGCAAGGGAACACTGCCAAGCGATGTGATGTCGTGTTATTCGGTTTGGCAATCGCTTCGTGCGCATGCCGCAACGCTTGCCCCGACAGATGGTGTTGCATGCTCACTCGAACAACTCGACTGTCCCGTGCCTCGGCCACGACAACTGTTTGCTGTAGGTCTCAACTACAAAAAACACGCCGAAGAAATGGGTAGCCCAATTCCAACTACCCCACTCATGTTCGCCAAGTTTCAAAGCTCGATCAACACGCCCTCTGGCGATGTCCAACTCGTTGGTACAACATGTGACTACGAATCAGAGCTCGTCATTGTGATCGGTGCTGGCGGAACCAATATCTCTCAAGCAGATGCTTGGCAACACATCGCAGGTATCACTGCAGGCCAAGACATCTCTGACCGCACGCTGCAATACAGTGGCATCCCACCGCAGTTCAGTCTTGGCAAAAGCCGCACTGGTTTTACTCCGATGGGCCCATGGGTTGCCGACATGCACGACAATGCCAGTCGCGACAACTTGCGACTCACGTGTTCTATCAACGGCCAGATACGTCAAGACACCAAGACCAACGACATGATCTTTGATATTCCCGAAATTGTTTCGTATCTGTCGGGCATCTGCCAGCTGTTTCCTGGTGACGCAATTTTTACCGGTACCACTTCTGGTGTTGGACATGGACACAAGCCACCTATCTACTTGCAACGCGGCGACATTATCGAGACAACCCTTGAGGGCGTTGGCATAATTCGCAATCGCTGCGTCTAGTAGCGCGACTGGCTCGCCTCGTATTAGATTTTCCAGTTATGCAAATCGGTAATCGAACCGTCATCACGGGAGCCAACCTGGTTGACGGCACCGGTTCGCCAGCACGGCACGCCGATGTTGCATTTGTCGATGGCATCATTACCGAAGTTGGCGAACCAGGATCGGTATCGACGGCCCACGCACATCGCCATATAGATGCAGATGGATTGTTGCTCACTCCGGGCTGGGTTGATGTGCACACGCATTACGACGCTCAAGCAACATGGGACCCGTGGTTGACTCCAAGTAGTTGGCACGGCGTCACATCTGTAGTGATGGGTAATTGTGGAGTTGGTTTTGCTCCCGCAGCACCCGAACGCCATCAATGGCTCATCGACCTCATGGAAGGAGTTGAAGATATTCCGGGCTCTGCAATGGTTGAAGGAATCAAGTGGGAATGGACTTCGTTTCCCGAATATTTAGACGCCCTTGAGCGCACTCCCCACATCATTGACATGGGCACACAGATTGCACACGGCGCACTTCGGGCATTTGTTATGGGCGACCGTGGTGCCGCCAATGAAGATGCAACAGCCGACGACATTGCACAAATGAGTGCGCTGACCGAAGAGGCACTGCGTGCAGGCGCACTTGGGTTTTCTACGTCACGCACGTCGTTGCATCGCAGCAAGCACGGCGAGCTTGTGCCGGGCACCAACGCACAGCCTGATGAGTTGTTTGGTATTGCCGACGCAATGAAGCGAGTGGGTCACGGCATCTTCCAGTTTTCTCCCGAGCATTCGCGCGTGCCTGTTGACGAATGGCCATGGATGCAAGAGCTCGCGCGCCGATCGGGAGCCACTGTCAGCGTCAACGTCAATCAGTTGGACGACGGCAGCGAAGTGTGGCGTAAGACTCTTGCATTGCTCACAAAGGCTCATGCCGATGGAGAGAAGATCGTTGCTCAAACCGCCGGCAGGTCTATCGGCATCTTGATGTGCCTTGAGGGCAGTGTGCATCCACTACTCGCCCACCCCGCATATCACGAAATTGCTCACTTGCCGTTTGCCGAACGCATTGCAGCGCTCAAAGATCCAGTGCGACGTGCACGATTTGTGAGCGAGATACCAACCGACGGTTTTTACAACGGGCTCGTCACGAAATCATTGCATCGCATGTACCCAGTCACTACTGCCAACATTGATTACGAACCGCATCCAAGCACAGCAATTGGTGAAATAGCAAAGCGCACTGGTGTTGCACCGATGCAATTGATCGTCGACCATCTGCTGGCCAACGATGGCAAGGGCATCATCTACTCACCTTTCTTCAATTACATCTATGGCGATCTTTCAATGACATATGAGATGATGCAACATCCCCAAACGCGAAACGGTCTCAGCGATGCCGGTGCACACTGTGGCGCAATCTGCGACGGCGGCATGCCAACATTTATGCTCACGCACTGGGCACGTGATCGCACGCGTGGTCCGAAACTTTCCCTAGAACACATCGTCTATCGTCAAACACGACAAACCGCCGAGATACACGGACTGCTTGACCGCGGCATTGTTGCCCCTGGCATGAAAGCCGACCTCAACATGATCAATTTTGATGAGCTGGGTTTCGATATGCCCTACATGGCCTACGATTTACCTGCTCAGGGCCGACGCCTCGTGCAAACTGCGCGTGGTTACAACAAGACTTTTGTGAGTGGAGTGCAGACAGTTGAAAATGATGCGTTCACCGGAGAGTTGCCAGGCAAACTCATTCGTGGGCCACAGCGCTAAAAGCGCTGCGAATATTTAGCTCGTCATTCCCCCAAGACCAACAAGCCCGCGCGCGAGTTCAATCTCGCCCATGTGACGCAACCCGTGTTGATAGATCCAGCACTCAACCGCATCCAACACGGTTATTCCGACGTCGCCCGCCACACGAGCCGAGTATGTCGACTCAATTTGCGGTGGAAACGGACGGGCAATCACAACCCGGGTCAGTTCGTTTGGATCCAATGTCTCGAGCCATGAGTGCACTCGGCCAAAAACCAATTGCAAGTACTCCTGAAATGCTTCGTAATTACCAATGCGTTGGCCGACCATTTCTTCCACTGTTTTATGTTTGCCATGATCGGCGATAGATGGTTTGACACGGGCCTTCCACTCATCGTTCCAGATCGGGGCTACACCAGTAATCAGCATGAACGAGCCGTCGATCACATTGACAATGTGAAAAAGACTGAACGCGATCGGCATGACGCCCTCGCGCTCAAAGTGATTGACATGATCAATCGTCATGGTGCTCAATGCTTGGTCATACAGCGAATGCAGGGCCTTCATACGCCGCTGCAACGAGTCGAGAATCAGTTCATTTGACATACAGGTGTTATTCCTTTGCTGCTTCAGTGATCAAGAACGCATCAATGTCTGCTTTGGTTGCTCGACTTCGAATTTCGAAATGTACTTTCGAGAGAGTCGAGTTAAATGCAAATGGCGCAACGTAGTCACTCACCACAGGCGACAACTGATCGCTTCCCAAATCCATCCCCATTGAGCCGAGTACCCGCACAATCTTCGGGATATGCACCGAGCCAACATCTTTTCCATCGACCGTCAGCGTGATCATGCCTGTTGAATCTTCGCGATCGAATCGAACACCAATCTGATGATTGCCTGGTTTCAGAGAAATCGGCGCGCTCGCCCGTTGATGTTTGCCTAGCGCGTTGTAGTCAAAGTGCAAAACAGAATCTTTGACGAAGAATGAGTGTCCGATGTTGTGTGCACCGCGTGCATAGATCACGCCTTCAATCGGCTGATTGCCCACAACTACGTCTGCAGTAATCGTCCAGGCCCGACCGCTCAACAATGGGCATGCGTCTGCCGGAATGTGCGCAACAGGAGGATAGTACGTATAGGTGTTTCCATAGTGCGGCGAACCAGGACGCGACTTTGAACCAAAAATCTCTATGCCTCGATCGTCCAGTGGCAGCACTCCATGCAACTCGGCTTGCTCCCACCACAGCGCAATCATTTCTTTGAGCTTTGCTGATTGTGTTACCGACAAATCATGCATCTCCGAAAAATCTTCGTCGAGTTTGTACAAACCCCACGTGTCGTTTTCGTACGGCACATTTTGGTCATGAAATGTCACTGCCTTGTATCCATCGGCCCAGATCGCGCGGTGGCCCATCATTTCAAAATATTGCGGTCCGCGCTTCGTCTCTCGGGTTGAAGTATTGAACGTGTATGTCAGGCTCTCGCCGTGCATCGGCATCTGTCCGTGCCCATTGACTACAGACGGAACAGTGATTCCGAGCGCGTCATACACCGTTGGTGCAATGTCGGTGATGTGACAAAACTGTGAACGAATTCCGCCCGGCTGATCTATTCCTTTTGGCCACTGAATAATCAGCGAGTCACGGATACCGCCACCGTATGTTTGCGACTTGTACCAACGACTCGGCGTATTACCTACCTGCGACCAGCCCCACGGATAGTTGGAGTGCGCGTTCTTTGTGCCGATGTCGTCAAGCCGGTTGGCAACCATGTCATCTACGTCTTCCCACATGCTGTTGAAAAAACTGAATTCGTCAACAACACCTTGTGGTCCACCTTCACGACTCGCACCGTTGTCCGACAGCAATGCAATCATTGTGTTGTCGGTCAGATTGTGTTTGTCAAGAAAGTCGAGCAAGCGACCGATCTGCGCGTCGGTGTGATCGAGCATCGCGGCAAAAGCTTCTTGCAAACGACAGGCAAACAATTTTTCGTTGGCAGTCAACTCGACCCATGGACGCACGCCAGGGTTGCGCGGCGAAAGCACGGTGTCGGGTGGAACAATACCCATCTCGATCTGTCGCTTAAACCAAACGTCGCGATGCACGTCCCAGCCTTCGTCAAACCTGCCGCGCCACTTTGCTAAATAGCTGTCGGGTGCATGGTGCGGTGCATGCTGCGCGCCGAATGCGAGATACAAATAAAACGGACGATCGGGTCGCACCGAAACCAAATCACGAATCCACGTTGTCGACTGATCAACAAGATCTTCTGAGAGGTGATAGCCCTCTTCTGGAGTGCGCGGCGGCAAAATATGTTGGTTGTCTTGAGTGAGCTCAGGATAAAACTGATCGGTCTCGCCATTCAAAAATCCGTAGAAGCGATCGAAACCTTTTTGCAATGGCCAGTTGGTGTGTGGTCCTGCAGCAGTGCACTCTTCCATTGGTGCAAGGTGCCACTTGCCTGCACACAATGTTGCATAACCCTCGAGCCGCAATACTTCGGCCATAGTTGCTGCCTTCGGAGTGATGCCTCCGCGCATGTTTGGAAAACCTGTGTTCCAGTTTGAAACTCCACGCATACCGACAGCGTGATGATTGCGACCAGTCAGCAAACTTGCGCGCGAAGGCGAGCACAACGCGGTTGTGTGAAAGCCCGTGTAACGCAAACCGTTTTGTGCAAGGCGATCGATATTGGGCGTGTGCAAGGTACTGCCAAAACAACTTGGGTGCGAAAAACCCATGTCATCAAAAACGATGGTGATGACGTTGGCCCCGTGCAGACCCTTTGGCAGCTCGGGCCATGCCGGTAAGGACGTCTGATATGACGAATCGATTGTTCCTGCAAAATGCGGTTCGTTTGGGTGTACCGAATTGTTTTGAGCCATCTCACTCTTCCCCATCTTCCGACTACTTCGGTTCCGATTCTTGCATTGACTAAGTTTTCTCATAGTGTATGCAAAAAGTTTGCTATGTTCGTAATCGCACAGACAGTTGCACAAACAACCGCACTACAGGAGACCTCATGGAAGTCATTTTGCTCGGCACAGGAAGTCCAATGCCAGACGC
>JAIOXC010000037.1 GCA_021741795.1 Ilumatobacteraceae bacterium | reverse complement strand
GTTCTGAGCCAGATTGCTGGCTCTGCAGCGCTTGCTGCTGCGGTCACAGTCGGTGCATTCGTCATTCAAGACATTCTTGGACAAACAACCGCATGGGGTGGTATCGCTTCGGCAACAGTGACGATGGGTACTGCATTTATGTCGCAGATGCTTGCACGGTTGATGAATGTGCGTGGCAGACGTAATGGTCTACAGGCTGGTTATTTGCTAGCAATTTTTGGAGGCTTTATCGCTGGTTATGGCGCCGAAACGAAGACGCTGTGGATATTCCTGCTCGGTTTGTTCGTTTTTGGCAATGGTCAAGCATCGAACTTGCTCTCGCGCTATGCCGCTGCCGATTTGGCTACTTCGGATGAGCGCGGCCGTGCGATGAGTCGCATTTTGTTTGCATCAACATTCGGTGCAGTGTTTGGCCCATTGCTGATAAAGCCAGCAGAGCAAGCAGGCGTGCAATGGTTTGGTTGGGGTCAGTACACCGGTCCGTGGATTTTTGCTGGTCTGTTTTTCCTTACGTCGCTGATCAACACAACACTCCGTTTGCGACCTGATCCGCTTGAGGTTGCAGGCAGACTCAATCGCCAAGCCGAGTCTGGGGCACCCACGCGGCTTTTTTCGGATGCGGTCAAGGCCATACGAATGTCTGGCGACGCGCAGATCGCAGTGATTGCAATGGTGATCTCGCAAATGGCGATGGTTGCAGTGATGACGATGACGCCGGTGCATCTGAGACTGCACGATCACGAGACGGTGAGTGCGTACATCATTTCGCTGCATATCGCTGGCATGTATGCGTTTAGTCCACTCGTTGGCAGATTTGCGGATAAACGCGGTCGGTTGACAACGATTCAGGTGGGCGCGTTGGTGCTGATGGGAGCAACGGTGCTTTCGTCGCTTGCCGGCGATTCGCCAGTTCTGTTATTTCCTGCGTTGTGGATGCTTGGCGTTGGTTGGAGCTTTGGTTTGATCGGTGGTTCGAGTCTGCTTGTGGATTCCATTGATCAGCATATTCGAGTACGAGTGCAAGGGGCCGCGGATTTGATGATGAGCTTCTGCGGCGGCCTTGCCGGTTTTTCGAGCGGGTTCATTCGCAAAGCGGTTGGCTATCACGTGTTGTCCAATGTTGGAACCGTGCTTGCTGGAATACTGTTAGTGGTTGTGATGTGGAAGAAATCTGGCATGTCCAAAGAGACGGTCGTGGCATGACCACGTGGAAGAACTGGGCGGGCAATCAGCGCGCAAACCCCTTAAAGGTTCACGAACCTGAATGCGAGTCGGACATCGTTGCGGTCGTTGGCTATGCAACCGCGTTGAAACAACGCGTGAAGGTTGTCGGATCGGGGCATAGTTTCACTGCGATCGCTGTGGCGCCAGATCACCTGGTCAAGATGACTCGCTACAACAAAGTTGTCGGACTTGACGCAGTCCGCATGGAAGTAACTGTTGAGTCGGGGATAGTGATTAGTGACCTCAATAAGTACCTCGACAAAGCAGGATTTGCGATGCCGAACCTTGGCGATGTGACCTATCAAACTATTTCTGGAGCATTGTCAACATCAACTCATGGAACTGGCGCCTTGCGAACCGGACTCGCAGCACAGATCACTGCATTTCGACTCGTTGTCGCAAGTGGCGAGGTGTTGAGTTGTAGCCCTACTGAAAACTCAGAGGTGTTTCACTGTGGAAGAGTTGGTCTTGGTGCGCTCGGAGTTTTGAGCACGATCACGCTTCGAATTGTGCCGGCTTTTCGGTTGCAGGCAGTAGAAGAGCCAATGCGTGTCGACGCATTGCTTGCAGACATCGAACGGCACATTGCGGACAATGACTTTTTTGAGTTTTACTGGATTCCGCATACGGGGTGGGCTCTCACTAAACGGAACAATGTGACTCAACTACCTGCCGATCCGCCTGCGCGTTTCAAGACTTGGTTCAACAAGATGTTTATGGAGAACATTGCGTTTGGCGCAATTTGCTTCGTGGGCAGAATGTTCCCTCGTCTCATTCCTCGTCTATCAAAGGCCTTGCCAAGCACAGGCAGGACGGAATATGTCAATGCAAGCCATCAAATATTTGCGAGCAAGCGCATTGTGCGTTTTTATGAGATGGAATATTCAATTCGGCGAGATGCAGTAGTCGAGGTACTCAACCGCGTGCGCAAGATGATTGACGAGAAGGGGTTCTTGCTCAACTTTCCTGTAGAAGTTCGCTTTACCGCTGGTGACGATATTCCACTCTCCACTGGCAGCGGAAGAGACAATGCGTACATTGCGGTACACGTGTTTAAAGGCATGAAGTATGAGCCGTATTTCCGCGAAGTTGAAGCGATCATGAGCGATTATGACGGTCGACCTCATTGGGGAAAGATTCATTTCAAGTCAGCAGATGCGCTTGAGCGCCTGTATCCTGAATGGAAGCGTTATATCGAAGTTCGGAACCGTCTCGATCCCGAGGGTGTGTTCACAAACGACTATTTGCGTCGTGTGTTGGGTCGCTAGTTCGCCTCAACCGTAATTAAACCCCCTAGGTATTTGAGGAGAATTTCATGACTAAGAGCTGGACCGCGCTCGGCGTACCCGAGAGAATCGTTGCAGGACTATTAAAACGTGGCATTGCAGAGCCATTTCCTGTGCAGGCTGCAACAATCCCAGAATCATTGATGGGTCTAGATATTTGTGGCAAGGCACCAACTGGATCTGGCAAAACGCTTGCATTCGGCATTGCGTTGGCTGTCAAAGTTGTGAAGTCCAAGCCGGGTCGACCACACGGTTTAGTGCTTGTGCCAACTCGCGAACTTGCTGCTCAGGTAGCAAAAGAAGTTGCGATGTTGTGCGCAGGTGGCGGCATCACTGTTGCTGCTGTTTACGGTGGTGCTGGTTATGGCCCACAAGTGAAGGCTGCTCGTGCAGCAAGCATCGTCGTTGCAACTCCTGGACGTCTTGAGGACTTGATGAAGCGTCGCGATCTGGACTTGGGCGCTGTTGCTCTCGTTGTGATTGACGAAGCCGATCGCATGGCCGACATGGGCTTTATGCCAGCAGTAAAGCGCATCATGCGCACCATCCCTGGCGGGCGTCAGACACTGTTGTTCTCGGCAACCCTCGATGGCGATGTCGACAACCTGATCCGCGAATTTCAGCGCGATCCTAAAAGGCATCAGGTCGCTGCTGCTGAAAATGGTGGTGAGATCGAGCATTTGTTCTGGAACGTCAACCGCGACGAGCGCACTCGTATGGTTTCCGAAATTGCTCATCATTACGAACGCGCCATCGTATTTTGTCGCACCAAGCATGGATCCGACCGTCTGGCAGGCAATCTCGAGTCCTTGGGCGTCGAGACATGTGTCATTCACGGCAATCGCAGCCAGGCTCAACGCGAGCGTGCGCTTGAGCAGTTTCGTCGTGGCAAAGCGACCGTGATGGTGGCAACCGATGTTGCTGCCCGTGGTATTCACATCGACGCTGTGCCAGTTGTTGTCCACTTTGACCTACCAGAAGATCCGAAAGACTACATTCACCGTTCTGGTCGTACAGGTCGTGCTGGCGAAAAAGGTGTAGTCATTTCGTTTGTTGACAAATCAATTCGCAGGTCAACAACACAGTTGACAAAGAACATGCCGTTTGATGTTGTATTCGTTGATCCTCAATTCGTCGACACATCAGTGCCAGCACAGTCTCCACGACCGGGCTCCATTGGTACGGTGCATACACTTGCGCTCATCGGCGCAGGCCCTCAACCCGAGTAGGTCACAAGCAAATATCTTGCGGACGTACGGGCACTCTACTGAGCGCTTTACCCGTTGCCGCGCGAATTGCCGCAATGATTGCCGGTGTAACTGAAATGCATGGTGGTTCGCCTATACCTTTGGCGCCGAGTGGCGCCTGAGGTTCTGCTTCTTCGATCATGATGGCTACAACGTGTGGAGCATCAAGAGCTGTGGGTAAGAGATAATCGGTGAAGCTTGGGTTCTTGACTCGGCCATTGTCCATGATGATTTCTTCCATCACGGCAAGACCGAGACCCTGTGCAATGCCACCCTCGATCTGACCAATTGCCGAGAGGGGATTGAGTACCCGACCAACGTCTTGGGCAGTGGCGATTTGCACCACCTTGACGAGGCCGAGCTCGACATCCACGTCGACAACAGCACGGTGGGCAACAAAAGCAAATGCAACGTGGCAGTTGCCCTGACCATTGGCGTCTAGGTCTTCTGTTTTGCGGTGGTGATGCTCAAAGGTTTCGGACAACGTAATGCCTTGAGTTGCTTCAGCAACACTGATGCGAAATGTACCGATGGTGTCGATCACATCGGTATGTTCGATCATGAGTCGGATTGGGTCAATGTTGTGCAATTTACCAACATGCTCAAAAAGACGTTCGCGAACCAACCTGCACGCTCCGTCGACAGCGCCACCGCTCATCCATGTCTGTCGCGAAGCCGATGTTGAGCCAGCAGAACCAATTTGTGTGTCGGATGTTTCGAGCACGACATCGTCGACACCCAGCACACTGCGAGCGATTTGGGGAGCGAGAGTCACGAAACCTTGGCCTACTTCTGATGTTGCAAACTTGAGTGATGCAATGCCGTTGGACAACGTGCACCTGGCAGTCGCATAGTCGTCGAATCCTTCGGAGTACATCAAGTTTTTCATTGATACACCCCATCCGATGCCGCGAACGATGTTGTGTCGGTCGGCTGTGCGACCGCTGCCACCAGGAAACTCAAGCACATTGGCATTTGGTGCCAAGGTTTCAGGCATTGGTATGGCGTCTGTTTCTCGGATACAACGCTCGACGGGGGCGACGCTCTCCATGACTTGGCCAGTGATCAATTTGTCGCCGGTGTGCATTGCATTGATGAGTCGTACGTCGACAGGCGAGAGGCCGCATGCCTGGGCCAGTTTGTCCATTTGACTTTCGTGAGCAAAACACGCTTGCACGACGCCAAAGCCACGCATTGCACCACATGGAGGGTTGTTGGTGCGCAC
Source organism: Ilumatobacteraceae bacterium (assembly GCA_021741795.1). GTDB lineage: Bacteria > Actinomycetota > Acidimicrobiia > Acidimicrobiales > Ilumatobacteraceae > UBA3006. The sequence goes on along the minus strand of JAIOXC010000037.1, from coordinate 6,625 downwards.
CGCATATCCGTCGACTACAGCGTTATCGCACTGGTATGGACCTTGAGTGTGGGTGATGCCATTTATGAGTACGGCTGGTGATGTGCTGGTGTATGCACCGCCATCAAACACCATCCTCGACTCAACCTTGACGATCTTGCCCTCTTTTGTGGCGTGATGTTTCATCCAGATCTTGGCTGGGTGACGATGCACGTGTCCGAAAAAACTTTCTTCGCGGCTGTACTGCATCTTTATTGGACGGCCGGTGCGCAACGCGAGCAAACAACAGTGCACTTGCAAACTGATATCTTCGCGTGCTCCGAAGGCCCCACCGACACCACCAAGTACTAAACGAACATTGTCTTCTGGCAGTTTGAGGCACGCAGCAATTTGGCCACGGTCTTCGTGCAACCACTGTGTTGCAATGTGCAGTTCGACACCATTGCCGCCCGAGTCGGGAAATGCCATTGCTGCTTCGAGACCCAAGAAAGCTTGATCTTGCATGCCGATCGTGTAGTTGCCCTCAACCGTGATATTGCCCGAGATATGCGGATCTCCACAAATGATTCTTTGGTGACGAATGAGATTTCCATCGGGATGAATCTGTTCTGTAGTTGCAAGCATTGCTAATTCTGGATCCACAACTGGTGTGAGTACTTCGTAATTGACGATGATTGCAGCGAGAGCACGCCGACATGTCTCTGGATGATCGGCTGCAACCGCTGCGACAGGTTCGCCCATATAGCGAACGAACTCGGAAGCAAAAACTGGTTGGTCTGCGGAAATCAAACCGTATGTTGCTTTGCCCGGAACATCTTGTGCGGTGATGACTGCCGAGACGCCGCTGATAAGAAGCGCAGCAGTCGTGTCGATAGAAATGATTCGCGCATATGGATGGGGGGACCTCAGGGTTGCACCCCACAACATGTTTTCTGCCCACATATCAGAAGAAAACGAAAAAGAGCCCATCACTTTGGCTACACCGTCAGGGCGTAGTGCACTCGTGCCAAGTATGTCGCGAAGACGCGTGTCTTGTTTGACCGTACTCATCGCGATGCCTTACGTACTTGAACAACTGCTTCAACAGCAGCAAAGATGCGACCATACCCAGTGCAACGACAGATGTTGCCCGAGATTGATTCTTTGACATCCAATTCTGTAGGATCAGAATTTTTGTCGAGCAAATGATGCACCGCAACGATGAGACCAGGTGTGCAAAATCCGCATTGCACGCCACCTTCTGTGATGAACGCTTGTTGCACGTCAGTAATTTGACTGGCAATCACGTCAGCAGTTGTTGCCATCGACGGATCCTTTTCGATCAGACCTTCAACGGTCACGATGTCGGCACCAATTGCTGTTGCGGCCATCACCAGACATGAACACACTGCATCGCCGTCCATGAGCACAGTGCAACTTCCACATTCACCCTGCTCGCATGCTCCCTTTGCGCCTGGCAATTCAAGGCGTTCTCGCAGCACGTAGAGCAAACTCTCGCCAACCCATGCATCTTTTACAGGACGGTCTTGGCCATTGATGCGAAGTGTGTACATCTCGTTACCAATTGATTCGCTCATGATGTGTATGCCCTCGTGATCAGCCGCTGAGCAAGCACTCCTACGGCATGGCGTCGGTATTCGGCAGTGGAGCGGTGATCGTCGATCGGTTTTGATTCGAGGGCAACTCGTCGTCCAAATTCTTGAGCAATTGTCGTGTCAATGCTCGTTGCGGTCGTGAGATCCAGTTGTTGCACAAGCCATGATTCAGCATCGCGACAGCGAATGATCGTCGGGCCAACAGCACCGAGTGCAATACGTACAGAATTGTTCTTCTTGTCAACGGCCAGACATGCTGAAGCCACGGAAATCACCATTGCGTTTCGCACTCCAACTTTTGCATAACCCTGCCAGCCATCAAGAATCGGCACTGTCACCCCAGTGATGATCTCGTTTGCATGACGGGCATTGCGTTTGACACCGAGCATAAATTCGTGAATAGAAAGCTCTCGCGATGTCACGGCACTTTGCAGATGCACGATCGCATCGAGTGCGAAAAGTACGGGCAGTCCGTCGCCTGCTGGCGAGCAGGTACCCAGATTGCCACCAAGTGTTCCTGCGGCACGGATCTGTGGTGAACCGACCGTACGTGCTGCCTCTGCAAGAGCCGGCAGCAGTTCTTTGAGTTGCCCCACTTCCATTTCCTGGTAGGGGACGCCAGAACCAATAGTGATGGTGTTATTGCTGTTGACCTGCCAGGTGCGCAATTCTTTAATGCGTCGCAGTGCAATGACATCAACTGGTTTGACATGATTGAAGTTGATTTCAACCATGAGGTCGGTGCCGCCTTGAATGAGTCGTGCGTCTGGGGTACGCGACAATGCGTCAAATGCCTCATTGAGCGATAGCGGCACAGCAACGGTCACTTCACGCCGTCCCAATCTGCAAATGTGTCGATCATTGCTTTGACGTCACCCAGTGGATACAAAATCGGGCAAGTTGCACCATTGTCGATGTAGTGCTTGACACTTGCACGTGCTTCGGCTGGTGTTCCGCTTGCGGTGAGCATTTGCACGATCTCGTCGGGCACCAATTTGGAAGCAGCAGTTACTTGCTCGTGAGTGGCTGGCCATGTCAATACTTCGCCAACTTTGTCGAGCAAGCTTTGCGGAACACCCGATGCCTTCATGATGTGCGGTTGTTGACCCAAGTATTGCGTCACCATCTCGCGCGCCATATTGAGCGCAGTCTTTCTATCTTCGTGCACGCTGCACACAACTAACTGTGGCCTGTCGATGTCGGCAATCTTGCGACCAGCCTTATCGGCGCCATTAGTAAGCGCCTCTATTGCCTGCTTGTTGTAATCGGGGGAGACGAGATAGTTGAGTACGACACCGTCTGCAATCTCGCCCGTGAGCTCCATCATTTGCATGCCAGTTGCTCCAATATAAATTGGAACATCTTTGGCACGGCGATCTTGGTAGACATAATCCAATTCGATGCCATCAAACTTGACGAACTCGCCATCGAAAGTCACTGTTTCGTTGTTGAGTAGTGCTCGCACATTGAGCACGATTTCGCGCATTGCACGCAATGGTTTGGCTCGCGAGATGCCTACTTTCTGTGCCAATGGGTCCCACCATGCGCCGATACCGAGAATGACGCGACCAGGAGCGAGATCATCCAATGTCGAAAATGTTGCTGCAAGTCGGGCTGGGTTACGACTCCAACAATCGACAACTCCCGATCCGACCTTGATGGTTTTGGTCACCGATGCAAATGCGGCCATTGGCACCGTTGCTTCGCGAACGAGCCGACTCTCTGCTTGCCACACAGCTTCAAAGCCTTTGGACTCGGCGTACTGCGCATACTCCATGCCTTCGCGAATGCGATGGGCATCCTGCAGATAAATAGCAACACGTGCTTTGCCGGTTTGTGGATTGAATGCTTGCGGATTAGTTGCTTGCGATGTTGTAGACATCAGTTGAGCCTCTCAAAAAGTCGGACAGATTGTTCTTGTGCTTTGGCGCGAATTTCATGAAGATCGACACGAGTTGGCAATCCGTCGCGGATTACTGCTCGGTCATCGATCACAACGTCGGTAACACGGGTTCCTGGAGTAAAGGCAACATGCCATGGGCTCTGGACCTGGTCGTAGTTCCAAGTAACAGTGTCGTTCTCTGCTTCGGGAAATATTTGATAGCCATTCTTGAGCCATTGGGAAACAGTGTCAGGTGTTTCAGCAATATCAAATTCGCGAAGCCTCGCGTAAGCCAAACGTGACTCTTCGAGCATGTCTGCTCCGATTCCATCCGTGCCTAGCAGGATCGTGTTGGACTTGGAAGTTGGTGCACCGTAGCCAACGTGGTTATTCATATTTGATCGAGGGTTATGTACAAGTCGACCAAGTAGAGAAGAGTTGAGATGCACACCATGCACAAGCAGCCAATCATCGGTGGCCAATTTGGCGAGTCGAGTTGCAGCATGAGCGTCATCTTCACCTTCGGCGACATGAATGTGAACGCCTACGTTGAGTCTTTTTGCCATGTCCGCTGCGGCATTTAGCGTCTCGTCGCAACAGGTAAATGCTGCATGAACTCCGATCATGCCAGTACCACCACCTGCAATGAACCTCTCGCATTCCGCAAGTCCTCGTTGGGCTGCGTTGGTCATCTTTGAAAGCGGTGAAATTTTGGAGTGCAATTGACCGTTGTTGTCCCAGCGATCGGTTACGCCATAACAGGTGTTCACTCTGACACCAACATCGCTACAAGCTTTGCTGATCAGTGAAAGCGATCCTTCGATCATGTTCGGTGATTCGTGATGATCAATTATTGCTGTCGTGCCATTCATAAGGGCTTCAACGGCGCCGAGAGCAGCAGACCAGTAAATCAAGTCAGCATCGAGTGCTGCATCTAGACGCCACCACACCTGTTGTAATACTTCAATGAATTTTGTCGGCGCTAGTGGGGGTGCTGGCATGCCTCGGGCGAGCGATGAGTACAAATGATGATGCGCACAGACAAGTCCTGGCGTTGTATTCGACACTGTGTCTATTCTTCCGTGTCGTTCGCAGTGGACTTCAGCATCGGCAAGGTGGTATGCCACGTGCCGTCAAGGTCGTAAAACGCCGCAGCCACCGCACCAGCAGTTGGTACGAGCCCAATTTCTCCGACTCCCTTAATTCCGTATGGCGAATTTGGTTGGGGAGATTCAACCAAGATGACTTCAATTGCAGGAACGTCTTTTGGACGCAATATTTTGAGTGATCGCAGCGTCATGTTGAGTGGAAAGCCGGTGAGTGGATCACTTGGGAAGTCTTCCGAGAGCGCGTAGCCAAGACCCATGTGCACGCTGCCTTCAATTTGGCCTTCGCAGAGTTGTGGGTTGACTGCTTTGCCAACATCGTGAGCAGCAACTACGCGCTCAATCTTGCTCGTTTCACGATCGATGACCACGAGTTGCGCTGCATAACCAAAGGTGGAGTGGATGATCGGATGCTCTACGCCAGGTTCGCCGAGCTTGTTCGTCCAGTCAACGCGATACTCGCCAACATGATCCACACCGACAGCACAGTTTGCGGCTTTAGCTGCATCGCATGCATCCTTGACAGCGCCTGCACCCATGAGTGTTCCGCGTGAACCAGTCGTTTGCCCAAGACCCAACTCGCGAGTGGTGTCAACGATGACGTCAATGAGGTTGCCATCTATGCCAAGTTCGTGCACGGCAACCTGTAGCGCAACGGTGTTAATGCCTTGACCCATTTCTGTCCAGCCGTGACGCACTTCAACGCGTCCGTCTTCTTTAAATCGGATGACCGCACGGTTGATCTCTTTGAACCCATTACCGAGACCACTGTTTTTGAGCCCCAGCCCTAGACCAATTGCTTTACCGGCAGCACTCGCTTCGTCGTATGCGGGCTTAATTGCGGTGAGACATTCGGACGCACCGAGACAACCATCGTCCATAATTTGTCCTGGCCCCCACACCCGACCGGGCATGATGACATTCCGTTGACGCATCGTCCACCCATCGATGCCAACCTTCGCTGCCAATCGATCCATCACGCCTTCCATGGCAAATTGGGCTTGGTTTGCACCGAAGCCGCGAAAGGCGCCGCACACAGGATTGTTGGTGCGCACCGCAATTGCTTCAACGTCGATGGTTGGCACTTCGTAGGGACCACTTGCATGACCAGCCATGCGCTCGAGCACCTTCATGCCGACACTTGCATACGCGCCCGAATCTCCGATTGCTCGCACGTGGAGCGCAGTAAGTTTGCCGGTTGCATCACATGATGCTTTGTAATGCATGGTGATCGGATGACGCTTGGCATGCATCAACAGACTTTCTTCTCGCGAGAGCGTGCACTTGACCGGTTTTTGTAACAGCCAGGCGCTTAAGGCTGCATGAGCCTGATTGCTCATGTCTTCCTTGCCACCAAATGCTCCACCGTTGGTCACCAATTCGACGGTGACTTGGGCATTGTCGAGGTTGAGCACTTTGGCGATGTCGTTTCGGTCGTCCCAGATGCCTTGACCGCCCGAATACACGTGCATCGACTTGCCGTCCGTGGAAGGTACTGCAACGGTGCTCTCAGGCTCTAAAAAGGCGTGCTCGATTCGTTGCGTCACAAAAGTTTCTTCAACAACGTGCACGCTCGTGCTCATGGCGATTTGAGTATCGCCTCGTTTGTAGCGACTGGTGCTCAAGATGTTGTTGTCAGTTTTCCAGACAGCAATCTCGCTACTAGACATTGCAGCAAGAGGGTCGGTGAAAGGTGTGTGCACGGTGTACTGCACATCGACAAATTGAGTTGCAGCTCGAGCCTCGTCACGGGTTTCGGCAACGACGATCGCAAGCACATCGCCTGCATATGATGTGCGACCGCCAATGGGAATCATGACTGGCCAGTCTTTGTAGATAATGCCAACCATGAGTTCGCCTGGAACATCGGCGGCAGTGAATACTGCGCGAACACCAGGCATCTGCAGTGCAGCAGTTGCATCAATTTCGGTGATGTCGGCTCGAGTGTGTTGAGTGAATACAAGTGCCGCATGCAGCATTCCGGGAATACGAATGTCGTCGATGTAACCACGATCACCGAGTGCAAGCGCTTCGGCTTCGTACTTCACCGTATTTGTGCCGAC
>JAIOXC010000036.1 GCA_021741795.1 Ilumatobacteraceae bacterium | reverse complement strand
TCGTTGCGAGTGTTGCTTGCTGCTTTTCCAAGTAAGCCATTGAGCGACTGTGCATATGCCTTGTGATGATCCGAAAACATTTCCATCATGGTTTTTTCATCGGCTGAGAGCATTCCAGAATCGATCGCTTTGAGATAGAGGTCGTGCACTGACAATTCGGCTGATAGGGCAAAGTCCAACAGTTGCTTGTCAGCGCCTGTTGGCATTTTGGGCGGCGCTGGTTGTGCATTTGGCAAAGTTTTCGTAGTCATGAAGATTCCTTGTCTGTTCTTAATGTTGCTTTTGCTATATCAATTCCTTAACAATCTAGAAGTCAAGCCCCGATAGTTCGGGTATCCAACCACTAGAGCGCTGAACCGCTTCATTCCACTGGGCTCTATTGAGTATTGAATTGGGCTCAATGATCGAGGCGGGTTTCCAAGTAGAACAGGCTTCTTCAAGGGATTTCCATGTTCCGACAGCAACACCCGCAAGAAATGCTGCGCCAAGCGTGGTGGCCTCGGTGACGGGAGACACTTCGATGGGTCGTTGCGTTGCATTGGCAAGCGCTTGGACAAAGGTCGGATTTTTGCTCATGCCGCCGTCAATACGCAATGTGTCAATTGGTAAACCTGAGTCGGCAATGGTCGCTTCCATCAGGTCGGCGCCACGATGTGCAATGCCCTCGAGCACAGCACGAACAACATGGGCTCGCGTAGTGCCACGTGTAATTCCAATCAAGGTTCCGCGTGCTCCATAATCCCACTTTGGTGTGCCAAGACCAAAGAGTGCGGGAACATACACAACACCATCTGCTGTCTCTACTTGTGATGCGACATCATGACTTTGTTGCGGCGTGTCGATGAGATGCATGTCGCTGCACAGCCACTCGATATTGGTGCCAGCAGAAAGCATGATTGCTTCAGCACCCCAGGTGATGCCGGTTGCATCGCTAAATGCAACAATCGGAAACGTGCCGCCCGATGAGCGACGATTCTCGCTCGGTGGGGTAGTGCCGGTGACTGTGTCGAGCATGCCGCCGGTACCAAACGTGATTTTGGTTTTACCAGGTGTGATGCAACCTTGTCCAACGAGAGAACCCTGTTGGTCGCCAACCAAACTCGCTATTGGCGGAGCACCTGGTAACGCAGTTGCATTGCCAACTACACCGGATGATTTCACGATTGTCGGCATCATCTCGATGTCAATGCCAAAAATGTCGAGAATACGTGGCGACCACGATTGGTCCTGCAGTGTCCATAAACCAGTCACTGCTGCGTTGGTGTCGTCGGTAACGAAAAATTGGCCTTGTGAAAGCACAAACGCAACCCATGTGTCAACAGTGCCGATGCAGATTTTTGCGTTGGAAGGAATCGAATAGTTCTTGAGCATCCACGAAGCCTTGGTTGCAGTTTGATTGGGCGCCAAATACAAACCATGCTCTGCGCGTGCCGTGATGCACTCGATCACGGTTCGCAAATCTTGCCAACCGAGCGCTGGACCGATGGGAATTCCCGTGTTTTTGTCCCATGCAATTGCAGATGCGCGCTGATTGGTGATGCCGACAGCGTCTACTTTTCCTGCTGCACTGAGCGAGGCATTGGCAACTCGCAACACTGCGTCACGCATTGTGATTGCGTCAAACTCAACAAGACCAGGAACCGGAGAGTTTGGTGCGAGTGATTCGTAAAAAAGATGCTCGACGTTGCCTGTTGACCGCACGACTGCTGCGCGAAGTCCGCTGGTGCCGACATCGATAACGAGAATGCTCAAGGCCAGACCGACTTTCGCTTTGCCGTATCTGTGTCTGGATTGAGTCCAAGTTTGCCCGGGTTGAAAATATTGCGAGGATCAAGAGTGTTTTTAATGGATTGCAAGACATCCATACCAGCGCCAAGCGACTCGGGTAAAAAGCGTCCACGATTGAGACCAACACCGTGGTGATGAGAAACGTTTGCACCCGCGTCAAGCGCTGCTCGCTGACATGCATTCCACAACTGCACATATCGCTGCTCAAATTCGGGTGTTGGTTTTGCTGCAAATGTGAAATAGAGGCATGCTCCATCAAGGTAACTGTGCGATAAGTGGCATGTAGCGCTCACCGCACCTTCAACCACCATGAGCGAAGCACGGACATTTGTGAAAATCGCTTCTAGTGCGCTCCATTGAGCAGCAACTTCCATGGTGTCAACGATGAAGCCGCGACGAGTTGCTTCTTGCAGCCCGCTTGTGTTGTTGCGGTGATGCATCCACTTTTCAACCAATTCAACATCGCCAACTTGGGCACCATTGGCCATCGCAGCGTCGTGCACTATGGACAGCGTTGCAGCCACAATGCGCTCGTCACCTTCGTCCAGCACGAGCAGTGTGCATTGCTTGCCGTCAGTGCCGTGCGACCTTTTTGATTCGTTGGCATCATACAAACGCAACACAGCAGGAGTTGCACCGTGTTGCACTGCCGTTCTACACGTATTGATGCCGGCAACAAACGATGGGAAAAGATAAGCGGCACGTTGTTGGGTTGCTGGCAACGGATGTGATCGCAGCCAAATTCGAGTAATCACTCCGAGTGTGCCTTCGCTGCCAACGAAAAGCGAAGTGAGGTCTGGGCCGTTGGCGCCAGCGGGTTCGGTACCCGTGTAAACAACTGTGCCGTTGGCAAGCACGACTTCAAGACCAACAACCATGTCTTCAATTTTTCCGTAGCGTGTCGAATACTGACCAGCACCTCGACACGCAACCCATCCGCCCACGGTTGAGATGTCGAACGACTGCGGAAAATGCCCAACAGTTACGCCGTGTTTATCCTGCAATTCATTTTCAAAGTCAGGTCCAAACATGCCGGGTAAAACTTCGACTACACCGGACACCTTGTTGACACTGACGATGCTTGCAAGCAAACAGGTGTCAAGCACAACGCCGCCGTAAATAGGAACTGCCGCGCCGCACACTCCGCTACGGCCGGCGGAGACGGTGAGCGGAATTCGATTTTCGTTGCACAGTTCGACGATTGAAACAACCTGTTCGGTGGAAGTAGGTCGACAGATTGCGTGTGGCTTGCGAGGGGTCTTTCCCTGTAATGCCCAGTGCATTGCAAGAGGCCACCAGTCGCGACCGTGGTCGGCTAAATCTTGATCCTCGGTTGATGTTGCACAGATTGTCGCAAGTTGTTCGATGAGGTTTGGCGAAAGATTTTCGGTAGGTACTTCAGTGAAGCGCTCTTGAATCGGCGAAGTCTGACCCACAAACTCGATTGGATCTGTCGCTTGTGTCATGATGCCCTAACTGATCGTAGTTGACTGAACGAATTCGGCTTCACTGACCATCGCAGCATCAAGTTCGCGAGCACACGATTGAACGAATTCGTCTACTTGTTTGGTGATTTCGGAGAGCGACCACTTCAGTTCTGGCGCGATCAACTCTGCAACGCTGCGCGCACTTGCGATGGTTGCAGGCCGATTGATGATGCGTGCTCGTGTGCGTCGAGTGAGCACATCGTCAAGTGTGCGGGCCATCTCGTTGCGAACGGCAAAGATTGCTTCGGCCTTGAGGTAGGAGAGACCTGCGATGAGTGGTTCGCCCAGGCGTTTGTCTTGCGAGATGAGCGTTTTGATTTCGGTGAGTTCACTCCCGAATCGTTCTGCAAGACCAGCATCATTGCCACTGAGCATTGATTGACGAAACCCATCGGTGCCGATGAACGCAAGGCGTTTTGTGCGGCAGCGTGAATTGACGCCGAGTTGCTTGCATGCAGCATCAACTGCATGCTCTGCCATTTTGCGATATGTCGTGAGTTTGCCACCGGTGATCGAGATCATTCCGGCGTCAGAGATGCGCACCTGATGTTTACGCGAGAGGTCACTCGTTTTTCCCTTTGCAGTGGTGCCATCGGTATTGCGCACAAGTGGACGCAGACCTGACCACACAGCCGTAATGTCGTCGCGAGTGATGTTGGTATTGATGGCCGCGTTGAGGGCAGTGAGTACATAGTCGATGTCATCGGTGGAGCATTGCGACTCGTCTACACCGCCAACAAAATCAGTGTCGGTGGTGCCGATATAGGTGTACTGAAATGTGCCGTCGTGATTTGAAATCCATGGCACGACAAAGAGGCTGCGCTTGTCAACTTTGACGGGAATAACTACTGCGATGTCGTTGCGCACCATCTTCCACGGAATGGTGATGTGGACGCCCTTGGCAGGCCGAATGCTGTTGGGGTGAACGCCCTCATCTGTTTCGCGCACATTGTCGGCCCAGACCCCGGCGGCATTGATAACGCAGCGAGCCTGAATCTCGAAGGGTTCGCAACCGAGTGGGTGAACGAGAGCACCACTGACTTTGCCAGAATCATCATGCAGAATTTTGGCAACCGGACATTGATTGGCAACAACTGCTCCATACAGTGCTGCGGTTCGCGCAACAGTCACGCAAAGTCGTGCATCGTCTGCTGCTGCGTCGTAGTACAGATACGCCGACGACATTCTGTCCGTATTAATAGTCGGCAAGTGCGTGTTTGCTTTGGCAGCTTTGAGACGCTTGTGCAATTTGCCGATGCGCCAACCACCAGTGACGTCATACATCCACAACGCACTACCGAGTGCACGTGCAATCTTTTTGGAGATCACTCCATCGCGGGTGAGGATCGGGATCATGAATGGCAAGATGCTGACCAAGTGTGGTGCATTGCGTCGTAAGCGTTGACGTTCGTGTAGCGCTTCGTACACCAGACCGACTTCGCCTTGTTGTAGATAGCGCAAACCTCCGTGGATGAGCTTGCTGCTCTTTGAAGATGTGCCTGATGCAAAATCGTCTCGCTCGACAAGGGCAGTGCGCAGACCGCGGGAAGCAGCATCGAGTGCAACTCCAACGCCAGTAATGCCTCCACCCACAACCAGCACATCGAACTCCTCGGTGCGCAATCGCTCCAGATTGAGTTCTCGGACAAAGTTCACGGAGAAAGCCTAAATCAGGGCAATGGAATGCCCGCTACCCAAATGCCTGCAACGGGGGCAATTTGCCATAAGTCACAACTATTGTTAGTTAGCAAGACTTGCAAATTAGACCAAACTTGAGTTACTCTCGTATCCATGCATTCACCAGCCGAGTTGGCCACACAATTTCGTTCGATGGGTCGCAAGCTCACTCCACAACGACAGTTGATTTTTTCGCTATTGCACAACAACGAAACTCATCCAACAGCCGAAAACTTGTACGGCATCGCAAGTGCTCAGATGCCCGGAATTTCGCTACGTACGGTATATCAAACGCTCAATGAACTTGCCGAGATGGGTGAGCTGCAGTTGATCGATCTCGGCGAGGGCGGAATGCGTTTCGATCCCAATGTCGATGATCATCACCATGCAGTTTGCGGTGTGTGCGGAAAAATTCGCGACGTACATGTAAAAGGTGCAGCCTCTCTCAAGCCAAATGATGCGGGCGACTTCATGGTGTCCGACGTAGGCGTTGTGTTTAGAGGCAAGTGCTCGGACTGCGAGTCACGCGCTGTGAAAAGATCTCCTGTTCTGCAGGCGAAAGTAAGTAAGAAATAGATATAGAAATACGAATAGATAAAGTCCAACAACAAAACAGAAAGCGAGAAACATCATGGCCGGATTAAATGGCACAAAAACACATGAGAATCTCAAGGAAGCGTTTGCTGGCGAAAGCCAAGCCAATCGCCGCTACTTGTGGTTCGCACAGAAGGCAGACATCGAAGGTCTTCCAGACGTTGCATCGTTGTTCAAAAACGTTGCAGACGGCGAGACCGGTCACGCACACGGTCACCTTGAGTACCTCGCCGAAGTTGGCGACCCTGCTTCTGGTGAGCCAATTGGTGACACCGAGCAAAACCTCAAGGCGTCAATCGCTGGCGAGACCTACGAGTACACACAGATGTACCCAGGCTTCGCCAAGACTGCTCGCGACGAAGGTTTCTCGGAAATCGCCGAATGGTTCGAGACACTTGCACGCGCCGAGAAGAGTCACGCTGGTCGTTTCTCTGACGGTCTCAAGAGCCTCGCTTAAGCAAATCATTGCAATTCGCAGCGAGTGGCTGTGTGCTTTGGCGCACAGCCACTCAATGCAAAAGACTTTTCTATTCAGTTTCTAATTTTTTGAAAGCTCCCCAATGACAATCACATACGACCCAAACCACCCGATGTACCTCGACGAGGCCGACACCCGTCACGAGCTCGAGCGTGTGTACGACCTTTGCCATGGGTGTCGTTTGTGTTTCAAATTTTGCCCTTCGTTCCCAACATTATTTTCCTACATCGACGTTCACGATGACCAAGATGCTGGCAAGATGACACCATCACAACAAGATCATGTGATCGACGAATGTTTCCAATGCAAGTTGTGTTACATCAACTGCCCGTACACGCCGAACCAGCATGAATGGGCGCTCGATTTCCCGCGCCTCATGCTGCGTGCAGACGCAATGCGTCGCGAAAATGGGCAAATGTCAGTTCGCAACAAACTGACTACAGCAGTGATGGGTCGCACTGATGCGATTGGCAAAGTGGCTACGTCGATGGGTGTGGTGACCAACCTCGTGATGGGCGCAAAACCTGGTTCAGTAGTGCGCAAGATTGTCGAGAAAACTGCCGGTATTTCAAGTGTTCGTATGTTGCCTCCATTTGCACGTAGTCGCTTTTCAACATGGTTCAAAAATCGACCAAAGACAACAATGCTCAATCGTCAAGGCAAAGTCGCGTTGTTTCCAACATGCTTGGTTGAGTACCAGGATCCAGCAATTGGCCAAGATCTCATCAAGGTGTACGAGCGAAACGGTGTTGAGTGTTCCCTCGTGGGAGATGTGGCTTGCTGTGGAGCACCATTCTTACACAGTGGTGACGTGGACAGCTTCACCAGGGTTGCAAAAAATAATGTCAAGATGTTGGCAGACGAAGTGCGCGCCGGCAACGAGATTGTTGTGCCACAACCGACTTGTGGATATGTGTTGAAGAAGGACTATCTCGACTACGTCGGTGGTGCCGATGCAACCCTTGTTGCTGAAAACACTTACGACGCGGCCGAATATCTCATTCGCTTGCATAAGACAGAAGGCAAGTCACTCGATCTCAATTTCACTGGTGAAATTCCAGAGACGATCACGTATCACACACCGTGCCATTTACGTGCTCAAAACATTGGGCTCAAGAGTCGCGACTTGATGAAGCTCACCGGAGCAAAGATTAAACTCGTGCAGCAGTGCAGTGGCATCGATGGTATGTGGGGTCTCCGCGCAGAAAATGCACACCTATCGATTCCAATCGCCGAGAAGTTGGGTCAGATGATCAATGATGCGCAGGGAGATGTCGTGACAGGTGACTGCCATCTCGCCAATACCGCAATCAACGAACAAACAGGCAAACAAGCAGTTCACCCACTTCAAGTTGTTGCACGTGCCTACGGCATTCAATCAGAGGAGAAATAGAAATGATGACTACGTCCCGCAAACTACAACTGACCGACATATTGGACCTCCGTGCGTATGAGCGCATTCGCGACGAGCGTCGAGAAGAGATCATTGAAATCAAGCGTCGTCGTCGGGTGCAACTCGGCACAGTGGTCACACTGATGTTTGAGAACCGAGCAACAATGCAATCACAAATTCATGAGATGATGCGTGCCGAGAAAGTTGTTCGCGATGAACAGATTCTCGAGGAACTACACGCGTATAACCCATTGATCCCGGAAGCGGGTCAACTTTCGGCCACCTTGTTTATTGAACTCACGACGCCAGAGCAGATGCTTGAGTGGTTGCCAAAACTCGTCAATATCGAGAGTTCAATCGGCATTAGATTGAGTGACGGTTCGACAGTCATGTCGATCACAGAAGAAGGTCATGCCGAAACACTGACGCGCGACAATGTAACTGCAGCCGTTCACTACATCCGTTTTGAATTTACGCCAGAGCAAGTTGAAGCATTCGCTTCTGGCGACGTTGAGATTCTTTGCGTGCACCCTGCATATATAGAGGTTGCTCTGTTGCCCAAGTTTGTGACTGACGAATTACTCACCGATCTTCGCGATTAATTAGTAGGGGCACCTCTGACCCTTATCTGGTAAAGGTATTGCCCGAAGTTGTGGCCATTTTGGATTGGCAGGACTGCGACTTTGGGTTCTACAGTCATGCCTAGGGAAATTGTGCTCAGTGCTGAGCGCAAGGGGGGCCTGAATGTCGTTAGCAGATGTGGTTTGGAGATCCAAGGGCGCCTGCCAGGGCTTGGACGCCGAGATTTTCTATCCAGACAATGAAGATCATGCCGACTTTGCTATTTCGGTGTGTTCTGAGTGCGAGGTGCGCATAGCGTGTTTGGATTATGCGCTCGAAAATCGCGAACAACAGGGAATCTGGGGTGCCACAACTGCCCGCGACAGGCGCCGAATGCTGCGTCAACGCAAACAAACTGGGTAGTTGGAGCGCGCGATGAGCGCGATCGATCGCATTGGTGGATGGTCGCAACTAATCGCAACGTTGTTGCGAGGTGAAGACTTGTCGGCCAACGATGCGCAAATTGCAATGGATGCAATATTGCTTGGTGAAACAACGTCGGCACAGATTGCGGCATTTGTGACCTCGCTTCGCTCAAAAGGAGAGACTGCCGACGAACTGCAAGGCATGTTGTCGGCGGTGCTTGACGCATCGGAGTCTGTGCCATTGAGCGCAAAAATGTCATCTCGTGCAATTGACATTGTTGGCACTGGTGGCGACAAATCGCACTCTGTCAATATCTCGACGATGGCTGCATTCGTTGTTGCCGGAGCCAGAGTGCCGGTGTGCAAACACGGTAATCGTGCAGCGTCGTCTCAATGTGGAACGGCAGATGTGCTCGAGGCTCTAGGCGTCAAGATCGATCTGGATGGGGCAGGAGTTGCGCAGTGCGTAGAGCGAGCGGGTATGGGTTTTTGCTTCGCCCCAAAGTTTCATCCGGCATTTCGACACGCCGGACCAACGCGAAAAGAATTGGGAGTTCCGACAGTCTTCAACTTGTTGGGCCCAATGGCCAACCCCGCACAAGTTGCATACATGGTTGTTGGCGTGGGCGATCCGAACATGGCGCACAAGATGGCGCACGCAATTGCTGGGCGCGGCGTGCAACGAGCATGGGTGGTGCACGGTCATGGTGGGTTGGATGAGTTGTCGCTGAGTGGAGACTGTCCTGTAGTCATGATCGATCATGGAGATATTTCTGAATTTGTGCTCAATGCAAAAACTTTTGGACTGCAGCCTGCAGACGTCACTGCGGTGCGTGGTGGAGACCCAGCACACAACGCGAAAGTGATTCGAGACACATTTTCTGGCACGCGCGGAGCAGTTCGCGACATAGTTGTGTTTAATGCCGCAGCAGGTTTGGTAGTTGCTGGTGTTGCGTCGAACATGGCAGACGGAATTGAGCGCTCACAAGCAAGCATCGATTCGGGTGCGGCAAACAATGTTGTAGATGCGCTCATTAAAATTAGCAACTCTGTGGCAAAATAGTTCGCTATGACTGCGCCATCATTCTTCGTTCGCGTGCCTGCGAGTTCGGCAAATCTTGGTCCTGGCTTTGATGTGCTCGGTATGGCGCTTTCCGTTCATCTCGAAATGGGTCCTGTAATCAACGGAGTGATTCCGGCTGGCGCAAAAATGATTGACGAGTATCACCCCGGCCACATTGCTTTTCGTAGTTATGGCGGAGTGGGAGACATATGGGTTCGTTCAAAAATCCCGATGGGTCGCGGACTTGGTTTTAGCGGTGCTGCTCGAGTGGCCGGGGTCGTCACGGCTCATGCTCAGAAGCATGGGGTAAGCAACGATGCACTCTTTGCAGCGCGCAAAGATTTGCTTCATGCAAGCACGCAACTTGAAGGGCATCCTGACAACGTTGCAGCCTCGCTTGTTGGCGGTGTCACTGCGAGCGCATCGGGCGAAGTGGTGCGTTTGCCGCTTGCACTCGATCCCGCAATCCTTGCATGGGTGCCCGACACACAGACCAGCACCGAAAAATCTCGTACCGCAATAGCTACAACTTTGTCGCTCAGCGATGCAGTGGTCAACATCGGTCATACGGCATTACTCATGGGTGCGCTCGCTACTGGCGATGTTGCGTTGTTGCGCATCGCAACACAAGATCGCATTCATCAAGACATTCGCTTGGCGAATGCATCATCATCTAAGGCGGCACTCGACGCAGCCTTAAGCACTAATGCGTGGTGTGCATGGTTGTCTGGTTCGGGACCAACAGTTGCGGTGATGTGTGCCAAATCGGACGCGAAGCACATTGCTTCGCAGTTACCCCAGTCTGGAGATGTGCTCGAGTTGACTATTGATCAACACGGCGCAGTAATTATCTAGAGATTTGGATCGACGAGTACTCGACCTTGCATCTTGCCGGCAAGAATATTGTTGAGCTGTGCAGGTAGTTCTGCAAGGCCAATAATTTGTGCGTGCTCGGTGTCGAGCCACGATGGTCGCAAGTCGGTCGCAATGCGTGTCCACATTGTGCGACGGATGGCGATGGGTGTTTGCACACTGTCGATACCGAGCAGATTGACGCCGCGCAAGATAAACGGCAGCACGGTGGTGGCTAGTCCATTGCCACCAGTAAGGCCACTTGCCGCAACTGATGCTCCGTAATTGAGAGTGCGCAACACGTAGGCGAGTGTTGATCCACCAACACAGTCGACCGATCCTGCCCATCGCTCGCGTTCAAGTGGTTTCGGCGACTCTGCGCTGGTTTCTTCGCGCAAAATAATGTCGCTTGCACCTATCGACTTCAACCAATCGCTCGATGCTGCTTTTCCAGTAGACGCAACAACCTCGTAGCCGCGTGCCGCCAACATGCCAACAGCAACTGAACCAACGCCTCCTGTGGCGCCAGTAACTAAAACTGGGCCCGAGCCAATGGTGAGACCAGCGCGCTCGAGTGCATCAACCGAGAGCGCCGCAGTAAAGCCAGCAGTTCCGATCATCATTGCGGTGCGAGCGGTCATACCGGCTGGCAAAGCAACCAACCATTGCGCTGGTATGCGAGCAAGAGCGCTGTATCCACCATTGTGTGCAACACCAATGTCATAACCATGAGCGATGACTTGATCGCCAACTGCAAATTCAGGACTCGACGACTCCAGGACTGTTCCTGCAAGATCCACTCCTGCAATCAAGGGATCGATCCGTGCAACGCGACCCTTTTCGCTTGTGGCTAAACCGTCTTTGTAGTTGATGCACGAGTACTCCACAGCAATTAACACATCGCCTTCGCCCAGGTCGTCTACTGACACGTCGGTGATCTGTTGTGTCCATACGTCGTTGATCTTGCCAACAGTAAATGCTCGGGATGTGGTTAAGTTGCTCATTTTGTGTGCCTTTCGGTGAGTATTAAAACTTTATGCGCCAATAGGTAAAGATTGTGACTATGGCAGCTACGACGACGATTGAAGTTGATGGAATCGAATTCGAGGTTCGTCGAAGGGGTATCGGACGACCGCTGTTGGTTATCCATGGCTGGTCGGCTGACCATCGCTACATGGTGGCCGACCTTGAACCAAATTTTCACGAGTCATCAACATGGCAACGAATTTATTTTGACTTACCGGGTCACGGCACCACAATTGCGCCTGACTGGCTTAACAATCAAACACAAATGTTTGAGATTTTGACG
>JAIOXC010000035.1 GCA_021741795.1 Ilumatobacteraceae bacterium | reverse complement strand
TCAACAACATCTGCACTTGCTGATGTCGATGCCGGCTCACTTACATCAGGCGAAGGTTTTTCTGCAACGGCTTTCTTGGCAACAGCTTTTTTCGCAACGGCTTTCTTGGCAACAGCTTTTTTTGCAGCAGCCTTCTTGACTGGCGTTTTTTCGCTGGCATCACCATCAGATTTTTTTGCAGCAGCCTTCTTGACTGCTTTCTTAACTGCCTTTGGTTCTTCGGGCTGCACGTCACGCACAAGACCTTCACGTTGTGCTTTTGTGCGCACACGGTCGGCTTGTTGATCAATGATCGTGGAAGATTGTGTTTTTACACCGATACCCATCTTGCCGCACAAATCAAGGGTCTCTTGATTGGACATGCCGAGCTCTTTAGCAAGCTCATGAACGCGCAAGATCTTGGCCAAGTGTTAGTTCCCCTCACCATTTGTTGCAGCACCATCATTTGCAGTGCCGGTATTTTGTGCCCATTGTTCTTGGCTCACTACAGAACCATCAGCCGCATGCCACTCCATCGCGCCACTCTCTGCATTGGTGACCCACTCGCCTTCGGCGTAGTCAGCTGCAGGTGCATCTTCAGTAACAACTGCTGTGTAGCCAGAAGTTTCGTCAGCGGCTTGTGTCTCGCTCTTAATGTCGAGACGCACACCAGTAAGTCGCGCTGCAAGGTTGGCGTTAACACCCATCTTGCCGATTGCCAACGAGAGTTGGAAGTCGGGAACGATGACGTCGGCCTGAGTACCGTCGCTGCTCAATCGAACATCGGTGACCTTTGCAGGTGACATCGCTTTAGCAATGAAGTCGCGAACGTCTTCGCTGAATGGAATGATGTCAACTTTTTCGCCACGCAACTCGGTGACGACCATGCGAACACGACCACCACGAGCGCCAACACAGGCTCCCACTGGGTCGACGTTGTGGTCGTTTGACCAAACAGCAATTTTCGTGCGTTGTCCTGGTTCGCGCGAGCAGGCCTTGATTTCTACAACGCCATCAGCAATTTCTGGCACTTCAAGCTCGAACAGACGCTTGATAAGACCAGGGTGCGTACGGCTGACAACAATCTGTGGGCCTTTTGGAGTCTTGCGAACTTCGACGATGTATGCCTTGAGGCGCGCATTCGGTTCGCGCACTTCACCTTGCACCTGCTCGGCTTGTGGAAGAAGTGCTTCCACACGGCCAAGGTCGAGCAAGGTGTACTTGGTATCGGTCTTTTGCACGATGCCGGAAACGATGTCGCCTTCGCGGTTTGCGTACTCCTCAAACTTGCGATCACGCTCAACTTCACGGATGCGCTGACTCATTACTTGGCGGAAAGTTTGCGCTGCAATACGACCGAGTTCGTCTTTCTTTGGCGTGTCATCGCGCTCGTTGATCCAGTTGCCGTCATCATCCACGTCGTAGGCGGTGAATGTGATGTCCATGTTTTCTGGGTTGATGCCGACGATTACTTCTTCGGCTGCACCCTGACGCTTTTTGTAGGCGGTCGCGAGTGCTTCAACGAGCACCTGCAAAAGAGAATCCACGGAAATGCCGCGATCCCCTGCCAACATGCGGATTGCTTCTGTCATATCGAGATTGCTCATGATTCATTAACCTCCGATTGCGTCTTGGTCTTCACCTTTGTTGCACCCGACTTTGGAGTTGGGCCCCATTCGAACACCGTGCGAGCGCGATCGATCATGTCGTAACCAATCGTCATCTCTGTTATTTCTGTTGTCGATTTGTCATTCAGTCGAACAACAATGTTGTTTTCGTCGGCTGACAACAACACACCTTGCGCACGACGCACACCGTTGACGGCTGCGGTCAAGCGAATAGCAACAACTTTTCCGACTTCGCGTGCGAAATGTTTTGGCACACGAAGCGAACGCTCGAGGCCTGGGCTCGTCACTTCAAGTGTGTAATGACCAGGAACTGGATCGCTGTGGTCGAACTCGCGCGAAATGAGGCGGGTGATCAATGCGATCGACTCCATGTTGACGCCGGCTGGACCACCGGTTGGTGTGTCGACCACCACGCGCAAGATTCCGCCCTGGTATTCGACGTCGTACAGCTCGAGACCAAGGTCGGTCACGATCGGAAGAATGAGAGCAGAGACACGATCAACGACAGGATTAACCTTGGTGCTTCCGCGTGCTACTGACATGTTCTTTTTCTCCCTTCCTGTGTGTTTATGGCAAAATTTTGGCTTGTTTTGGGGGTTTAAAACCCTAAAAACAAGGCCTTGTAATGAACAAAAGGCGTGGGTCGAGACCCACGCCTTTTAGCTCGACGAACTGTAAAGGACTCAACCATTATATCCCCGCGAACTAAGGTTCGTCACGGCTCGCTCAACAGGTCAAAGGCATTTGGACCAATGGATGCCGAGTAAATTCAGTTATCAGTAAGCCAAAACCCAAACTTGAACGAAACGAAGTAACCGCGCGTGATCAACAAAATGTCCACCCTGTTTGTACGCACATTGCGCGACAACCCCGTTGATGCCGAGGTTCCAAGCCACCGACTTCTTGTGCGGGCTGGATACATTCGCCGTGCAGCACCCGGCGGCTACACGTGGCTTCCACTCGGCTGGCGCGTGTACCAACATGTCGCCGAGATCATTCGGCAAGAGATGGACAACATTGGTGCACAAGAAGTCAATTTTCCCGCCATGCTGCCACGCGAGCCATACGAGGCAACTGGCAGATGGACCGACTACGGCGACAACCTCTTTCGGCTCCAAGACCGACGAAAGGTCGACTTCCTGCTCGGTCCGACCCACGAAGAGATGTTTACGCTGCTCGTAAAAGACCTGTACTCGAGTTACAAAGACCTACCACTCTCGCTGTATCAGATTCAGACCAAGTTTCGCGATGAAGCGCGCCCACGTGGCGGTCTGTTGCGCGGACGCGAGTTTTCAATGAAGGACTCGTACAGTTTCGACATCGACGATGAAGGCTTGCAACAGAGCTACGACGCTCATCGCAATGCCTATGTGCGCATTTTCGAACGACTCGGATTGCCGTTTGCAATCGTGTCTGCAATGTCGGGTGCCATGGGCGGATCTAAGTCCGAAGAGTTTTTGTTTCCTTGCGAGATCGGCGAAGACACTTTCGTGCAGTGCACAAAATGTGATTACTCTGCCAACACCGAAGCGGTGCGCGTAGGTGCTCCGGCCGCGATTGATTCGAAGTCAACGCCAGCAGCACAAGTTTTTGACACCCCAGCGACACCAACAATTCAAACACTTGTTGATTTATTCAATTCGCGCGCAGACTTGCAACGAGCAGATCGACAGTGGACTGCAGCAGACACACTCAAAAACGTTGTTGTCAATTTGCGCCATCCAGATGGACGCATCGAGGCACTCGCCATCGGAGTGCCGGGTGACCGCGAAGTAGACATGAAACGTCTTGAAGCACAAGTATCACCAGCCGAAGTAGTGCCGTTTGATGACACACACTTTGCAGCAAATCTAAAACTCGTTAAGGGCTATATCGGTCCAAATGCCTTAGGTCTTGCTCATTCCACGGGCGTGCGCTATTTGCTCGACCCACGTATTGCCGATGGCAGCGAATGGATTACCGGAGCAAATGCTGCCGGCAAACACGTTGCACATCTTGTGCATGGCCGAGATTTTACAGCAGACGGAGTAATTGACGTTGCCGAAGTGCGCGACGACGACACTTGCCCATCGTGTGCTTCGGCACTGATCATCAAACGCGGTATCGAGATTGGTCACGTGTTTCAACTCGGTCGTAAATATGCAGAAGTTCTGGGCTTGAGCGTGCTCGACAAAAATGGCAAGGCTCAAACCGTAACGATGGGCTCGTACGGCATTGGTGTCTCGCGCGCAGTTGCCGCAATAGCTGAAGCAACATGTGACGACATTGGTCTGCGTTGGCCGCACGCCATTGCCCCATTCAATGTGCACATTGTGATGGCCGGCAAGGAAGACGCTCTCATAACCGACACCGCGAATAACCTCGCACAGACTCTTGACAGCCAAGGAATTCGTGTGTTGCTTGATGATCGTGTTGGCGTGTCGCCCGGCGTCAAATTTAAAGATGCCGAATTGATCGGCAATCCAATCATTGTTGTCGTTGGCAGAGGCGCAGCCAATGGCGTTGTCGAAGTACGCGACCGTTTGACAGGCATTGCTAGTGAAATAGCAATTGCGGATGCCGCGGCACATGTAAAAAGCGCCTGCGCGACGAGCTAGCGATGCACTTACTGCGAGGCGTTGTCCAGCACTACGACTGGGGCGATCAACAGTTCATTCCAGAATTTCTTTCGACAGAAGCCGATGCGCAACCGTGGGCCGAATTATGGTTTGGCACACACCGAGGTGGACCATCGCTCGTAAAAAATGCAACCGGAAGTAAGCCGCTTGAGCAACTGACTGGCGATCTTTCTTTCCTTGTCAAAATTATTGCTGCCAACAAGCCACTTTCGCTGCAGACTCACCCCACCGACGAACAAGCAGCGAGTGGGTTTCAACAAGAAAACGAAATTGGTATTTCGCTCGACGCCCCGCAACGCATCTACCGCGACGCATCAGCAAAACCCGAGCTACTGATTGCGTTGACTTCATTCGATGCAATTTGCGGATTTCGATCGATAGAAGAATCGCTCGAGTTGTGCAAACGATTTGGCTGGGCACAACTCGCAGAGCATCTTGAGAATGACGGACTTGCTGAATGCGTGCGCTGGGCATTGACCACCGGGCCACACCAACTCCCAGCACAAATGCCCGCATGGGCTGGGCGGTTGGCAAGCATGTATCCAGGAAATGGCGGAGTGCTCGTTGCATTGTTGATGCACCACATACGGCTTTCTCCTGGTCAGGCGCTTTTTCTTGGCGCAGGCAATGCGCATGCATATCTCAGTGGTTCTGGTGTTGAAGTGATGTCGTCATCAGACAACGTGGTGCGAGCAGCCTTCACCAAAAAGTATGTCAGCGTGGACGAATTCTTGGCCGTCGCACGTTTTGAATCGATTCCCTCACCAGTTGTCAATGCAACCGAAGTGACCCCAGGTCGGTTCACCTACCCCGTCTCCACATCTCGCTTCGGTGTTGAGCGCATCGAGGTTGCTGGAGAAACGACGGTCAAGGCAACACACCAAGCGGAAATATTGGTCTGCACTGCTGGTGATGCCACCACAATCAGGCGAGGTCAGGCATGTGTGTTACACAACAACGAATCGATACAACTCAATGGCACTGCAACTGTGTTTCGCACATGGGGAACGCATTGAATCTGCGGGTACGCAGAACTCTCACCATTTTCGCTGTCGCGCTGATTTCTTGCATCTTCGTTGACAATGCACGCGCTGTCGAACCCACACACACGCTGCTGATTCTTGGCGACAGCATTACTTGGGGCGCCAATTACAAAGGGTTTGGCAACGTGATGCCGCAACTGCAGGCCCTCGGTACATTTGACAAAGTAATTGTGGATGGGGCGTTCTCCCGCAATATCAGCGGCCCAGCCAGCACGCTGCAAAACGGGGTGAAGACTTACACAAAGTATCTCAAGGCAAAAGTACGACCCTCGGCTGTGATCGTGGCACTTGGGAGTAATGACCTACAAAGTTCAATCAAAGTGCGTTACTACGAAGATCGAATTCGTGAACTACTCACATTGATCGGCGACATTCCGGTGGTGTGGGTTAATGTTTCGCGAATTGATAGCCAGTATTACATTCGCGCATCGCCAGTATTTAACAGAGTGCTCAATCGTGTTGCACTTGACTACCCCAACGTCTCGGTCGTCGACTGGTACACAATGATCTCTGCCAACTCTAAGTGGTTTGCCTTTGACAAACTGCACTTGCAACCAGTTGGATACCGAGCGCGCGCAACGCTCTACATCGAGATTGCACAAAACTTGTGGAATGTGGTTGTGCCTACTACTACAACAACTACAACAACTACGACAACTACAACGACAGTCGTCGTGGCGACGACCATACCTGGATAATTGCTAGCTGCTAGTTACCAGCGACTTTCTTCCGTATTTCCACAATTTTTTCGTCGGCATGATTGACATCATCGCCATGCTCTTTGAGCAACATATTGCGGTCTTTTGTTGCTTCGCGCTCGGCGAGCGCGGTGTCAACGCGAGCAATTGCGGCCTCCACTCCGTGTTCGTGAATGTATGTGGCCCAGTCAATGAGCGCCTCCACCATTTCCGACTCTGGCACTACCGCAACGTTGCGACCCTTGACGAATAAGTGACCTCGTTTGTTACCCGCTGCAATACCCAGGTCGGCTTCACGTGCTTCGCCAGGGCCATTAACGACACAGCCCATGACTGCAATTTGCAACGGAATTTTTTTATCTGCGAATGCTGCTTGTGCGCGATTGGCGACATCAATGACATCAATCTCTGCTCGCCCACAACTTGGGCACGCAATTAAGTCAACATTTTTGCGCTCACGCAGACCGAGCGACTCAAGCAATTGTCTGCCTGCTCGCGCTTCTTCCACTGGGTCGGCTGTGAGGCTGTACCGAATCGTGTCGCCAATGCCTTCCATGAGCAATGTCGAGATTCCTGCGGTTGCCTTAATGAGTCCGCCTGGCAGTGGCCCAGCTTCGGTGACACCAAGATGCAACGGATGATTGGTTACTTCGCTCAACTGGCGATATGCCTCGATCATGAGCGGAACGTTAGAAGCCTTGACAGAAATTTTGATTAAATCAAAATCAACTTCTTCGAAATATGCGATCTCCCGCAAAGCGGATTCCACCATTGCTTCAGCAGTCAGGCCGCCATATTTTTCGTACAACGCTGGGTCAAGAGATCCACCGTTGACACCAATCCGAATTGGCACCTTACGATCGCGAGCCTCGGATGCAACCGCTTTGATGTGTTCAGGTTTACGAATGTTTCCAGGATTGAGGCGCAATCCATGCACACCCGCTTCCATTGCCGCTAAGGCCATCTTGTATTGATGATGGATGTCGGCGATGATCGGCACTGGCGAACGCGGAACTATTTGAGCAAGACCCTCAGCGGCTTCGGCTTCGTTGCACGTACAGCGCACGATGTCACAGCCGGCCGCAGCAAGTGCATAAATTTGTTGCAACGTGCCTTCAACATCGGCTGTCTTGGTGATGGTCATTGACTGAATGCTGATTGGCGCATTGCCACCAACGGCAACTTTGCCTACCGAGATTTGGCGCGTTTGGCGCCTCGCATATGCGGTCATGAATACCAGTTTGTCATCACGGCAAGGTTTTGCAACGTTTTACTTACAGTGAACTTCAGCCAATTGGCTGAGTGAGATCGAGGTATAGGCCAACGACTAACAGCATGGCGAGCAAACCCACCACCATCGTGGCAACTGGCACCATCTTGCCAACATCGGCGCGATACGTCTTGTTGCGTCGCGAGCGAAATCTTTCGTAGGTGGCAATCGCAGCATGACCTCCATCAAAGGGCAACAGCGGAAACATGTTGAACACGCCAACGAACACATTGACACTTGCGAGCAGCAAAAGAACACCCTTCAACCCATCTTGTCGACCGATCTCACCACCAAGTTGGCTTGCACCTACAACGGTGCCGGGACGAGTTGCAGGGTCGGCTTTGTCATCGACAACGCTGTTAAAAATATTGATTGGATTGAGCACCACAAACACTCCCACCACCGACCTACCTGCCGTTACAACCAAGTCTTGTGTTGCATAGCCAACGGCTTTAATTGGATTGACTTGAACATAGTCAAGCGACCAACTTGCCACACCAAAATAAGCAAGCGAAGTATCTACCGGATTGTTTCCAAGCGTGACGCTGAGTGAAACTCGTTTGCCTGCGCGCTCGACAACTACAGGAACAATTTGGCCGGGCTGCTTTGAGACTATTTGCTCGACAAATTGTTCACGAGTTGAAATTACGATGCCATCAATTTCCCGTACAACGTCGCCCATAACAACACCCGACTGTTGTGCTGGAGAATTAGCAGCGGGTGGAGAAGTTACAAGTACGTCGCCGGTTTCGCTATAGCGACCAGAAGTCGCATAGACCCCAAAAAATAGGACGAGCGCAATGATGCCGTGCATCAATGAGCCAGCAGTGATCACTAGTAGACGTTTTGGATACGACTGTGCCCGATAGGCGCGTGGTTCATCGGCCGGGTCGCATTCGTCCAGATTGTTCATGCCGACTATTCGAACAAATGCTCCAAGTGGCAATGCCCTCATGCCATACTCCACTTCTCCTCGCTGCATGCTCCACAGCCGTGGGCCAAAGCCCATAAAAAATTGCGTCACCTTCATGCCCGTGCGACGAGCAGTAACAAAATGACCCATTTCATGCAAAAAGACAGAGGCGAGCAAGCCCACCACAAAAACAAATGTCCAAGGGCTGCTTACCCCCAGCCAAACGAGCAATCCGATCAGTGAGCTACCAGCAATCAAACTCGTTCGCTTGTCATTGATGCGCTTGGGTTGATCGGTTGTGTCACCACCAGCCACGATCTCGTCACGAAACTTGTTGTAAAACGAACTCATTTTGTTAACTCCAGTGCTGCAAACCTGCGGGCTGACACATCTGCGTGCAAAATATCCTCAACGGTTGTGGGCGCAATGCCATCGTGATGTTGCATCGTTTGCTCAATAACACCAGCAATTTTAGACCACGAGATGCGCCCCGCCAGAAATGCTTCTACAGCAATTTCGTTTGCGGCACTGAGCCATGCTGGCGCAGTTCTACCAACTCGACCAGCCTGATACGCAAGATCCAAGCATCGAAACGTAGATCTATCTGGTGTCTCAAAGTCGAGGCGACTCAGTTGCGTCCAATCAATCGCGCCAAACGCTATGTCGGAGCGCGCAGGAAACCCAAGCGCATAAGCAATCGGCAGTCGCATGTCGGGCAAAGACAACTGTGCGATGACCGCACCGTCTGCGAACTCGACCATCGAGTGCACAACTGACTGCGGATGCACAACAACATCAATGTTGTCAAACCCCACTCCAAACAGTTCATGAGCCTCAATAACCTCAAGACCTTTATTCATCAATGTTGAAGAATCGACTGTGATCTTTGGACCCATTGACCAGGTTGGGTGTTTGAGTGCATCGACGATTGTCACTTCTTGCAGCGACTCTGCAGTGCGACCCCGAAATGGTCCACCACTTGCAGTCAACAACAAGCGCCGCACTTCACGTTGTGCGTCGGTTGATGATCGCAAGCATTGATGAATCGCGCAGTGTTCGCTGTCGACAGGCACAATCACGGCGCCTTTGATGTTTCGCAGTGGTTGCACAATTGGGCCTGCTGCAATCAGGCTCTCCTTGTTTGCCAGCGCAAGTCGCTTGCCGTGTTGCAGTGTTGACATCGTTACTGACAAGCCTGCAAAACCAACAACGCCGTTGACAACGACATCGGCGTCGCGCGCAAGCTCTGCAAAATCAGCAACAACTTCAACACCCTGCAACGCCTTGGCCACTTTCTTGCGGGCCTCGTCATTGCTGACAGCAACCATTTTTGGATTACATGACTTGGCTTGCGCGATTACTGCATCAGCAGAACTTCCAACTCCAAGACCGACTACTTCGTACTCACCACCGCTACGAGAAATGACATCGAGGGTCTGCGTACCAATCGAGCCAGTTGATCCAGCAATTGCAACACGCACGACCGACATCTGTTCAGTCTGTCAGTGAAATGGGTAAATCAGCCCCACGGTTGGATGACAAGAGTCAGGTAATAGGTCGCTGGCAAGACGAACAACAGACTGTCGAAACGGTCGAGAACTCCCCCATGTCCACGCAACACAGTGCCAAAATCTTTGACGTTGAGGTTGCGCTTAAACATCGACTCGGCAAGATCACCAAGCGGCGCCATGACCGAAATCACTAAGGAGAGCAAGATCCAATCTCCGAAACTGTTCCATGTGGTGCTCTGCATTCCGACCAGCACCACTGCAACAAATGTGCCGACAGTTCCGCCAATCAAACCCTCAATAGATTTCGCAGGACTAATCCAGTCACGCAAGGGAGTTCGTCCCATCGCCGTACCTACAAAGTAGGCCGCCATGTCATTGGCAATCACTCCAATAACGATAATAAACAAGGTGTCGGTACCTACGTTTACAAATGCTGCACCGTTTGTAGACGAGAAACGCAGAATCAATGCTGCATACGAGCTCATCAGACCGATCCACAGCATTGCGAGCATCATGATTGCGGTGTTTGGCACAGGACCAGACTCAATGCCATCGCTTCCGATGAACACTACAACTGTGGCAACAAACCCGAACACCAACACGAGCGGAAGTGCCGCATCACCAATCCAATACGCACAGAGCGGCGCAGCAACGCAACCAACAACACCCATGACCGTTGATGGTCGGTAACCACTGACGTTGGCTTGAGTAAAAAATTCAATTGCAGCGACACCGATGAGAACTGCAATCAGCAACATCACCGCTGCTGGCCTCCACATCAATGATGCTATAAATACGGCAGCGAGCAATGCGCCCACCGCTGTTGCTGTTGGCAAGTCTCTGCCAGTGGTTGGGCCAGATGACGAACGTTGTGCGCGCGTCACCTGCGCTCCACGAGCGGAGGTCTTAGACGAGCTGCTGCGCGAAGCAGGACGTGAAACCGGTCGGGATTGCGCACCCGATGCATCTCGCGCAACAGGGCGACGACGCTCATCGGTTGGATCAGTGCCGATGACAATGCGACCTTCACGGCGAGGAGAGCTCACCGGTGGCGGAGTTGTGGTTTCAAACGATGGACGGCGAGCACCAGTCGATGCACTTGGATCTGGTTCGTTGTATGCAGACCACACGTCGGAGTTATCAGAATCATCACGGTCACGACTGCTGTCATTTGCACCAATAACTATGCGCCGAGTCGGCTGATCGTCAGTTTTTCCAAACCGCGGAACCTCGCCAGTAGGTGCCTCGGTCCAATGCGGAAGTTGCTCTGTGTCGTTGTTGCCAAAAGCGAGTGCAGGACCGCTGTCGTCTGTCTCGGCAAACTTGACTACGCCAAACTCATCACCAAAGTCAATCGTTGGATCGACAGTTCTGTCAACACCATTTGTGTCATCATCCGAAAAATTGCCCCTATTGTCATTGCTCATGAGTTGTCTCCCTACACTTCGAGTAGTTCTGTTTCCTTACGGCTAAATGCTTTGTCAATTGCTTCAACATTGTCGTGCGTGAGTTTTTCCAACTCTTTTTCTGCCCGCTCGAGATCATCTTTTGAAATGTCTCCAGCCTTTTCGGCGGTCTCCATAGCCTTGCGTGCATCGCGACGCACATTGCGTAATGCAATGCGTCCGTCTTCTGCCATGTTCTTGACAACTTTTACGTATTCTTTGCGACGCTCTTCGGTGAGCATTGGAAAACTCAACCGCACAACAACACCGTCATTGCCAGGCGTAACGCCAAGATCACTTGACTGAATTGCCTTTTCGATCGCTGCGATTGAGCCGCGATCGTGAGGCTTGATCACCAGAGTGCGAGCATCTGGCACTTGGAACGAAGCGAGTTGCACCATGGGAACCGTCGCGCCGTAGTACTCAACTGCAATCTTCTCGACCAAGTTAGATGTGGCACGACCCGTGCGTACCCCCAAAAACTGCGACTGGACATGCTCTACAGCCTTGGCCATACCGTCCATGGCCTCAAGCAACGTTTCCTCAATCACCCGACCAGCGTACCTATTTCCTCACCTCTGAGTATGGACTTGACGTTTCCACGCTCCAACAGGTTGAAAACTACGATCGGCAAATTGTTGTCACGACAGAAGGTAATCGCTGTCGAGTCCATCACTTTGAGACCCTTGTTGATCACGTCTAGATACGAGATGTGCGAATACTTTGTGGCTGT
>JAIOXC010000034.1 GCA_021741795.1 Ilumatobacteraceae bacterium | reverse complement strand
GTTTTGGGCCAGGAACTGAACCGCCACATCTCGTGGGCAGTGCTGAAGGGTCGCAGCAATTACATCTGCGTTCAACGAGTCGACGAGATCGTTTCTCCAAAGCACACGAAACTCGATCTTGAAACCACTCCCGCCAAAGTCACAAAAGAGATAGCGAAACTCAGCGAGTGGGCCACACAAACAGACACTGGCGATCAAGGCGACTTGTCGTGGAGTCCAAGCGATCAGGCGTGGCGCATGGTCAGTGTGGGCAGCGACGAATGTCCGGGTGCACAGCGATGTCCTGCCGGTGCACGATGCTTTGCCGAACGTGCTCGTGACAGGGCTGCTGCTGCAGACGTCATTGTTGTCAATACACATATCTACGGATTGCATATCGCAACAGGTGGAGCGTTGCTGCCAGAGCACGAAGTAGTGGTTTTCGACGAGGCGCATCAACTCGAAGATGTCATCAGCGCATCGGTGAGTACCGAAATTGGTCCTGGCCGCGTCAATGCGGTCTCGGCCTCGATACGCGCGATTATTCGCGATGACGCTATGAGCGGCTCGCTCAACCAGATTGCCAATGATCTACATGCTCAATTATCTCCTTTTGTCGACAAACGACTATCGATGCCGCTTCCAGACGACATCCAAAATGCGCTAATCACGTTGCGACTCAAGGTTGACTCTGCTCTTGAGATGCTGCGCGGCATCAGCAGCAAAGACGAATCGGCAAAGCAGAGGGCTCTGCGTGCTCAAACCTTGTCTACTCGACTCATTGAATCAATCGATATTTCCCTGATGGCACTTAAAGGTCGTGTTGCTTTCGTCAGCGGTTCAAAAGACCGACCAGTACTTGAGATTGCGCCACTTGACGTTGGTCCATCACTGATTGAAAATGTTTGGAATCAACGCACAGCAATTCTTACGAGCGCCACTATTCCACTTTCACTTCCCAACCGCATCGGGCTCACTGAGGATTCCGTAGATGTCATAGATGTTGGAAGTCCGTTTGACTACGACCAAAGTTTGCTCTACTGCGCAAAGCAACTACCAGAGCCCAGCAATCCATTACGCGATAATGCCGTACACGATGAAATTGAACGCTTGATCAACGCTGCTGGTGGCAGAACACTCGCCCTCTTCACCACCTATCGCGCAATGCATCTAGCCGCCGACGAAATGGCAAAGCGACTGCCATTTTTGATACTTCGCCAAGATGATCTGCCAAAGATGGCTCTCATCAACGCATTTGCTCAAGATGAATCGACATGCCTTTTTGCAACTGCCGGATTTTTCCAAGGTGTCGATGTTCCAGGTCGCACGTTAAGCCTGGTCATTATTGACAAGATTCCATTTCCGAGACCAGACGAACCACTCTTAAGTGCAAGACGAGATGTAATTGGTCGCTACTACTTCAACGAGATCGATATCCCGCTCGCGGCAACACAGCTTGCACAAGCTGCAGGACGACTTATTCGATCACAAACAGATCGCGGAGTTGTTGCCATCCTCGACCCGAGACTTGCAACCAAGGGTTACGGCAAAACGCTTGTCGCCACACTTCCACCGATGCCACGCACTGTAGATCTGGAAGAGGCTGAAGCTTTCTTACGTAGTCTTACGTAATCTCACCTGGCAACCAGTTTGTATCCCATGCCATGAACGGTCTGAATGATTAACGGGTTCATCGGCTGATCTTCAATTTTTACTCGCAAGCGACGAATATGAGCATCAACCAATCGCGAGTCGCCAAGATACTCGTATCCCCACACTCGCTCAAGCAATTGATCTCGTGACATCACCATTCCTGGATGGTCTGCAAATTCACACAGCAAATTAAATTCAGTTTTAGTCAAGCTCAATTCAATTCCGTTTTTCGACACAACACTGAGTTGCCGATCAAGTTCAACATCACCGAAGCGAGAAACAAGAGCCGCACTAACAACCGATGTTGGTTCTACTAAATGAGTTCGTCGCAATGCTGCGCGGATCCTGGCTGCCAATTCTTTTGCAACGACTGGTTTCGTAACATAATCATCTGCACCTGCCTCGAGACCGGCCACGAGATCGTGTGTATCTGTCTGTGCCGTAACCATGATGATCGGCACAATTGAGTGCTGACGCAATTGACGGCATACTTCAAAACCCGAGATGTCAGGAAGCCGAAGATCGAGCAATACAAGATCTGGAGTTGTCTCGGCAAACTTTGCAAGTCCTTCTGCCCCGTCCTTGGCTTCACGAACCGTGTAACCCTCGTCTTCAAGGGCTAGACGCAGGGCAGTTCTGATCGCTGTGTCGTCCTCAATAAAAAGCAGCGAATGCATGCAAGCAGTCTGCCTGAAGCAAGGAAATTGTTACCAAAAACGCACAAAATCCGTGCGTAGTAGTCAAATCGCTCCGCAACAATAGAGCCATCGAACCGGTGGAGATCATGCTCCCCCTTGATCCTCACCGGTTCGGATCTCCCCTCCTTCCTGCCATGCTTAGAGCATGAATGAGGCTCGACGCTTTCCAAATCTGTTTGGACTTCGCGGTCGAATGGTCTTGTTCTTCAGCCTCGGAGCATTCGCAGCAGCCCTCGCACTCAGCGTCGTGACGTATGCAAGTACCCGTTCATATCTGCTCAGTCAGCGAAGCGAAGTTGCCAAACGCCAAGCATTCAACAATGCGCAACTTGTGCGAACGCTCTATGCCGAAAACCCTGCCGATGTAGACCAACTGATAGCAAACATTCGTAGTGAGCGCGGCGGTTATGCGGTTTTGCATCTTGACGCCAGCGACACAGACAGCGAATATTTTTATGCACAAGAGCCGTTGCGTTTCACACAATCGAATCTGCCCCAAGATCTAGTCAGCAAAACGCTGCAGGGCGGCACTGGTCGACAGAGATTCACATTCAATGCAAGTCCTTACGAAGCAATTGGTGTCTCGATTCCATCAATTCATGCGCAGTATTTTGAAGCGTTCCCACTTGTTGATGTTGCAACAACCCTAGGAACAATTCAGACAACGTTGCTCATCGGCGTCATTCTGATCACTGTTGCTGCTGCCTTTTTGGGGTTGTCAACGAGTCGAAACGTATTGCGACCTCTGTTGCGAGTGACAGGCGCAGCGAACGACATCGCTACTGGTGGCCTCGACACGCGCCTCGACACCGAGAAGGACCCCGACCTGGAACGACTTGTTACTTCATTTAACGAGATGGCAGATGCCGTGCAACAAAGAATCGAGCGCGAGCAGCGCTTTGCGAGCGATGTGAGTCATGAGCTGCGCTCTCCAGTAACCGCACTTGGTGCCGCTGTCGATGTTTTGGTTTCTAAACGAGATGAGTTTTCTGATCGCAACAAAGAAGCAATTGACATCCTTGCTTCACAGGTCAAACGTTTTGACCGCACAGTTGTAGATCTTCTTGAACTCTCTCGCCTCGATGCGGGTGCAAGCGAAAACAATCTGGACAATGTGCACCTTGTTGATTTGATCAAGCGCATTATGTCAAGACATGGATTTGACCAAGTTGTTTTTACACATTCGCTGCCGACGACAAAAGGCTCAACTGAGATTGACGATGCAGTGCTGGTTGATCGCAGGCGCATCGAGCGGATCCTGCTCAATCTTCTTGAAAATGCTCGCGACCATGGCGGTGGTGCAACACGAGTTTTACTCGATAGCCAAATGGATAGCTTCATTCTGAGTGTTGAAGACTCTGGTCAAGGCATCGCTCTCAGTGAGCGAAGCCGAATTTTCGAGCGTTTTGCTCGAGGCACCGCGGCACGCCTCTCAACCGGCAGCGGTCTTGGCTTAGCAATCGTGCAAGAACATGCACGCGCCCTCGGTGGCACCGCCCACGTCGAAGACTCACCTACGGGTGGGGCGAAGTTTGTTGTCACTATCAAACGAACGGTCACATCGTGAGAATGTATTCAACGACCACATCGACCACATCGCTCGGTCGCTCAATGCTGCTGTTGGTGGTTCTTTCTTCCTGTGCTGTACCAAGCAGCGGTTCGTATCAGCCTGTTGCTTCAGAAGATGTTCCATTCGGGTTGAACGCTCCACAGACAACACTGCCGCAAACAACGACAACGGTTTCTGACCCCATGAGCACTGACTCCGTTGCAGTCGCAGTTTCTGAACCAATTGATCTCTTTTTTATTTCCAACTCAAGGATCATCAAAGTGCAACGCAATGTCGCAAGCCCAGCCAATCCCTCGCAGGCACTTTCTTCATTAGTTGAAGGACCGAGCACAAGCCCGGAGTTTGTTGGTCTTCGAACAGCCCTCCCAACGACATTCGTTGCGAGTGTTGACGTCATCCGTGGTGTAGCCCAAGTAGATGCCACACGTGTTTTTCTCGATTCTCTATCGGGTCTCGACCAAAAACTTGCGATAGCCCAGATTGTTTTGACATTGACGAGCCGACCCGGCGTAGGCCAGGTGCTCTTTAGCGTTGATGGCAAACTCATTTCGGTTCCACGCGGCCGTGGAGACTCTGTTGCAAGTGGCGTTGCTGTTACCTTCGACGACTACTCGTCTCTCATCAATCAGCAGTAGCCGAATTAGTAGCCCAAACGCTCTACGCGCTCTGGGCGCTGCTGCCAATTTTTGTCAACCACAACTGCAAGTTCCAAAAACGTTCCGCTCGGCAATTGCCGACGCACATTGGTTCCAACAATTTTGAGCATTGCACCATTTTTGCCAATGACCATTCCCTTTTGACTTTCGCGTTCAACAACAATCTCACAACGAATTCTTGGTGGTTCATATTCGGTCACGCGAGTAGCGATCGAGTACGGCAATTCTTCATGCGTATTTTCAAGCAATTGTTCGCGCACCAACTCGGCTATCCACACGCTGTCCGGTGTCTCGGTAATCATCTCGGCCGGATATAACAATTCGCCTTCTGGCATACGCGTCGCTAAATACGCAGTGAGTTCTGCAACTCCGTCACCGGTTTTTGCGCTAATCGGAAAGTACTCTGCCGCACCGAGCGATGAGAGAGCCTGCAACTGCTTCAGAATCTTGGCGGGCTCAGCCCTGTCAATCTTGTTCAGGATCACAACTGCTTTGGACATATCGATGTGGTTGCTCACATACTTGTCGCCAGTGCCAAATGTCTGCGTGGCATCGATAACCAGACAAACAACATCAACATCTTTTGTTGACTCTATTGCGGTTGCATTCACGCGTTCGCCGAGTGCACTCACCGCCTTGTGGATTCCTGGAGTGTCGACAAAGATCAATTGAGTTTCGGCGGTTGTAAGCACACCGCGAATTCTGTTGCGAGTGGTTTGTGGTTTGTCAGAAACAATGCTGACCTTCTTGCCACAGATTGCGTTGAGCAACGTGGACTTGCCAACATTTGGTCGACCAACAAAAGATACAAAGCCAGATCGCATTGATTACAGGCTACGAGTAGATGAGTTGTCCACTCGGCTCTTGACGCTGCCATAATGCAGAGATGCAAAATATCGATCCTAAAAAGTGGTTTGATCGGATGCAGCCACAGACACTGCAGATTGCTACCTGGCTGCTCTATTTCGACGGATTTTTTGCGTTAGTCAGTCTCATCGACAAATCCGGTTATATCGGCTACTTGCGATTCCAATACCCCTTTGGATTTATGCTCGGGATCATTTCGGTGGCACTCTATGTTCTTGGCGGCTGGTTAATGGCCAACGACCTCAAGATTGGCTACAAACTCAGTGTGATGGCTGCAGCAATGCCATTCGTGCTTCGCTTTCTGGCCGTGCGCTCGTTTGCTCAAAATTTCGAGACGCAAAGCCCAGTCGGAATTACCGACTATGTGACTGGCGGCATTTTCGGTGGCTCAATCATCAGTAGTGCATTTGACATAGCGGTTCTCGCACTTCTTTTACACACGCAGTCCCGTGAGCACCAGCGCATCTGGTATCGCTAAACTTCGTCCATGACCACAATCATCAAAGACCACGAAGATCTCAAGGCCCATGTTGGCCAACATTTGGGATACAGCGACTACATGACAGTTTCACAAGAGCAGGTGCAACTCTTTGCCGATGCAACAGGCGATCATCAGTGGATTCATCTCGATGTCGAAAAGGCCAAGACTGGACCGTTCGGACAAACAATTGCACACGGCTATCTCACACTGTCACTTGCACCAGTATTGATGGCAGGCATTTGGCGACATGAAGGCACCAAAATGGGCGTCAACTACGGCGCCAACAAAATTCGATTCATGTCCC
Organism: Ilumatobacteraceae bacterium; assembly: GCA_021741795.1. Classification (GTDB taxonomy): domain Bacteria; phylum Actinomycetota; class Acidimicrobiia; order Acidimicrobiales; family Ilumatobacteraceae; genus UBA3006. The sequence goes on along the minus strand of JAIOXC010000034.1, from coordinate 5,694 downwards.
CTGTGCCAGTTGGCTCAAAAATTCGCGCAGGCGCGAAACTTATTCAGGTTGATGACATTGCTGGCGGCGCTCAAGTTGTAGTTGAAACAACGTTTGAAGTTGAGGGCGCAACCAAGCCTTCGTGCGTTGCAGAGCTCATCTTCCGCTATTACTACTAGTTATCGATATTTCGCCATGATCTTGGCGAACTCATCCATCGTTTGTGTGCTCGGATAATCGACGCACCATGGAATAAAACCAGTGCAACCAACCTTGATGTATTGGTCGATCTTTTCTGCCACTTGATCTGGCGTACCAATGATGTTGGATTTTTGCCAGGTCTCGAACTGATCACCCCGGCCACTAGCAATCTGAAACTCACGACACTCTTGTTCGGTGTCGCGAATAAGAATTTCACCAGAGATTGTTTTTCCGATCTCATCAGCATCTCGGCCAACGCTGAGACAATGACCTTTCAATATCTCCACCTTGCGCGCGAAGTCTTCAGGTGAACCACCGAAGTTTGAATAGTCAGCATGCTGAGCCACAACTCGCAATGTCAACTGCTCGCCCCCACCACCAATCCAGATTGGAGGATGCGGGTATTGCAATGGCTTTGGATCGCAATTGGCGCGTGAAGTTTGGTAATACTTGCCCTCATACGTCGCTTCTTCTTGCGACCACATCATTTTCACGATCTCCACAGTTTCGCGCAACATGCCAATTCGATCTTTAGGCACAGGAAACTGATAGCCGTAACTTCTAAATTCATTTTCGTACCAACCGGCGCCGATGCCCCAGTCCAAGCGTCCACCCGAGATCACATCAAGCGTCGACGTGATCTTCGCGAGCAACGCCGGTGGTCTGTACAACGCACAACCCACCATCTGCCCAAGTCGAATCTTGGTCGTGATTTGACTCATGGCAGCCATCACCGTCCAACACTCAAATACGGCCTCGTGTGCCGGACGAGGCACATTGTGGAAGTGGTCATACACCCAAATCGAGTCAAAGCCCAACTGTTCTGCACGTTTTGCGATGTCGACAGATGCCTGCCATTTTTCGGCTGCTGTTGGAATCTTTACCAATTCCATCTTCCAGCCCTGAGGAATGAACACGCCGAACGTGATGTATTGCTTTGTCATAATGGCAAATCTCCAGTGGCCTTCTTTGTTGATCCGTGATCCTTATATGCAGCGATTGTTCGCTGCGCAATGCGCATTTGGTGAATCTCATCTGCACCATCTGCAAAACGACTCCATCGTGCTTGCTGCAGCATTCCAGCAAGAGGTGTGTCGGTCGAGTAACCCAATGCGCCATGCACCTGAATTGCGCGGTCGACGATGCGCCACAAACTATTGGCAACAAAGTGTTTGGCCATTGAAACTTCACTCGTAAATTCGAGCCCGTGTTCAATCTTGTAAGCCGCGTGCAGGACCATGAGTTTGCATTGGTATAACTCCATCGCCGAGTCTGCGATCAGCCATTGAATTCCTTGCTTCTCGGCCAAAATCGAACCATGTGAATATCTGTCAAGCGAGCGAGCAACCATCATGTCGAGAGCAGTCTCGGCTTGTCCAATCCATCGCATGCAATGCGCAAGCCGCGCTGGCCCAAGTCGATACTGACCGAGCAAGTGACCTTGACCGCGACCACCGAGCATGCTGCTCGCCGGTACTCGCAAATCTTCAATCAAAATCTCGCAGTGGTTGTGACCACCTGACATCGTCTCGATGTCACGAACAACATTCCATCCTTCGCTCGGAATATCAACGATAAAACATGAGTTAGCAGCCTGCGGCAGATCTGGGTTATCTTCGGTTCGAGCAACCAACAATGCAAACTGCGCACCACGTGCTCCAGAGATAAACCACTTGTGTCCGTTGATGACCCATTCATCCCCGTCTTGATAGGCAAAGGTCTTAATCAGAGTTGGATCGCTGCCCGCAACTTCTGGTTCGGTCATCGCGAAACATGAACGCGCTGTGCCTTCGCATAAAGGACGCAAATACTTTTCTTTTTGCTCTGGCGTTGCCCAATGCAACAGAGTGTGCTGATTGCCCTCGTCTGGTGCTTGAGCATTCAGTACGAATGGCCCGATGCTGACCTTGGCAGCCTCAGCCGATACAGCAGCCATTGCGGTAGGACCGAGACCCATGCCGCCCCACTCTGCTGGCATGTGCGGTAGCCACAGCTTCCAATCTTCTCGCGCAACTTTTCGCAACTTCACAATCGTTTTCACCACTTGCGATCGGTCGTGCTGATCAATTGCATCCCACTGCGGTCGCACCACGGTGTCCATGAATTCGCGCACTTGCAACCGAACTTTCTCGACTTCTGGTGGGAAGGAAAAATCAATCATCTTGCAAGTTTGCCCGATAACTAGCCATTGCCACGAGTCGGCTTCTGGTCGTAGCCTGAACGCTGTGAACAATGCTTGGGACTCGGTCGACTTGCCGCAGGGCCAAGCCAAAGTGCATGCCGTTCGCACAATGTTTGATGCAATTGCCCCGCGCTACGACCTCGTCAATCGCATCATGACATTTCGACTTGATGTGCGCTGGAGGCGCAGAGCAATTCGCTGCCTCAGGCTGCCCGCCAACAGCGTGATTCTCGATCTGGCCAGCGGCACAGGCGACATGTGTATCGACCTGCGCAAGGCCGGATACCAACCTCTCTCGATGGACCTCTCGCTCGGAATGCTGATTGCCGACCGCAGTAACGCCCCTCGCACCCAAACCGACATTTTGCAGTTGCCTTGCGCTGACAATTCGGTTGACGGTGTTACTTGCGGGTTTGCTCTACGAAACTTGCTCGATCTGAATACATTTTTTGCTGAACTCTCACGCGTTACGAGATCAGGCGGGCGTATTGCCCTGCTCGATGTCGGTGTGCCAACCAACCCATTCGTCAAATGGGGCAACAGCATTTACTTCGGCAAGATTGTCCCGCGCATCGGAGGACTTCTTTCCAACCGCGCCGCCTACAACTACCTACCAAAAAGCGTCGCCTATCTTCCCTCGCCTGCGGCGATGGTTGACATGTTGGCACAAAACGGTTTTGCATCTGTCGAACACCGTCAACTCTCGGGTGGGCTCACACAATTACTTCTCGCGACCAAGGCCTAACGATGCGCGCTACTACGCGTCCACTTTCTGAAGTTTCTTCAACAATTTCTGCCGATCAAATCGATCTCACTGCCATCGCAGGATCTGACGGAATGCTGTTTGTTCGAAACGGAGTTGGTTTTGCAACACGTGGCATTGCAGCCCGGGTCGCATCACACGAAGCAAAAGAATTTCTCTCAAACATTCAAGTTGCTGACTCGGTAAATGCTCCTGGCAGTGGTCCTGTGTTGATCGGCGCCATTCCGTTTGACTCACAACAGCCACACGATTTTGTTCTGCCAAAACTGCTGGTCTGTAAGTCTGATGACGGTCGTTGCTGGGTAACCACAATTCAAGACACTGAACTCGACAAATCAGAATCAACCGATTTGGATCTCAGCCCAATACACGCCAAGAGCGCAACATCGTCGTCATACACCGTCACCCCTGGAGTCGACATCGAGACATATTTACATGCAGTAACTGTCGCTCGTGACGCTGTGCGCAGTGGCGCCATCACCAAAGCGGTCATTGCACGCGACGTATTTGTTACCAGTAGTCAATCAATTGATATCCACTCGGTTCTTCTTCGTCTTCGCAACTCTTTTGGCTCGAGTTTTCAATTTTCTGTGGATGGATTCGTTGGTGCATCGCCCGAGTTACTCGTCTCTATCGTTGACGGAGAAGTTTCAAGCCATCCTTTGGCCGGCACCGCACCACGTACGGGCGACCCAACTACCGATGCCCGGCTAGCCACTTCACTCCTTTCATCGACAAAGAACCAAATCGAGCATCGCATTGTCATTGATGCAGTGCATGACACATTGCTGCCATGGTGTTCGTACCTCGACTGGGAGCCCGAAGCAAGCATTATTGCGGTCGCCAACGTGCAACATCTTGGCACGCACATGTTGGGAAGACTTTCCGAACCATTTCTTCACGTGCTTGATGCCGTCTATGCGCTCTCGCCTACTCCTGCACTTGGTGGTCACCCCCGCGACAAAGCCCTCAAACTCATTGCCGATGTTGAAGGCATGTCTCGTGGGCGATACGGCGGAGCGGTTGGCTGGTTTGACGCCCAAGGCAACGGTGTTTGGGCTGTTGCAATTCGCTGTGCTGAGTATTCAAACAACAACATGACTGCACGATTGTTTGCAGGAGGCGGAATTGTTGCTGACAGTGAGCCGCTTTCAGAACTTGCCGAAACGCAAGCAAAGCTGCAAGCCATGCTTGCAGCAATTATTCGGCCTTAAGAGCCTTGGCTACCGCGGTATTTACCGCAGCATAGACCGCGTCATGATCAGCAACATTTTGTCTACGGTCAGTATTGACAATGATCACGCGCGAGCCCTTTTGAGCAAGCGCGTCTCTCAATTGAGCAACTGTCTTTACCGTTGCGTTAGGCAATCCATGTGCTTGCACCAATTGTCCAATGTCTACATTGTGCGGGGTACCAAATAATTGCTCAAAACTTTGTGGGTCCAGAGTTGTCGACTGAGGCAAGAAACTGAAAATTCCACCACCCTTGTTGTCTACAACCACAATCTTGAGATCAACTGCGCGTTGCATCAAGTTGAGCAAACCATTCGTGTCGTGCAACAACGCAATATCGCCAATCAAAAGCGCAGTAAATTTTCCGCTTTCTGCTGCAACCCCAACTGCCGTCGACACCACACCATCGATGCCATTGACGCCGCGGTTAGCAAGTACTCGTACGCCAACGCGTGGAGCACTAAACCATTCCACATCACGCACGGGCATGCTCGAAGACAGCACAAGATTTGAATCCTGAGGCATTGCCTCTACAAGTGCTCTCGCCACCAAAGGTTCTGTCAATGCATTCGAACCATTCCACATCGAGCCAAGAATCAAACTGCACGTTGCTTGCATTTTTGCCCAGTTTGTCACCCACGAAGTTGCAGGCTTCTGCTGCACGTGCATACTCAGGCTTTCACACACGTGAGATGCTTTTGCCACAACATGCTGCCCAACAATCCTGTCTGGATCAATGAGTTGCAGTATCTCGCTCACTGCCACGTACGTGCACTTGCTCTCGCGCAACCAGGCATTTACAACTTTTGAAACAGGAGGCTCACCAAAGCGCAACACAACTTGCGGACTACACGCAGCCGCGGTCTCGGAATCACGCAACATAATGTCTGCGTTGCTTACAACAGTTGCGCCATGAGCCTCACCAATATCGACTCGACACCCACTGCGACTGTCAGCAAAGACTGGCCATTGCAAGCGATGAGCCAGCTCTAACACCATTTGCGGATTGTCGATTCCATTGCCCGCAACTATTATTCCGTTTTCCCCGACGCATATTGCAGTCAATTTTTTTAAACTGTCTTGTGAAATTATTTCTTGGGGAATTCTTTGTGGATCATCACTCAAATTTTCAACTCGTGAACCGATACCAGCAGGCAACTCTTCGGCAATGCCCACAAGCGGTTCTCTAAACGGCAGGTTGAGGTGCACTGGACCAGCATCTGTTTGCACGGCTGCACTCAACACCTCTTGGGCCAATTGTCGCCAATTGTCTCTTTTGGTGTCATCGGCAACACCAGCATTGACGAACAGTCGCGTAGACGCACCGTACAGATTC
>JAIOXC010000033.1 GCA_021741795.1 Ilumatobacteraceae bacterium | reverse complement strand
GTAGGCTTAAAATCCATGGGGCCATTGAGCAAAGAGATTCCTCAGATTGAATTGAGATCCATCTGGCAAGTTGTCCGATTGCGGTGGTGGATAGTGCCAATTTGTCTTTTTGTCAGTGCTGGATTGATGTTTGCCCAAGAAAGCGACCTGCAAAACAGTCCGACATTAATTACTGTCAACAAGATTTACGGGGCGAAAGATGAAACTGCTGGACTCGCTTCGTTCGGCGTCGATCTAGATGCGATTAATGAATTCCCGAGTTTTCAGAACCAACTCGCCATAGTCCGCGCTGAGGGGCCACAACTTTTACTTGCAATTTCAAAAGACCTCCCGGCGGTTTCGGTGTCACGTGCAGAACCACAGGTCTCAATGCTGGCTGCCGCAGATGGAGATGGCAAACAGGTCTTTACTGTTTCTAGCAATGGGGCTGCCAATTATGCATTTGCATGCTCTGCGCCAAACCGCCAACAATGTGACCAGGCCGTTGATGTGTATGTGCAAAAAGTAGAGAACGAACGACGTGTGGCAATCACCACGGGTTTGCTACAACTTGAGACACAAATCCGATCTGTTTTGGCAACAGCAACGTCTGATCAATTTGCACTTCAACTTCAGGTTGATGCAATTAAGCAGTCCATTGGTTTGATTGCTGGTGAGTTGGCGTACGTGAGTGAAACAGTCGAAACATCTGGTGGCACTGTATCCACCGTTAAAGTCTCAACCTATTTGTTTGGTCTAGCAGTCGGACTTTTGGTTGCGATTTTGATTATATTGCAGCTGACAGCCACTGATGACAAGATTCGCTCTGCTCGAAAACTACAGAGCGCAATCCACAAGCTTGTATATCTGGGTGAAATTGACAGCGACTATTCACCTGCTACATCATCCCAAGTTGCTGCTGCCATAATAATTCAGGCTCGCGCCTTGCAATCAACCAAGGTGACTCTGATGCCAATTGGAATGAGCACCATAATCGACAAAACCCTGAAGTCCCTAGAGTCGACGACACTGACGACCCATCTTGCATTGTCCATGAGGTCTGAGGCTCGTTCAATGTCAGTTGAGGAACTTGTGGACAACACAAGTTCATTTGTATTAGTTGCGCACAAAAACTTGAGTGCTTGTCGCGACGTGCAGATTGCAATTGAAATCCTGCAGCGCTCTGGAAACCAGATTCTCGGCGCGCTTCTCGTAGCAGAATAGGCTCGAGCGAATAACTGTTATGAATAATTCCCGACTCGTAAGATTCTTGCTCAGAATTGCCAGGTCAAATTCTTTTTATCCAATAAGTTCAATTATCCAGTTTGTACTGGACTCCGCAATTCTTGCGATTACGGCGATTGTCGCGTCTTATGCTCGTTTTGTATACCAAGGCCATTTTGATCCGATGGGCGCAACGAACGACACAGTGTTTCGCGTAATACCCGTGGTCTTTGTAATCCAAGCAATTGTTGGATACGTAGTCGGTATTTATAGACGTAGGTGGAGATATGGAAGTTTTGATGAAATTGCTGGTCTGATCACTACAACCACCGTTTCCACTGGCCTCCTACTTTTTCTACGCTTTTTTGATCAATCTTTAAATCCTTATCCCCGCAGTGTCATAGTGATCGGCGGATTTGCTGGACTTTTTTTTATGGCGGCAAATCGATACGTATGGCGCTTAATCCGTGAGCAGCTGCGTCGTCCAACCGAAGATACTGCAACAAAGATTTTGGTTTATGGCGCCGGAGAAGGCGGAATCCAAATGGTGAACACCTTGTTGCGCAATCCTTCATCACCATATTTGCCCGTTGGTTTCCTGGATGACAATCCCACCACGCATCGCTTAAGCATCTCTGGTGTGCCAGTAATCGGCGGTCGAGAAAGCCTGGCAGAAGCTCGCGGAAAAACTGGTGCAACGACATTGCTCATTGCTATTCCATCTGCTGATTCGTCGCTCATCAGCGACATCAGCACTCGTGCACAAAAATTGGGCATGGATGTGAAGATTGTGCCACCAGTGCAAAACCTGAATGAACGTCCACTGAACCCAAGCGATATTCGCGACCTTACCGACGAAGATTTGCTTGGTCGCCGCAAGATCCATACTGATCTGCAGCAAATTTCGGACTACATCGTCAATCGTCGCGTATTGGTGACGGGTGCGGGCGGCAGTATCGGTAGCGAGCTCTGTCGCCAACTTGCCAGATTTAACCCTGCCGAACTGATCATGCTTGACCGCGATGAAAGCGCTCTTCATGAAGTTCAACTCTCTATTCATGGGCGAGCACTACTCGATACTCCACAAACCGTGTTAGCGGACTTACGGGACGCAGCAACGATTCATCACATTTTTGAAACTCGACGACCAGAGGTTGTCTTTCACGCAGCAGCGCTCAAGCACCTACCCCTTCTTGAGCGTTACCCGCTCGAGGCATATCAAACGAACGTCCTTGGTACCTCGATATTGTTGAACGCAGCAAAAAGTGTCGGTGTTCGAGTGTTTGTCAATATTTCCACCGACAAAGCTGCTAACCCGATCAGCATCTTGGGATATTCAAAGCGAATCGCAGAACGAGTCACAGCCCATTTCGGTGTCAACTCGACAACCGGCAAGTACATCTCTGTACGGTTTGGAAACGTGCTCGGTTCTCGAGGCAGTGTGTTGATGTCATTCAGAGATCAAATTGAAAAAGGTGGGCCAGTAACTGTTACCCACCGTGGAGTCACCCGTTACTTCATGACTATTTCTGAGGCTGTGCAATTGGTGATTCAGGCTGGTGCAATCGGGAGCAACGGCGAAGTATTAGTGCTTGACATGGGAGAACCCGTCAGTATTTATGATGTGGCAACACAACTCGTACGCAACTCACAAAAGTCTGTGGCAATTGAAATCGTTGGTTTGCGCTCAGGTGAAAAGGTGCACGAGGAACTCTTTGGGGATGGCGAAATTGATACCCGTCCACAACACCCACTTATTTCTCATGTTCCTGTCAGCCCAATAGATGCCCAAGTTCTTGAGGCAATGCCTCAAGATGCCCGTGCTTTTATGATTCAGGTTGTGCAGAGTTAACTGCGGATAGGTTGCCCACAACTGCAGCAGTAAACAAGAGCCACAGAAAGTGATTGCCAACAAAAAAACTTTCTTGGGTTGCGGTTGCTAAAACAAAACACATAATTGCGGGAGTCCATTGAGCGGCATTTTGCTTCGTGACATCAGATAAATGTCGGTAACCGCCCCACAGGAATGCACCAACGAATAACACTGCTGCGACTAACCCCCCACCAAGCAATACATCCATATATCCACTGTGCGACCATCCGGTGTTTGTAAATGACCACCATAAATCGCGTCGCAGAAATGGTGGAGTGCGCCATGCTGACATCCAACCCCAGCCGATCAAGGGTCGATCAAGAAATCCTGTCCAGCTGTAGTTCCAGATTGCCGACCGACCGTTGAAATCAATCGTCTCACCAAAAAAACTCAAGACCACACTTTGCAGCCGCACAGTTGCCCATATCAGCAGGGCTCCGAAGAACAAAAATCCCGGATATACAAAGCGTTGCAGTGATTGACTGGTGATTCGCTTTCGCCGAACAAGTGAACGCACCACCGTCCAGATAGCCCAAACTGCGACGAACACCACTGCCCCGCCAACAGATGTGTTTGATCGTGTATGAAACAACATCACTGCACCAAACAAAACGACATCCACCAAAATAACCAGCACAGTGATGGGCCACTTTTTACCCCGGCGCATCACAACAATCCACAACAAAGCGCTTGCTGCCAAGCAACTCACCATCGCAACCGGAGCAAGTGAGTTGCGATTGAAGTAAATACCAACCCAATTACCATTTTGGTCAACCGAGTTGCTCCAATTATTGGCTATTGCATATCGCGACCACAACAAACCCGGCTGCATTGCAACCACAACAAGAATAAGTTGCTCGAGCAATGAAAAACTTCGAGCAAGATATACACCAGTCAAAAACGTGACAAACAAAGTTGTGGCCTCGACAATGGTGTGCTGCCCAAGGGTTGCCCACACTGTTGACAGCCACATCCATCCGCAAAATAAACCGAGTAAACCCACTGGCCCGATCAACGATGAGCGAGGCACACGCCTGTAGCCGAGCAAAATAAGTGCAGGTGTCTGGACTGCAATAAACGTCAGTAATTGTGCAGATACTGCGTTGGTTTGTCCCTGAGTAGAACTAGCAAACCACATGCTCAGCACCGGACCTTGCGTAAGTGCGAACAGCAGCACAATGACATACGCATATTCACACCATCGGATAATCGTGTTGATGCGGTCATTTGCGATCTGCATTGACTACAAATCTACACAAGCCCCCGTGCCACCGAACTGTGGAAACTATGCTGTAAGCAATGACTAATGATCATGACAATGGTGATAGTGATGGCGATGGAGTCGATCGGGACCAGCTCATCAAAGAGCTCTTGGCAGAATCGTTTGCGCTACGTACCAAATCGGAGCATTTAAGCCAGTACGTCGAGACCAAGATCGCCGAGTTGGTGAAAACCAAACGTGAACTAGATCTGATCAAGAACGACGATGAGATCGGTCAACTGCGCGCGGGTATTGAGACCGCAAACCAGCAGCGCAACGAACTTCAAGCCAAACTTGATGCGCTGATCGGTGAACATGAGCATCTTGAAGAAGTGCATGTTCAAATGACAAGCCAGCGCGACCGGTTGCGTGAACGTATGGCCCAAGTCGATGCTTCACCTGAATATCGGCTCGCCAAACGACTAAAAAGAATCTTGGGTCTCATCCTCAAGGACGACACGAAGCAGTGACACGACAGTTTCCCGTCATCATCAATGTGCGCGATCGGCTTGAGCCGTTGCGTGATCTAATTACGTGGCTTGAACAACAAGGCCAAGAAAACATTTGGTTGTGTGACAACGACAGCACATACCCACCAATGGTCGAATTTCTGCGTTCAACACCACACAATGTGCGTCTCAACGGCCTCAATCTTGGACACCGAGCGCCCTGGTTGAGTGGTCTCGTGACAGAACTTGGTCTCGATAAACACTTCATCGTTACTGATCCCGACGTGGTGCCATCACAAGAATGCCCCGCTGACGTACTCGAACTGTTTTACACAACACTCAATCAATACCCAGCGAGGGACAAAGTTGGTTTTAGCCTGCGCTTAGACGACCTGCCTGAGCATTATGCCCACCGCGACGACGTCATTTTGTGGGAGTCGCAATTTTGGAAAAATGTACATCCGTCTGGATTCTTCGTTGCCGAGATTGACACAACTTTTGCCATGTATCGACCAGGCGAACATCACCAAAATAATCACGCCCTGCGCTCAGCGCCGCCATATACGGCCAGGCACATGCCGTGGTACCAAGACTCCAGTCATCCGACAGACGAGCAGACGTATTACTTAGAACACGCTGACTCATTAATTATCAATTGGGATAAAAAAGTGTTGTCAGCATCAATTCGTGCGCACCTGATGCAACTTCGAAACCAGCACTAGGCTCGTTACCGCATGTCTCAACCAGCAATTGTCGTCGATTCAGTTTCCAAAAACTTTCGGCTCTATCACGAACGCAATCGCTACATCAAGGCCGCCATTTTGCGTGGCCGGCGTGCAAAGTACGAAGAATTCTGGGCACTCGATGACGTTTCGTTTGAAGTAGAACACGGTTCAACCCTTGGCATCATCGGTTCAAACGGCTCGGGCAAAAGCACCATGCTTAAGTGCCTGACAGGCATTTATCGACCGGACAAAGGCAAGGTTTCGATCAATGGCAACATTGCTGCCCTGCTCGAGCTCGGTGCTGGCTTTCACCCAGAGTTGTCTGGCCGTGAAAATGTGTATCTCAATGCAGCGATTTTGGGGCTTTCGAAAAAAGATGCCGAGCGTCAGTTTGACAGCATCGTTGAGTTTGCAGGGCTCGAACGATTTATCGATACTGCAGTCAAAAACTATTCGTCAGGCATGGTCATTCGCCTTGGTTTTTCGGTTGCAGCGCACGTTGAGCCGGAAATTTTATTGATCGATGAAGTGCTCACTGTTGGAGACCAGTCATTTCAGCGCAAGAGCAGCGAAAAGATTGAGCAGTTTCGCCGCGAAGGACGCACGATTGTTGTGGTGAGCCACGGGCTTGGCGCAGTGCAGCAACTCTGCAAAGAAGTCGTATGGCTTGAAAAAGGTCACCTGAAAATGCGCGGCCCTGCAGCAGAAGTTATTGCGGCATACACGGGTGAAAGCTACGTGCAACACACCGCAAAAGACGCTGATCTTCGCGAGCGTTGGGGCACCGAAGAAGCCCGCATTGACAGTGTGTTGCTCACCGACATGTCAGGACAAGCAATCGAGCGCGTAGAAACAAATGCGGCGATGCGAGTAACCACCCGAGTGACTGCACAAATGCCGCTTCGCGCACCGGTAATCAAGATTTACATCAGCAAACTCGATGGCACGATTGTGTGGTCAACCACTTCTCAACGCGCAAATTCGTCGCTTGGACATATTCCGGAATCAGTCACTGCGACAATCGACATTCCTCATTTGCCACTCCTCGAGGGTACGTATTTCATTTCGGTTGCGTGCACCGATGCAACAGGCACAACCGAATACGACCACTGCCAAAACTGGGTGAGGTTTGATGTGCACCAAAACGATTTATTTGAAGAAGGTCTTGTTGCTGTTCCCTCATCGTGGAACATTGAGCGCCACGCTAAATAACGACTTACACTTCTTCGGCTAAACGCCTGGACAGCTTGACGAAAATTGCCCACCCGCCTACAAACGAGACAACCGCGGCACAGGCCAAATAAATAACATGACCTAACTCTGGCGCTCGCCCATCATAGAGTAGGCGACGAAAAGACAATATAAATAACGCCATCGGGTTCCAGTGAAAAATAAATTCGAGATATGGGTGCAGTTTTCCGTCTAATTTGTCTGGTGAATAAATGATTGGTGTGGCAAAAAACATCACCTGAACAAGAATCGTCCAGAGGTAGCGCAAGTCGCGAAAGAATACCGCGCCGACTGACACCGCTAAAGCAAACCCCGACGCATATACCGCCAACAGCAACATCATCAAAAACGCCACAGGAATCCAGGGCACAATTGGACTGCCCACCACAATTAGTGCGACACATAACAACGACATCTCAATGCAGAATTGCACGAACGAAAATATGACCTGCGCAAACACCAATGTTTCCCACGCGAAAAACACTTTGCGCACCAAACCCGCGTTACCAATGAGCGAGCCGAGACCGAGGTTGGTGACAAGTGAGAAGAACCCCCAAGGGAGAAGACCCGAGAGCAAGTACAGCGCGTAATTGTCTAGCCCTGATGGATCTCCTTTTAGAGCAGTGGCTCCAAAAACTACGCCAAAGACAAACCAATAAATGACCATGTTGGACAGCGGATTGAGCATTGACCAGGCCCACCCCAAAAGCGATCGGCGATACTTGGCTCTCAGTTCGCGCAGTGTCAGATTCCAGAGCAAATTCTTGGATCGGCGAAGTTCGGATAATTGATTCACGATTAACAAAAACCTTACCAACATCAGTTGTGAGCGAGGGGGGACTTGAACCCCCACGTCCTTTCGAACACTGGCACCTGAAGCCAGCGCGTCTGCCATTTCGCCACTCGCCCGAGGGACGCTATGACGATAGCGATTCAGATCAATGTATACACCGCTCTTTCGCCGCCCATCTGTGCATGGGAGCCTGCAGTAAGATCATCAATATGAGTGATAGTGGTTCACGGGTAGCGAACCCAGCGGATTTGCGTGATGCATCACGCGAGCGACTCCTTGCGGAAATTGGCTTACTCCAACACCAATTCAGCCTGACCGACGCTGCGCAACTGGAACGACAAATAGTGCAACTGGAACGACAAATAGTGCAATTGAAACGTGAATTAGCCGACACTGAGATGCGCGTCTTGCAAGCTCGCGACTATGCCCGCGGTTGTGCAGCAGAACTCGGTGAGGCACAAGCCAACTTCGCCATTCATCAGCAATTGGCCGATCGCCAGGTGCGCCAAGCACGCAAAAAAAATCAAGCTATCTATGCCACACCCACATGGAAAGTGGGTCGCTTAATGATGCTTCCCGCTCGGATTGTGCGCCGCATACTCAAAGGCGGCTGACAACGTCGTGCCACTGTTTAGCGTTATCACACCTGTCTACAACCCACCAATAGACGCGTTTGAGTCTTGCATTGCTTCGATGCTCACCCAAACCTATGCCGACTGGGAGTGGTGTCTTGTAGATGATGCATCGCCAAACCCACAGGTGCGTGAAATTATGGAGCGACTGGCGCGTAAAGACAAACGTGTGCGAATCATGTTTAGACCCAAGAATGGTGGAATCGTTGCGGCTTCACAAGACGCTCTCGACTTTGCGACTGGCGAGTTCATTGCTTTCCTCGACAACGACGACACTTTGCATCCAAATTCGCTAAATCTTGTTTCAGCGACACTTGATAAAGACCCGACAATTGATTACGTCTATAGTGACGAAAATAAACTTGACGAGAATGGTCGACCCTACGATCTATTTCGCAAACCTGCATTTGATCCGGTTCGCTTGTTGGGTCAAAACTATTGCAGTCACTTTTCAGTTATTCGCTCGACGCTCATTGATGATGTCGGTGGTTTTCGCACTGGCTATGAAGGCTCTCAGGACTATGACTTGATCTTGCGCGTTACAGAACGCGCACGCACCATTGTCCATATTCCAGAAGTGTTGTATCACTGGCGGGCCATACCTGGCTCGGCTGCAAACCAACTCGATGCCAAGCCCTACGCATTGGTTTCGGCTGAGCGCGCAGTGAAAGACCATCTCAGGCGCGTCAACATAGATGCAACTGTTTCGGTCTCTGATGCAGGGTTTATTCAGGTTCGGCCAACAATGAGTTCTCCTCCACCGAAAGTGTCGATCATTATTCCTACTCGAGGTGATGGTCAGCGGATTTGGGGAGTACATACTTGCCTAGTCGAAAATGCTGTATCAAGCATTCTCAATAAATCAACGTATTTGAATTATGAAATCGTTGTTGTTCTCGATGTGAAGGAAAGCAAGCCGCTGTATCCAGTTTCGCTACCCGATGATCCTCGTATCTCTGTTGTTCACTACGACTCTCCATTTAATTTCTCTGACAAATGCAATATTGGTGTAAAAAACTCAACAGGTGAGATAGTGATCTTGCTCAATGACGACACAGAGGTCATTGATTCTGACTGGATTGAAACTTTGGTTTCGATGCTGCAGTTTCCTGATGTGGCCATGGTTGGTCCAATGCTGCTACTAGAGGACTCGCGCATTCAAAGCGCAGGGCACACAAATATCCCGTCTCCACACAACATCGGCAGCGGCTTGTCATCCAACCAAACAGGCAAGTTTGGAATGTTTGGTGTGACTCGTCGAGTAAGCGGTGTTACTGCTGCGTGCGCTGCAATTCATCGCTCGATTTATGAGGAACTCGGCGGATTTTCGATTGATTACCCAGCGTGTTTTAATGATTTGGATTTTGGCAACAAAATACTTGAGGCTGGCTATCACATTGTGTGGACACCGCTGGCTCGGATGTACCACTTTGAATCGCTCACTCGAGACCCAACGGTTGCACCACACGAAATGGCGATGCTCGAAAAACGCTGGAAGCGCTATTTCGGTAGAGAAGACTATTCTCGACAACCCGCATAGATCATTTGGTCGCCGGTAAGGGCGTAGAATGGTGGAGTGTTAACACGCACGCGACGCACTGGCATTCGACCAATTGAGATCGGTCGCCAAATCATCGCCGCAATGGACGACCAGGCTGAGGCACATAACGGCGATGTAGCGCCACGATATGTTGTTGGGCTTCATAAATCTGACTTGGATGCATTGAGCGATTCTGTCAAGCCGCTGTTGAGTGAGTTGCGCCAAGCAATTGCTAATCATGCCAAATTTGAGGGTTACAACATTGCTGGCGAAGCCGAGGTGGCGCTTGAAGAAGATGTAGCGCAGCGCATTGGATCATGTGTGGTCACAGTTGGTAAGAAGGCATCCACACCACGCGAGCCGATTACGCAACCGCATCAACTCGACGTGAAACCTGCTGCTGTTGTGCTTGCCGACGGTTCGCGCCACACGCTCGAAGGTGATCTCGTCACTATTGGGCGCCAGGCCTCGTGCACCATTGTGATTGCTGACAATAACATCAGCCGTGTGCATGCACGATTTCGTGCTAGCGACAACGGTTGGACCATCGAAGATCTCGGTAGCACTAACGGCACAAAAGTGAATGGCGTGCTGATCACCGAACCAGCACTGCTGAGTCATGGTCAACTGATTGCGCTTGGATCGTTGCAGATGCACTTCGAGCAGGCATAGTTGCCTGTTAGTGCCATGTTGACTCTTGCTATCGGTGCTGCCACCGATACCGGCAATCTGAGGGGTCAAAACGAGGACGCGCACATCGCAGAACAAAACCTGTTTGCTGTTGCTGACGGCATGGGTGGACACAACGCGGGCGAAGTTGCCAGCGCCATGGCAATTGAACATCTGCGAAGCATTGCGCTCAGTGGTGTTGCGTCGGCAGAGGCATTTGCCCAAGTGGTTCGCGACCTCAACAGTGCGATCTACACATCAGCAACATCGACAACCGATCAGCGTGGAATGGGTACAACACTTACTGCTGCAGCGTTACTTACATCAACTAGCGACACTGATCAGCCTTCGCAAATTGTGATCGCCAATGTTGGTGACTCGCGCACATACCTCTTACGTTCTGGAGAATTGCGCCAAATGAGCGTTGATCACTCGTATGTACAAGAGCTTGTTACTGAGGGTCTACTGACAGTGGACGAGGCGCGCACCCATCCGCGTCGCAATATCGTTACACGCGCACTTGGCATAGACGAACAAGTGTCTGTGGATACGTGGACAATACCGATGTTTGACGGTGACCGCTTTATGTTGTGCAGCGATGGACTCGTAGACGAAGTGCCGATTGATGAGATTACCGAAATGATGCGAGAGCACAGCACACCGCAACACGTTGCTGAGCGATTGGTTACTGCAGCAAAACGGCATGGAGGGCGCGACAACATCACCGTGATCGTCGTTGATGTCAACATCAACGCAGCGGCACCAGAAGTGGTTGCTGATCCTGGTCTTGCTCCAGTTATTGCTTCCGAAAGCACCACCTCAATCAAAAAACGGATTCTTGCACTCGTCGTTGTAATAGTGCTGTGCATCGGTGGGTTTATTGCACTTCGCCATCAACGCAGCGGATATTTTGTGGCATTTACCAACTCGTCGTCATCGGCAACAATTGCGATTTACAAAGGCCAGCCTGGTGGGTTGCTGTGGATTAAACCAACCGTTGTTGAAGTTTCGACTACCAAACGAAATGCCATGCAGTCAGAGTTTCAGCGAGAAATAGACAGAGTGCAGCAATTTGATTCGGTAGACAAAGCCCGCTCGTATCTCAAAATATTTGATGCTGTGTTGAAAGCAAACGGCTAATAGATATGGCTAACAAATATGTCTAGCAATATGCCGGTAGTCAACGATCGTTACCGCGTCGAGCGCAGCGTTGGTCGTGGCGGCATGGCTGAAGTCTTTTTGGCGCACGATCTGTTGCTCGATCGTCCTGTTGCGCTCAAGGTGTTGTTTCCTGAGTACGCCAATGACCCAAACTTTGTCGAGCGTTTTCGCCGAGAGGCACAATCTGCTGCTGGACTCACTCATCCAAACATCGTTGCCGTGTATGACTGGGGCAAGGTCAACAACACCTACTTCATTGCAATGGAATTTGTGCAAGGACGCACACTTGCGAGCATCTTGAAAGAAAAGTTGCGCCTTACCGCCAGACAGGCCTGTGATGTGGCGGTTGATGTTGCGAGTGCATTGGGTTTTGCCCATGACAACGGTGTGGTGCACCGCGACATTAAGCCAGGAAACATCTTGATTGGCACTACCGGTCAAGTGAAGGTTGCTGACTTTGGTATTGCTCGTGCACTCGGAGCCGCGGTTGAAGAGGGCCTCAC
>JAIOXC010000032.1 GCA_021741795.1 Ilumatobacteraceae bacterium | reverse complement strand
TTTGGCCTTGTCGGCTTGCCCAACGCTGGCAAGTCATCCCTTTATAACGCACTCACCAACGGTGCTGCACTTGCAGCCCCCTATCCGTTTGCGACCAAAGACCCAAACGTCGGTGTGGCAAAAGTCCTCGACCCTCGTCTTGAAGCACTTGCCGAAATGTCCAAGACTCAGAACACCGTTTACGCAACTGTTGAAGTTGTCGACATCGGCGGTCTTGTTGAAGGTGCAAGCAAGGGCGAAGGTTTGGGCAACAAGTTTCTTGCCAACATTCGCGAAGTTGATGCAATCGTTTTTGTGTTGCGTGCTTTTGAAGACGACGACATTCCCGGCCCGTCAGACCCGCTCGAGCATTTGCGCGTTGTAGAAATTGAGTTGGCACTCGCCGATCTTGAAACTGTCGAGACGCGTTTGTCGCGCACACAAAAAGCTGCGCGCATGGACAAGAGCGTCACCGAAGAAATGGAAGCACTCGAGCGAGCGCAAGTTCATTTGGCAGAAGGTCGCCCGCTCTACCGCGCGGGCATTTCCGAAGATGATCGTTTGCTGCTTGCTCCACATTTTTTGCTCACCACACGTCGAGTGCTCGCTGTAGTCAACGTGGCTGAAGACAAGCTCGACACCATTCCCGCAATGGAAGCTCTTGTACGCGCCGAGTTGGCACCACCGGGCAGCGCGAGTGCAAGCACTGTTGAAGTACTTGGTATGAGCGTGCAACTCGAAGCAGAGGCAGCGCAGTTGGTTGGTCAAGATCGCATCGACATGCTCGAAGCACTCGGCCTCGGCGAAGGTGCGTTGCCACGAATGGTGCGCTCTGCGTATCACCTGCTTGGATTGCGCACATATTTCACAACTGGCGAAAAAGAAACTCGCGCATGGACGTTTAATGCCGGAGCAAAAGCCCCAGAGTGCGCCGGCAAAATTCACTCCGACTTGCAGCGTGGCTTTATTCGTGCCGACGTGATCGCGTGGGATGAACTGCTCGCCATTGGTTCTTGGAACAAGGCAAAAGAACTTGGCAAGATCCGTGTTGAAGGCAAAGACTACGAAGTCTGTGATGGCGACACGCTAGAAATTCGACACAATAGTTAGTAATACGCTTATCAATATGAAGACTCAGCCGCTTTCTCCAGCTTGGCTGATGTGCGAGGGAACAGTTCTTGCGAGTGCCGATATTGCCAACACGGCAAAGTCGCGTCGGCGTGGTCTCATCGGCCAAACAAGCATTGATTCTGCACTCGTTATCTCCCCGTGCAGATGGATTCATTCAATTGGCATGAAGTGCGCAATCGATGTGCTGTATCTGGATGCCGCAGGACTAGTCGTAAAAACCGAACACCTTAAGCCAATGCGCGTCGCAGCACCCGTTGGTCGATCAAAAACAATTGTCGAGATGTCATCTGGATCAATTGAACGATTTGGCTTACAAATAGGCGACTTGATCGAAGTGCGCAGCGCATGAGCGGCACACTCACACTTGTCGCCACACCAATTGGCAACCTCAGCGACATGTCGCAGCGAGCCATTGACACACTTGGTTCAGTGACTGTCGTTTGTTGTGAAGACACTCGGCGCACGGGTTTGTTACTACAACATCTTGGGCACTCTGGCAAGAAATACATCGTCATCAACGAGCACACCGAGCACGACGCTTGCGAGCACGTAGTGGCGCTGTTGCTCGACGACATTGATGTCGCATTGGTCAGCGATGCCGGCACGCCAGGCATCAGCGACCCGGGTGAGCGACTTGTCAAAGCAGCACTGAACGCGGGTATCAACGTTTCGGCAATACCTGGACCATCAGCCCTCACAATGGCACTCGTAATCAGCGGTTTGCCAACTGCACGTTTTGTCTTTGAGGGTTTTTTGCCGCGCAGTGGAAGCGACCGCACTCGGCTCATTGACGAAGTAGCAACCGAGATGCGCACTGTTGTGTTGTACGAAGCACCACATCGTTTAGAGAAAACACTTGTCGATCTTGAAACCGCGTGTGGTGCGATGCGCAGAGTTGTGCTGGCTCGCGAGCTCACCAAATTGCACGAAGAAATGTGGCGTGGAACCTTGCACGATGCAGTCAAGTACGCACAAACAACTGAACCTCGCGGCGAATACGTAGTGATGCTTGAAGGTGCAAAACCACCAGCGCCGCCAACAGACGAAGAAATTAATGATGCATTACGAGACGAACTCAGGAATGGTTCGAGCAAAAAAGATGCTGCTGCCAAGGTCGCTGCCAAGTACGGCATACAAAAGCGACACGTGTACGAACTTGCATTGATGCTCAAATAAATTATGTTCAGTGCGCAAGCCTGCGCACGCTAGATCAACGGCACGAGCCCAATCTGTCGCGATTGCGCTACAAGAGTGTCGGTTGAATCCCAAATCTCTCCGTCTTCTTCAAACATTCCACCCTGCACTACGTGTGCGCTAAACACGCAACGCAGTGGGCCTGGCGCAGGAGTCGCACGCACGTGCACAGTGAGTTCAACAGTTGGCACCCAGCCAGCCACAGTCATGACTTGAAACACCGGTGGCGGAAATGCATCTGCAACGAGCAATAATGCAAGCGTGTCAATCGGTCGGCCATCTGCAAAGTTGATCCACCCTCGCACAATGGTTTTGCCACTTTGTTCACCCCGAGCAAAACCGGTGTCGTCGGGGTGTAACCAAATATCGAGCTTGTCCATCAGCCCCATGCTGAACCCTGGGCCAGATGCAGGTCGTCGCGAGCATTCGGTCATTGGTGGCAACGCTGGCGGCGCAATGTCGACGTGGAAAAGAGAAGTAGAAAATTCGTTGCGACCTGCCGCTTCACCAAACGCGCCAATCACACGCACTGCTTCTCGCCCGTTTTGATGCAGCGCAGCAGAGACTGTGCAAAAGGTTTTTCCTCGCTTCACCACTTCCGTTGCAATGTGCACTTCGCCCGGTGGTAAAGGCGCCAAATAATGTGCAGTCACTGAGATTGGGTCTTGGCGTTGTGAAGCGCTTCGCATCGCTGATGCAACGAGTGCCATCACATATCCACCGTTTGCATTGCTTCGAATGTCCCATCCGTCGTGCACAACTCCTGAATACTCACCATTTTGTTGTTCGTGCACTGCAGTTGCTAAATCAAAGGCAAATGTCATCTGTTCAGACTATTAGTGTGGAGCCGTGACAAAGTTCAGTTCGACTACACCTATTTACTATGTGAATGCCCAACCGCACCTTGGTCACGCCTACACCACGATCATTGCCGACGCGGTTTCGCGCTGGCACCGGTTGCTGGGTGACGATGTGCATTTGCTTACTGGCACCGACGAGCACGGTCTCAAGATTCAACAGGCAGCCGACGCTAAGGGGGTAACACCTCAAGCATTTGCCGACTCAATCGCACCACTCTTCGAGCAAGCCTGGCAGCGACTCAACATCACCCATGACGACTTCATTCGCACAACCGAAAAGCGCCATGCCGTTGGCGTGCAAAAACTCTTGCAGGCTTGCTACGACGCTGGCGACATTGAGTCCGACGTCTATCAAGGCCAATACTGCGTTGCATGCGAGGCCTACTTCCTCGAAGACGAATTAGAAAACGGCAACTGCCCTATTCATCACACCAAAACGACATATGTCGAAGAAGAAAATTACTTCTTTCGCTTGTCACGCTTTGAGGACCGCTTGCTCAAGTGGTACGCCGATCACCCGCAGGCCATCACACCAGGCTTCCGCATGAATGAAGTAATCGGCTTCATCAAAGGTGGACTCAACGATTTTTCGATCAGTCGCAAAACTCTCACATGGGGTATTCCACTTCCATGGGACAAATCGCATGTGGCATACGTGTGGTTTGATGCCCTCGCCAACTACATCACTGCACTTGGTTACGGCACAGACGAAAAAGCGTTTGCCGAAAGGTGGCCTGTCGATTATCACTTCATCGGCAAAGACATCATTCGCTTTCACTGTGTGTATTGGCCGGCAATGTTGATGTCTGCAGGCATTGAGCCACCAAAAGGCTGGGCGGTTGGCGGTTGGCTACTTGTCGGTGGCGAAAAGATGAGCAAGACAACTGGAAACGTTGTTAACCCGCTCGACCTGATTGATGACATCGGTGTTGATGGTTTTCGCTATTACGTTCTTGCAGACACCGCATACGGCAACGACGGAGACTTCACCTACGAAGGCCTAATTAGTCGCTACAACTCTGACCTTGCCAACAACCTCGGCAACTTGGCCGCCCGCATCGCCACAGTTGTTGAAAAGAAGTGTGGCGGTCTTGGACCAAAGCCAACGCTCGATAGCCCGCTCGCACAAGTTGCAGCAACCGCAGTGAGCGAGACTAAAGACGCATGGGCGCAAGTGCAGCCAAGCAAGGCCCTTGAAGCAACATGGAACTTAATTCGTGCAACAAACTCACATCTCGAAAACAATGAGCCGTGGAAAATGGAAGTGGGCGAAGCTGTTGACCGCGTAATGGGCGATGCCCTTGAGGCACTTCGCATCGTCACGATCTTGGCCAACCCCGCTTTGCCAACGAGCACCCAAAAAATCTGGAGTCGCATTGGTCTCAAGGGATCGATCACCGATTTGCGTATCGATGCCGACACCAAGTGGGGTCAGTACCCAGGTGGTGTCACTGTTGTGAAGGGCGATCCGCTTTTCCCACGCAAAACTGCATGACAAGTCAGACCATGCAACCAATTGAGTGGGTCGACACACATTGTCATGTGTACGAAGAATCAATTCCCGGTGGTGCCGACGGAGCATTGCAAGCAGCTCGCGATGCTGGCGTAACAACGATGATCGTTATCGGCACTGATGCAACCACGACACAACAAGCAATCGCTATTGCAGCAGCACACAGCGATGTGTGGGCAACTGTTGGACTTCACCCTCACGATGCCAAGCTCGGTCTCGACACCGTGTTGCCGTTTGTCGACTCACCACGAGTTGTTGGCATCGGCGAATGCGGTCTTGACTTTTTCTACGATCATTCAGATCGCGATGTGCAACGCGATGTGTTTGCGGCACAAATTGATTTAGCCAACAAACACAACTTGCCGCTTGTGATTCACACTCGTGAAGCATGGGCAGACACGTTCGACGTACTCGACAGCGTTGGCATACCCGAGCGCACAATCTTCCACTGTTTTACTGGCGGCGAGAACGAGGCCCGCGAGTGCGTGAAACGCGGCGCGTACGTATCTTTTTCTGGAATCGTTACGTTTAAGACTGCAGACGATGTGCGAGAAGCTGCGTTGTGGTGTCCACCAGAAAATATGTTGCTCGAAACCGACGCACCATTTCTTGCACCGGTCCCGCATCGTGGCAGACCGAACCAACCATCGCTCGTGCCAACCGTAGGTACCTTTATTGCCGACTTGCGAGGTGAGCCCGTTGCCCAACTTGCCAAAACAACGACTCGCAATGCTCGCCTTGCGTTTCCCGGCATTGCTCCGTAGCGTGATTTAGGTGGTTCTGTCAGTTTTTGAGCGGAGACGCATCGCGGTGCTCACTGCGATCACACTGCTCATCATGTTTACCGTTCGCGGTTTCAATAGCGACTCGAGTGATGCAGTGACAACCACGGTCACGATTGCCACAACTGTTCCTCCAATCGACGAGACCGAAATTCCCTCACCCGTCATTCTCGGTGGTCCAGCGCCTCTCGCACCAACAGGTTCGGCCGCCATTGCATACCCTGCAGCGCAAACCGATGTCATTACCGGCACTGCTTCATACAGCAATTTGGGTTACACCGAAACTGCTGTTTGCTACAGCATCGAGGCTCCTATCGGTCGAGTTGTCACCGTCACCAACATCAACACTGGTCGCAGCATTACCTGCACAAACGTGTTCAGCCTGCTTGTGCCAAACGGTGTCACCATCATTTTGCACACGTCTGTATTTATCAAACTTGCCGACCTCATTGACTCGCCAATTCCTGTAAAGATTTCCTGGTGACGCACACTCGCAACGACATTTCCGAGTTGCTGAGCGCTCACGGTTTGTCACCGCGTCGCGCATTTGGTCAAAACTTTGTGATCGACGCCAACACTGTGCGCCGCATCGCACGACTCGCGGGCGTCGGCCCGGGCGACTTTGTGCTCGAGATTGGTGCTGGACTTGGTTCGCTCACTCTTGCGCTTGCCGAAACCGGAGCAACCATCGTTGCGATCGAAATCGATAACGGTGTGGTTGAAGTATTGCGCAGTGTCGTAAAAGATCTGCCAAATGTTGAGGTCATTCACGGTGATGCGCTGTTGTTGGATTGGGCACCGCTGCAAGCGCGCAGCCAACGCTGGCACGTAGTTGCAAACTTGCCTTACAACGTGGCCACACCGCTCGTTGCCGACTTGCTTGATGGCGCACCAGCCGTGGATCACATGTTGGTAATGGTGCAAAAAGAAGTTGCCGAACGATTTGTTGCACCAGTGCGCACCCCCGCTTATGGCGCAGTCAGCGTCAAGATTGCGTATTGGGCAACCTCATCAATTGTTGGCGATGTTCCAGCATCTGTCTTTTTCCCAAAACCAAATGTTGCTTCGGCTCTCGTCGACATCAAACGCCGCACTTCACCTGCAGTGCCCGATGTTGACCCAACACAATTCTTTACTCTCGTGCGCACTGGCTTTGGCCAACGACGCAAAATGCTTCGCCGAGTTTTGGCCGGCATCATCGCGCCCGAAACGTTTACTCGCGCCGATGTGTCGCCCGAGGCCCGAGCAGAAGAACTCGATGTTCATGCGTGGGGCCGATTGTGCGTTGCTCAACAAGACAAGTTGGCGGGCAAATGAATACGGCTAGCAACACGTCGATACTGATTGACGCTCCAGCAAAACTGACGTTGAGCTTGCGCGTTACTGGCGTGCGTGAAGACGGATTTCATCTCATTGACGCCGAGATGGTCACTCTCAACTTGGTCGACAAAGTGCGCATCACGCCCAACGAAGATGGTCTCAGCGTTGATGGCCCATTCGGCGATGGTGTTGCAACCGACTCAAGCAATTTGGTGAATCGCGCCCTGGCTCTTGCAGGTCGCCGCGCGCGAGTGCACATCGAAAAAAATATTCCGAGCGGTGGCGGGCTTGGCGGTGGATCTGCAGATGCCGCAGCCGTTCTCAAATGGGCTGGTTTCACCGATCTTGAAGCCGCATCACGACTCGGAGCGGATATTCCGTTTTGCATGATCGGTGGCCGCGCACGCGTGCAGGGCATAGGCGAAGTGATCGACATACTTCCGCCTGTGCAACGCAAAATCACGTTGGTCATTCCCCCGTTTGGCGTCTCGACACCTGCCGTTTATCGGGCATGGGACGACCTGGCAAAGGCAGGAATGAACACCACGAACGATCAAAACCATCTGCAACAGGCCGCACTGATAGTTGAGCCAAGATTGATTGAGTGGCATGACAAAATCGCCCAAGCTTGCGGTCAAGCACCGGTTTTAGCGGGCAGCGGGTCTACCTGGTGGCTCGATGGAGCGTTTTTAGAATTGGCAAAAGACCTGCCAAAAGCAACTGTTGTAGTAACACAGACTCGCTAGGCGGACCATCGGCCCAGGCCAGCGATGACGAAATTACTTGCGGCGCTGGTGGCGGGTACGACGAAGCATCTTCTTGTGCTTCTTTTTGCGCATCCGTTTGCGGCGGCGTTTTACAAGTGATCCCATAACGCGTGACACGCTATCGGCAACAACAGCAAAATCTACAATTTGAGTGAGTATCGTGTATCCGTCGCTCCGGGGTCGTTCAATGGCAGGACAACGGGTTTTGGTCCCGTATATAGGGGTTCGAGTCCTCTCCCCGGAACTCGAAAGTAGTCGCGGCTTTTTCGCCAGCAACGTGTTCGTTCTACAATGGTTAAAACAGGCCCACAGCCTCATCGCCAGCAAGAGAGACCAATGAACAAGACGATTGACAAAGTCACCACAAAACGAATGGCTCTCTACACGGGACGCACCCACCCAGTGCTTGCCCAAGAAGTTGCAGCACATCTCGAAGTGCAGTTGGGCGATGCCAATATTGTGGAGTTCGCAAACGGCGAGTTGCGTCCACGCTTTGGTGAGAGCGTTCGCGGCGGTGACGTGTTCATCATGCAAACACATTGTTCAACCGAAGGCCGCAGTATCAACGACTCGATCATGGAACAACTGATCATGATTGACGCCGCATATCGCGCGTCAGCAAAGCGAGTAACTGCAGTGTGTCCGTTTTATGGTTACGCACGCCAAGACCGCAAATCAGATGGTCGCGAACCAATTACTGCGCGTTTGATTGCCGATTTGTTTAAGGCTGCAGGCGCAAAGCGTATGGTCTCAATTGACTTGCACAGCGGTCAGATTCAGGGGTTTTTCGAAGGCCCTGTTGATCACCTCACCGCAATGCCAGTGCTCGAAAAATATGTGCGCCAACATGCGCGCAACGAAGTTGTGATCGTGTCGCCTGATGCTGGTCGCGTAAAAGTTGCTGAGCGATTCGCGCAGCATCTTGCAGACATGAACGCAGACGTTGCATTCATCAACAAGCGTCGTCCAAAAAACACCACCAACGTTGCAGTGGCAAAAGAAGTCATCGGTGAAGTTGAAGGCCGCTTGTGCATCTTGGCCGACGACATGATCGATACGGGTGGCACCATCGTGAGTGCGGCCGATTTGTTAATGGCCCGCGGCGCAACCGAAGTGTGGGCCATGGCCACACATGGAGTGCTCTCTGGCCCAGCCATCGAGCGCCTTGAAAAATCTGTCATCAGCCGCGTGGTGCTCACCAACACGCTGCCACTGCCAAAAGAAAAACAGATTGCCAAGATTGAAGTACTTTCCGTGGCCAAGATCTTGGCCGATGCCCTGGCAGCGGTATTCGACGAGACCTCGGTAAGCGACCTGTTTGACGGCGAAAACCAGTCGTAATCGCTCGTAAACGCTCGTAACCACCGAATAAATTTGACCGTTTGCGGCTATACACTGACCAGCCGTTCTAACTTCGGAGTTTTTATATGACAACCACATTGATCACCAAGACCGGCCGCACAACGGGTAGCCCAGAATCGCGCCGTATTCGTAACACCGAGAACATCCCTGCTGTTATCTACGGTCACGGCATGACACCAATCTTGTTCACTGTCGGTCGTCGCGATCTGCGCGTTGCCTTGTCAGGTCCTGCGGGTGCCAACACCATTCTTGAGTTGCATGTTGACGACAAGAAGTTCCCAGCAATTGTCAAAGAGTTGCAGCGCGATCCAGTGAAGCGCACGGTCAGCCATGTTGACTTCATGCAGATCGACTTGACCGAAGAGATCACCATGGCGGTTCCTGTTCACTTGACTGGTACCGCCAAAGCAGTGCTTGCAGAAGGTGGACTCGTGGACGCTGCAGTTGACCGCATTGAAGTGCGTGCATCAGCCGACAACATTCCAAACGAAATTTTGATCGATGTCACCAGCATGACAATGAACGACGTCATCCGCATGGGTGACATCAAGTTGCCAAAGGGTGTAACTGCGGTTCTCGACGAAGACATCGTCATCGTCACCGTGTTGACAACCAAGGCTGAAGCCGAAAAGGCTGTCGTCGCACCTGTCGTCGACGCTGCTGGCGCGCCTGCCGCTGGAGCACCTGCTGCCGGCGACGACAAGCCAGCCGCTTCCTAGTTTTTATGGCGCTGTTCGGTCGCAATAAGCGGCCCGAGCGGCGAGGCACTCCTTTCAACGCACTCATTGTTGGCGTTGGTAATCCTGGTCGTGAATATGCGGGCACTCGGCACAACGTCGGTTTCGATGTGGTCGAGGCGTTGGCCAAAAAATATTCAGTTGCACTCAAATCATCCCGTGATCGTGCGCTTGTTGCCGAAGTGCATTCGGGTGACACTCACCTGCTGCTCGCAACACCAACAACATTCATGAACGACAGCGGTAACGCGGTTGGTCCTCTGGCATTGCGCTACGGCGTCGACGATCCTGCTCGCATCATTATCGTCCACGACGAACTCGACCTCGAGCCAGGTGTGGTGCGCATCAAAATCGGTGGCGGGCTCGCTGGTCACAACGGCCTTCGCTCAATCTCTACACATCTCAAGACTCAGGAGTTTGTACGCGTGCGCATCGGCGTCGGCAAACCAAGTTCAAAAGACGAAGGCGCCGATCATGTTTTGTCTCGAGTGCCACAAAATGAGCGCCAGGTCCTCGACATTGCAGTTGTAACTGCCGCAGAAGCAGTAGTTCTGATCGTCCTTCAAGGTGCACAGGCCGCCATGCAACAGATCAACTCGCGTTAGTCCGCGCTGAATTCCTGACTCATTTTCATGCAACTTTCTGACCTCATCGTCGTTGCAGCACACGAGCCGGCGCTTGGCGAAATTGGCGGCAAAAACTCGGTGCTCGCCGTGGCAGAAAATGCACGCGCACTGATCATCAGCGCACTGAGTGCTCGTTCACCTCAGACAACATTGATTGTCGCAACCCCCACGGGCACGGGTGCACAACAATTGCACGACGACCTCGTGCAGTTTTTGGGCGCACAAAATGCATTGTTGTTTCCTGCGTGGGAGACATTGCCATTCGAACGTGTGAGCCCGAGTGTCGAAACCATGGGTCGCCGAATGGAAGTGCTGTGGCGCATGCGCGGCGCCGATCGTCCGCGCGTGGTCGTTGGCTCGGTGCGAGCACTGCTACAAAAACTTGGCCCAAATGCGACCACTTTTGAACCGATCATCGTTCGTCCCGGCGCCGAACTTGATGCCGACGAACTGCTCAAGCAGCTCGTTAACGGCGGTTATCGCCGCGAAGAACTGGTCGAACATCGTGGCGAAATTGCGCGCCGTGGTTCGATCATCGACATTTTCCCGAGCACTTCTCATACACCTGTGCGCATCGACCTGTGGGGCGACGAAGTAGACAGACTCACTTCGTTCAATGTCAACGACCAACGTTCTACCGAACCGCTGAGCGAAGCAGTTATTTTTGCGGCACGCGAGTTGCAACTTGACGATGAAGTCATGGACCGCGCGCGCTCACTTGTTGCCACGGAGTCGTGGGGTCGCGAACATTGGGACCGCTTGGCCGACGGCGGCAACTTCGATGGAATGGAAAGTTGGTTGCCATGGTTAATTGAAAAAGATTTGCTGCTCACCGATGTTTTGTCGGATCACTGCGAACTGCTGTTGGTCGAACCTCGACGCATGCGCGACCGCGCGCACGATCTGCTCGCAGAAGAAGATGACCTTGCTCGAGCACTTGCATCCACGTGGGCGCGCGATGCCGAAAAAACATTTCCTCGACTTCACGCCGAAATTGACAGACTGCTTGGCTCTACAACAACGTTGCGAGCCACGTCGTTGTCGCTGCCAGCCGAGACCATCGATGCCCCTTCGGTGCAATCCACTGGTTGGGGCCCAATCTCTGGTGATGCTCAAGCAACGGCCAAACGTGTTCAACAGTTGTTGTCCGACAAATGGACAGTTGTAATCGCCGCAGAAGGTACTGGCTCTGCCGATCGATTGAAAGAAGTTTTCTCTCAAGAAGGCGTGACGGTAAACGTGATCGTGGCGCCGCTGCATTACGGCATGTCGCTACCCAATTGCAAACTGTCGATCATCGCCGAAGCAGACCTCACTGGGCGTCGGCGCATGCACCGACAACCACGCGCAAAAACAAACAAGCGCGACACCGTTTCAGTTTTTCAAGATCTCAAACCGGGCGACTATGTGGTGCACCACTATCACGGTGTTGGTCGCTATGAGGGAATGGTCAAGCGACAGATCAGCGGATCTGAGCGTGACTATTTGTTGCTCGCCTATAAAGACGGCGACAAGTTGTATGTACCCACCGATCACATCGATGGAGTTCGTCAATACATAGGAGGAGAAAAGCCAACACTGCACCGCCTTGGTGGCAGCGACTTTGCAAGGTCGAAACAACGAGTTCGTTCGGCAGTTCGCGAAATCGCACAAGAACTCGTTGTGCTGTACCAGCGAAGAGTGAATGCCATTGGTCATGCTTTTTCTCAAGACACTCCATGGCAGCACGAAATGGAAAGCGCATTCCCTTTTGTAGAAACACCCGATCAGCGCACTGCTATTGATCTTGTAAAAGCAGACATGGAACGAAGCGTGCC
>JAIOXC010000031.1 GCA_021741795.1 Ilumatobacteraceae bacterium | reverse complement strand
CCACCGACAATGACGACATCGGATTCGACAACACCGTCTACAGCGCTACGTTCACCAGTGTTGTGACGAGTGGCTGCATCAAACTCGACACCGTCTTGCCACAGTGGAATCGCGCGACCAAGAGACATGATGATCAAAAACTACAACAGTGTTGCTGGCACCGAACTCATCTCGAGGTGCAGCTCACTGCCCGTATATGGATTAGCGAGTGCAACTTTCTCATTCAGTTCAATACCCAAACCAGGTTCGGTCGGTGGGATGATGAAGCCACCTTCAAACTTGATCGACGTTTTCACGAGTTCGGCATGGAAGCCCTGCCACCCCTGAATGGTTTCAAGAATCAAAAAGTTTGGCGTACATGTGGCAAGTTGAATATTGGCAGCGGCAACAACTGGGCCGCAATATAAATGCGGTGCGATTTGTGCGTGATACACCTCGGCCATTGATGCAATCTTCTTGCCTTCAAGCAATCCACCGCAACGCCCAAGGTTTGGTTGCAAAATTGATGCTGCGCCAGTTTTGAGGAGTTGATGAAACTCGTACTTTGTGGTGAGTCGCTCGCCTGCCGAAATCGGAATGCTCGTCGCGCGAGCAACCTTGGCAATTTCTTCTGGCGAATCTGGCGGCACTGGTTCTTCAAACCACAGTGGGTCATACTTTTCGAGTTGCTTGGCAAGTCGAATTGCGCCAGACGCGCTGAATTGTCCGTGAGTGCCAAACAAGATGTCGGCACGAGTGCCAATCGCTTCGCGTACTGCGCGCACCATCTTGACTGAGAGGTCAATTGCATGCAACGCAGGCTGGCGACCATCAAACACCGAATACCTTCCGGCTGGATCAAACTTGACTCCAGTAAAGCCACGTTCAACTTCACGTACCGCGGCCTCTGCAGCAGCATCTGGATCGTTGTACACCGGGTCATCCGCATAAACATCGACGCCAACGGGTGGATACAGATACGTATACGCGCGCAATTTTTCGTGCACACGACCACCCAACAATTCGTAGACCGGTTTGCCCGTCTCTTTGCCACAGATGTCCCACATGGCCATCTCGATACCGCTCACGATGCCGCCCGTTGTGAGGTCGGGGCGCAACGAATACCCGCGGCCATACACATTGCGCCACATCATCTCGATATGAAACGGATCACTGCCAACAACGTGACGTTGAGCAACTTCCTCAATCATCTTGGCTACAAGATGCGGAGAATAGGTAGCGGTGTAGACCTCACCAATTCCAGTAATGCCTGAATCAGTAGTGAGTTTGACAAAAATAAAGTAGCGACCGCCAAAACGCGGAGGTGGGTTACCCACCACAAATGTTTTGACGTCGACAATTTTCATGAGAGAGCAGTCGCCTAGAACACAATCACGTTGCGAAGTGCCTCGCCGCGCTTTACTGCGTCGATTGCTTCATTGATTTCTTCGATCGGATATGTCTTGGTGACGAGTTCGTCTAACTTGACCCGACCCTGGTTGTACAAACCAACAAGGTTCGGAATGTCGACTTGAATTCGAGCCGAACCCATCTTTGAACCCAGAATATTTTGGCTGTAAGCAGCCATCGTGCCAGGATCAATTTCTGACATCACACCGCTCGCCGGCATGCCTACAAGCACCACCGAACCACTCTTGGCCAGCATGCCGTATGACGAGTCGAATGCCGACTTCACTCCAACAGTCACAAACACGTAGTCGGCACCGCGACCATCGGTGAGCTCAATTACACGCTCTGCAACGTTTTCGGTTTTGGAGTTGATGCCATGTGTTGCACCAAAATCTTTTGCTGCAGCAATCTTGTTGTCAGCGATATCAATCGCAATGACTGTACGTGCGCCGCTCACTCGAGCACCCTGAATCGCATTGAGACCAACACCACCGGTGCCAATTACAACCACATGACTTCCGGCTGGAACTTTTGCGGTATTGGTGACGGCACCAAAACCAGTGATGACACCGCACGCAAGGAGCGATGCACTTGCCATTGGAATGTTTTTTGGAACCGTAACGCACTGTGACTCGTGCACAAGTACGAACTCGGCGAAGCCACCGGTGCGCATACTCTGCACAATCGAGTTGCCTTTTGCATCGGTGATCGGCGACTTGGCATCGAGAGGAAATTGCGTACTGCAGGTAACAGGGTTACCCATGCTGCAACCGTGGCAATGTCCACACGAGCGAATCAATGTGACAACAACGTGCTCTCCCACTTTGACAGTCGTGACATCAGCGCCAACTTTTTCGACAACGCCAGCACACTCATGACCATAGATGGCTGGCAATGTGCCGCCCCACGAACCCTCTGCATAGGTGATATCGCTGTGACAAATTGCTACGGCTGAAACCTTGACGCGAACTTCGCCAGGACCGGCATCAGCAAGTTGTACTTCTTCGATGACGAGTGGCTTACCAAACTCGCGACACACTGCTGCTTTCATAGAATTGTTCTACCTTTTGGCTCTTGGGGGTTTAAACGGACTCACTTAATGTAGTCGGCTGACTCAATATCAAGAATGTCCATCAAAGCCGCAAAATGCAACTCGGCAGCCCCTGGATACTCGCGCCACTGCTTGCATGCAAGGGCCGCAGTCTCATTGTCGACGATTTGGAGTTCGCGCCCAGTCGACAGAGCAATCACTTGCAATTGTGCTGCCTTTTCGAGGTAGTACAGCTCATCAAAGGCTTGTGCAATCGTGTCCGCGACAACCAACACGCCGTGGTTGGCAAGAAACAAGATGTCTTTGCCATCAGCAAGAAGCGAAGCTACGCGCTCGCCCTCGGTGGGTTCAAGTGCCATGCCCGCATAGTGGCGGTCGTATGCGATGCGATCATAAAAACGACAAGCATTTTGATCCAGCATCAAAAATTCAAAATCTTTCAAACTTGCCAGTGCCGTTGTGTACGGCATGTGGGTGTGCAAAATGCATCTGGCTCTCGGCACATTGCGATGAATAAACGAATGCAAAATCCAAGCCGTTGCATCTACCTTCTGTGCAACTGGGTCAGACGCCCGATCGGCTGTTGTCACTAGCGCCAACTGACTTGCCTGCGCGCGAGAAAAGTGCATGCCACGTGTGTTGATTAAAAACTCTTGACCGTCATCGCTGACAGCGACACTGAAATGGTTGGCTATACCCTCGTGGTAATCAAGTCTGGCAGCCCATCGAAAAGCAGCAGCCAATTCTCTGCGAGTTCTTTTGTGTGCCACACGTACCCCCAGTGCTTACATTGGACTAACGAGAAAGACTCTATTCCAATTCAGCAGGAAAGCCCGGGGCACGCAAGTCTGATCCAGTTGCA
This sequence comes from Ilumatobacteraceae bacterium, assembly GCA_021741795.1. GTDB lineage: Bacteria > Actinomycetota > Acidimicrobiia > Acidimicrobiales > Ilumatobacteraceae > UBA3006. The sequence goes on along the minus strand of JAIOXC010000031.1, from coordinate 9,470 downwards.
TCTTCGAGCAACTTGACTACTTGCGATGACCAAGCCTCGCCACCGTAGGCGGCTTTTGCCAACACAAATTGCTCATTCGTCAAAGTTGCCAATGCAAGTGGCACACCAAACTCTTTGCCGTATCCGAGCGCAAAGCCCATGTCTTTGAGCGCCAAGTCCATAGTGAAGTTGATGTTGTAACTGCCGTTGAGAATCACTTGGCTTTCTGTTTCGTGCACAAAACTGTTGCCCGAAGATTGCTTGATTGCCTCAAAAGCCACACCGAGGTCGAGGCCTCCACGCTTTGCGAGCATCAACGCTTCGCCTGCGGCGACCAAGTGAATGAATGCGAGCATGTTGGTGATCACTTTGATCACTGCGGCACCCCCCAACTTGCCGATGTACAACCCCGGTTGACCCATCGCATTGAGAGCCTTTTCGTGCGCAGCAAACACTGCTTGGTCGCCACCGACAAGCACCGTGATATCTCCATGTGCTGCTTTGTGCACACCGCCAGTTACAGGCGACTCGAGAACATTGATGCCCTTTGCTTCACACATCGCTCCAAGACGCAATGTTTCATCTTGGTCATTGGTGCTCATATCAATCCATGTTGCGCGAGTAGCACGGTCGGCAAGTGACTCAATCACTCCACCACTACCGGCAACAACAGCATCAATTGCACGCGGAGAAGGCAGGCACGTAAACACCGTGTCGGATGCATCGCACAACTCTTTGATCGAGCCAGCCAACTTTGCTCCTTTGGCAACGAGTGGTGCTGCTGCGTCGGCGTTGAGGTCGTACACAGTGACTTCAAAGCCATTGCGCACCAAACTGCCTGCCAAAAACTTGCCGATGTGACCTAGTCCGATGAATCCGCAACGCATATGTTCTCCTGTCATAACTGAATCCAAGTTGTCTTCAAGTTGGTGTAGCCCTCGATCGAGTGCAACGAGCGATCTCGTCCTGTACCCGATTGTTTAAATCCACCGAACGGCGTGGTGATTGAACTGCGATCAAACGTGTTGACCCATACAGTCCCTGCACGCAACTGACGTGCAATCTTGTGGGCCTTCGAAACGTCTCGTGTCCATAAAGCAGCACCAAGACCATACTGTGAGTCGTTTGCGATGCGCACTGCATCTTCATCGTTTGTTACTCGAATGGAACCAAGCACTGGACCAAAGATTTCCTCTTGCTCGATGCGCATACCCGGCTTTACGCCTTTGAAGATTGTTGGTGGAATAAAGATGCCACCCTTGACTGGCTCAACAGGCGAACCACCCGTGTGCACAATTGCTCCCTCGCTCTTACCAATGTTGATGTACTCGTTCACGCGATCGAATTGCGAGCGATCCACAATTGTTCCCATCGCGGTCTTCGGGTCGTAGGTGTCGCCAGGCATGATCGTCTTTGAGACATCCTGAATCTTTTGCAACAACTCGTCTTCAATCTTTTGGTCAACAACCATGCGAGTACCGGCATGGCATGTTTGGCCAGCGTTGTAAAACACACCCCACGCAATCGCCGATGCCGCAGCATCGATATCTGGACAGTCACTCAACACCACATGCGGTGTCTTGCCACCCAACTCGAGTGAAACCGCTTTTGCATTACTTTCAGCGGAGTACTTCAAGAAATACTTACCAACTTCGGTCGAGCCCGTGAAGGCCAGTTTGTTGACATCCATGTGCTTGCCGAGTGTGCCGCCACAGCTTGGGCCAAAGCCGTTGACCACGTTGAATACGCCAGCAGGCAAACCGGCCTGCACTGCGAGTTCGGCAAACAACAGCGCCGACAACGGCGATTGTTCGGCTGGCTTCAGGATAACCGAGTTGCCACCTGCAAGTGCAGCGCCAACTTTCCATGAACTAATAATCAGTGGGTAGTTCCACGGAACCACTGCTCCGACAACGCCCATTGGCTCGCGCTCAATCAATGCAATCGAATCACGAGGCACAGGAGCAATCTCGCCGTACAACTTGTCAATAGTTTCGGCATACCACTGAATGTTGTTGGCGCACGATGCAACGTCCACGTTGAGTGAATCGCTGATTGGTTTGCCACAATTCATGGTTTCGAGCAACGCCAACTCTTCGGCATGATCGCGAATCAACTGCGCCCACTTGAGCATCACATTCTTTCGATCGAGTGGTGCCATCTCGCTCCAGATGCCGGCATCAAACGTGCGCTTTGCTACTGCAACCGCACGATTGACATCTTCAACATCGCCTTCAGCGACATGCGCAATGATGCTTCCATCGCGAGGATTGATCGACTCAAATGTTTTGCCACTTGCCGCATCTACAAACTTGCCGTCAATGAATAACCGCGTGCGCGATACTTTTTGACCTGCGCGCTTTGTCCAGTCGGCGAGTGTGAGTTGTGCGGCCATAGTCGTCTCCATTGAATGTGTGTTGGGGGGATATGTATTGATAACTGCGGCAAAACGGTATCAGCAATGGCCCTTTCTTCTAGGATCTGAAGCGTGGAAACTAAAAAATTGCTGGTTGTCGCCTCGGTCGAGCGCACCGGTTCCACACTGTTGTGCTCAATACTGCGTGGCACGTTGGCCGCTGGCACCCCAGTGGAATACCTCAACATCCACACCCAAAACTTTGTGCGCTTCCGCGATAAATATGGAGTGCCAACGATCACCCAAACTCGCCGACCTCTGAGCGCACTTCGCAAACTGCTTGGCAAATCGGCATGGCGTGATATTTCGTATTTTTCCCACCGCTCGTATTTGACCTACCTCACCCGTCTTGCCGAAATCAATACCACACAAAACGGAGTGTTCGGAATCAAAATGCATTGGAATCAATACAAGCGCCACATGCTCGACCTCGATCTGAACGTCAACTATTGGGGTGTGCCTGTGCGATGGGTGCGCATCATGCGCCAAAACGAGATCCGCCAGGCAATTTCATTTGTCCGTGCATCCCAAAGTGAGTCGTGGAACAGCAATATGGAAGTGCAACGTGAGCCCATCTATGACGGCGACGCAATTGAAAGCGCACTCAATCGCATCGCCGACGAAAATGCTCAGTGGCAAAGTTATTTTGTCAACAACAACATCGTGCCGCTTGACATCACCTACGAGCAACTGACTCGTGACATGGATGCAACGGTTCGTCTGGTGATGAACCACATTGACTCTCCTATCGATACGGTGCCTGCCCCACAAACAAAGAAGCAATCTGATGTCACCTCCAAAGAATGGGCAGAACGGTTCGTGTTCGAGCACCCCGAGCACGCCCACCGCGCCAACGTGTCTAGTTTGTAAGATAGAACGGTGAACACCAAACAGGTTTCCGACATCTTTGATCCAACAGTTTGGCGTGAGGTTGAAGGTTTCTCGTTTCATGACATCACCTACCATCGCGCACTCGCCCATGGCACAGTTCGCATCGCGTTTAATCGCCCAGAAGTGCGCAACGCTTTTCGTCCGGCAACAGTCGACGAACTCTTTGTCGCTCTCGATCACGCACGCCAAACAACCGATGTCGGTTGTGTACTACTGACCGGCAACGGACCATCACCAAAAGATGGTGGCTGGGCATTTTGTAGCGGAGGTGACCAACGTATTCGCGGCAAGGACGGCTACAAGTACGCCGACGGCGACACCGCAAGCACTATTAATCAAGGTCGCACTGGTCGACTGCACATTCTCGAGGTGCAACGTTTAATCAGATTCATGCCAAAGATTGTGATCTGCGTGGTGCCAGGTTGGGCCGCGGGTGGCGGACACAGTTTGCATGTGGTTTCCGACCTCACATTGGCAAGTAAAGAACACGCTCGCTTTAAACAAACCGACGCCGATGTTGCAAGTTTTGATGGCGGCTTTGGCTCGGCATATCTTGCGCGACAAGTTGGCCAAAAGTTTGCCAGAGAAATCTTTTTCCTTGGCCGTGAATACTCCGCCGACGACGCGCAGCGCATGGGCATGGTCAATGCCGTCGTACCACACGCCGAACTTGAGGCAACAGCACTGCAGTGGGCCAAAGAGATCAACTCGAAGAGCCCGACCGCACAGCGAATGCTCAAGTTTTCGTTTAACTTGATCGATGATGGCCTCGTTGGCCAACAAGTGTTTGCCGGAGAGGCCACACGACTTGCCTACATGACAGATGAAGCAGAAGAAGGACGCAACGCTTTTCTTGAAAAGCGCGACCCAAACTGGGACGCCTTCCCATGGCAATTCTAAAATAACTTTTCGTGATTATCGAAGTCGACGATGCATCTGACGAACGGCTGAATGCATTTCGTTGGCGCGAACGACAACTCAACACCATCGCGCAACGTAAGGCCGCACAAGTCAACAACCTCGAATCAAATGGAATGTTTGTCGCAGAAGGCGACCTCGTTGTCCGTCGCGCACTCGAAGCTGGTTGCAAACCTTCGGTTGTCTTATGCGACCCAAAATGTGCACAAGATTTCGTTGCCGACATCACCCAACATGGCGGCATCACACTGAGCGCCTCGGCCGACATTCGCCGCGAAGTGACCGGGCTCGGTGTTCCACTCGACGCAATCGGCGTATTTCACCGTCCAGCGTTGCGCGAAGCACAATCATTAATTGATTCGTCTACACGGCTCGTCATTCTTGATTGCATCGACAACCCCAGCAACGTTGGCGCCATCGCACGAAGCGCAGTTGCTCTTGGATGGGACGCAATGCTGCTCGACACCACTTCGTCCGATCCACTCACCCGCCGAGCATTGCGAGTATCGATGGGCACCACTTTCAACTTGCCCTATGCGCGAATTACCGACATCTCAACCACGTTGAGTCAACTTGCGAGCCGCGGCTTCGCCGTTGTGGGCATGACATTGAACCACCCAACCAAGCCAGTGCTGCCGATGAATCACATCAACCTTGCCGACTCTCAACCCCGCGCACTTGTGCTCGGTTCTGAACGCCAGGGTCTCAGCGAAGCCGCGCTCGAAGCGTGCACAATCCTGACCAACATTCCAATGGCAGTCGGGATTGACTCGCTCAATGTTGCGTCGGCCACCGCAATTGCGTGTTACGCACTCAAATAGTTGCGCTTGGCGAATTGATCATGGCTGTTGATGCCATCGCCATATATTCCATCAATTGCTGATGAACCGTCTCATTGGGTGAGAGTTCATCGACTGCGGCCATCATGTGCACCATCCAACGATCTCTCTCTAGTTCGCCAATCACAAATGGAAAATGTCTTTGTCGCAACCTGGGATGCCCGCGTTCATCGCTATATGTCGTTGGTCCACCCCAATATTGCTGCAGAAAAAGTGTGAGGCGTTCTTTTGCCCCACTTAAGTCCGATTGCTCTGGGTACAACGGCAGCAACACATCATCTGTTGCAACACCTTCGTAAAAACGCTCGACCAATCGATCAAAAAATTGCGAGCCACCTACTTCTTCAAAAAGACTCATGAACTAGAAAAACTCTGGTTCTTCCCAGCCCACAAAAATGTCTGGTATGTCTGTGCTCACCTTGTCGGTAAACACCGCTGGTCGCTTTTGCAAAAAGCTCATCACACCTTCGCGAGTGTCTGCCGAACGACCGCGTTCTTGAATGCCACGTGAGTCAACACGATGCGCCTCCATCGGGTGCGAAGCCCCAATCATTCGCCACATCATCTGCCTAGCAAGTGCCACCGACACCGGAGCCGTGTTGTCCACAATTTCTTGCGCAAGGTCACGAGCAACTTGCAATAACTCGGCTTGCGGATGAATACTGCGCACGAGTCCACCGCGCAATGCTTCGTCTGCCAAAAAGACCCGTCCGGTTAATACCCATTCCTGGGCTTGAGCGATACCGACTAGACGCGGCAAAAACCACGAAGAACAAGCCTCTGGCACAATGCCGCGTCGAGTGAACACAAAACCCATCTTGGCCGTGTCGGCAGCGATGCGAATATCCATTGGCAACGTCATCGTTGCGCCGATACCAACGGCAGCACCGTTGATCGCACCAATGATTGGCTTGTTGCACCTAAACATGCGCAGAGTCACCATGCCACCACCATCGCGACGCACCGATGAAGGAGTTTGGCCGCTCATCTTGCCGTCGCTAAATGTGTCTGCACCGTGCGACAAGTCGGCACCCGCGCAAAAGGCGCGACCACTGCCTGTAACGATCACTGCGCGCACGTTGTCGTCAGTATCAATTTCGTCGAATACTTGCAACAACTCGTTCATCATCACACCCGTAAACGCATTCATCTTGTCTGGGCGATGCATCGTGACCGTGGCGATGTTGTTGCTCACCTCGTAAATGATTTCTGTGTACATGTGCTGAGCGCCTTTACAGTTTTGCGTTTATATGTTTGTACGTCTATGTTTTTATACGTCTAGGAATCGTGAGGCCGCAATGGCTGACCCAACGGCGCCAACAAGTGCACCGATTGCAAGAATCAACAGCATTACTCCCGTCAAATAACTAGACGGGACAACGAGCGAACTGATTCCTGTGCCGGGCTTAAACCCAGCGACGCCATTGCTCCATGCAGAGTTGAGTACCCACAGCCCACCACAAGATGCAATGCCCCCGAGTAAACCGTGCAATAAGCCTTCAAGCATGAACGGCACGCGGATGAACCAGTTTGTTGCTCCAACCAATTTCATCACTTCTATTTCACGCCTACGCGCAAACATCGCTGTACGAATCGTGTTCCAGATCAGTCCGACTGCTACGACCAACAAGACAAGCGACATCACCAATGTGACAGTGCGTACAAAGCGAGACAGCGTTGAGATCACTTGAAACTCGTCTTCAGCGAGCGCCACATCTTGCACGCCAGGCAACGATCGATATTGCTCACTCAAACTGCGCACAAGTTCTGGGTCTTGAGTAATTGGCACAACCTTGAACTGCGACGGAATGTTGTCGGGGGTCAACAGACTCAAGGTGACAGGATCTCCAACAAAAATTCGTTTCGCTTCTTCGTAACTTTGTGTTTTGTCGAGGTACTGCAACTTTTCAGCATCAATGATGGTTGGTGCAGCCTTAATTGTCTGGTCGATCAACGAGATCTGCTCGGGTGTTGCATCGCTGCGCACAAACACGATCATCTCCACGTCCCCGCGCCATTGAACCAACAAATTATCGAACGCACGTTGGATCAAAAACGTTGTGCCCACCAATAACAGGGCAATCGCTGAAGTAAGAATGGCTGCGATGGTGAGCGTGAGGTTGCGCCTAAAGCTTGCCCACATCTCGCGAAATGCGTACGCAATGCGGGCGATCATTCGTACACCCCGCGCTCTTGGTCGCGCACGATGACACCACGGTCAAGTTGAATAACGCGCTTGCGCATTGCATTCACTACGCGGTGGTCGTGAGTTGCCATCACCACTGTGGTGCCCGTGCGATTGATCTCTTCCAATAGCGCCATGATGCCTTCGCCTGTTGCTGGATCGAGGTTGCCTGTTGGCTCATCGGCCAACATGATCAGCGGTCTATTAACAAAGGCTCGCGCGATCGACACACGCTGTTGCTCTCCTCCCGACAACTGCTCTGGAAAACGATCTTCCTTGCCAGCAAGACCAACCAACTCGAGCACAACTGGCACCTGTCGATTGATGACGTGTCGTGGCTTGCCAATAACCTCGAGAGCAAACGCAACGTTTTCAAACACTGTCTTGTTGGGCAGCAACTTGTAGTCCTGAAACACATTTCCCATGTTGCGGCGCAAATACGGAACGCGCGACTCGGCCATCTCGTTGACGTTTTGCCCAGCCACCCACACCTCGCCACGTTCTGGTTGCTCTTGGCGGTTAATCAGTCGCAAGAGGGTCGACTTGCCAGATCCGGATGGCCCGACCAAAAACACGAAGTCGCCTTTAGCGATATCGAAACTTGCATCTCGAACGGCCACCGTTTCGGTGCCGTACCTCTTGGTCACACTTTCCAAACGGATCATGGGGCCCCTTCCAGGCGACAAACAGTCAGTTTAGTTTATGAATCCGAGTTTGCACGGCGCCACCTGAGGTAGCCCTCCATAAAGAGATTCAGATCTCCATCCAGAACCCCTGCAATGTTTCCGCTCTCAATCTCGGTGCGCACATCTTTCACCATCTGATATGGCTGCATCACATACGAACGAATCTGGCTGCCCCAGCCAATCGCCGATGGCTTGCCCGCAATTTTTTTCATTGCAGCATCACGTTCTTCTTCGATCCGCGATGCAACCATTGTCTTGAGGCGCTTCAACGCACTCTCACGGTTTTGTAATTGCGAGCGCTCTTGTTGTGACGACGCAACGAGTCCTGTTGGTTCGTGAATGAGTCTTACTGCAGACGATGTCTTATTGACGTGCTGTCCACCAGCGCCTGATGCTCGAAACACTTCCATGCGAATATCAGTCTCATTAATTTCGACATCGGCTTCTTCAAGAATTGGCCACACTTGAACGCTGGCAAAACTTGTTTGGCGCCGACCTTGATTATCAAACGGGCTGATGCGCACCAAACGATGTGTGCCGCGTTCTGACGTGAGCAGCCCGTACGCATATCGACCGCGCACTGTGAAGTCGGCTGACAAAATACCCGCTTCGGTGCCAAGCGAGATATCACCAATCTCGATTGCAAAGTTGCTGCGCTCTGCCCATCGCGTGTACATGCGCAAGAGCATCTCGCTCCAGTCCTGAGCATCAACACCGCCGTCTTTGGCATTGATCTGCACAATTGCATCCATCTCATCGTGTACGCCGGTGAACAAACTGCGCAACTCAAGCGCATCAAGCTTTGACCGCACACCGTTGATGCCATTTTCAAGATCTGGTTCTTGGCTTGCATCATCAATTTCGCGCGCCATTTCGTGCAGCACCTCTAAATCATCTACCGACCCTGAAAGTTGCACAAATTCGTCCAAGTCTGCTTTGAGATTGACGTATTCGGTATTGACTTTTTTGGCATTGTCTTGGTCGTCCCACAAATCGGGGCGAGCAACATCAATCTCAAGAACTTTCATTCGCTCACCACCTGCCTCTACCTTGAGATAGACAAAGGCTTCACTCACACGTCGCCGAATTTCGGTGAGGTCGTTGGAAAAATCGCGCATAGTGAAGAGAAGTAAATTAGTTGCGCCCGTGGCACAACTTGTACTTCTTACCCGAACCGCAAGGGCACATCGCATTGCGCGGGGTTGTCGACCAGTCATCAGCCGACTTGACAATCGTCTTCAGGGCTGGCTCGGACTGCATCGGCACGCCGGTTTCTGCAGCAGCAATCGCGGCGAAACCACCGTCTGTCTCGGTATCAAAAGATGATTCTTGAAGGTTGCTCACCTGCAATACAGGCGACTCATTTTTCACAACTTGCACGTGCATGACGTACTTGACAAAGTCTTGAGCAATGCCCTTCATCAGGGTGCCAAACATCTCGAAGCCTTCACGCTGCCATTCGGTGAGTGGATCTTTTTGACCCATCGCTCGCAGGTTGATGCCCTCTTGCAGATAATCCATCTCTTCAAGATGTTCGCGCCAACGCTGATCGATGA
>JAIOXC010000030.1 GCA_021741795.1 Ilumatobacteraceae bacterium | reverse complement strand
CAGCACCGTGCAAAAACTTCACCGAGTCGCCAATCATGGCCAAGCCTTCGTCAAGCGTTGTCTGCAATGCTTGCTCTACGTGATAGTCCGATGATTTTGCAACGATGCATACCGCAGGCGTGTTCGATTCGATCAAGTTGCGCAGCGTCGGATCATCGTCCACTTTGCCCAACGGTCGGCGTGTCGAACCAAATGCCACCAGTGTTGACGTTGTCAGTTTCAATTCTTTTTGAGCACGGGCGAAAAACTCAATGTCCTTTGGGTTTGCGCCTGGCCATCCACCTTCAATGAAGTGCACACCCAAATAATCAAGTTGCTCAGCGATGCGCAACTTGTCTTCGACGCTGGCCGATACGCCTTCCACCTGCATGCCGTCGCGCAGGGTTGTATCAAACACTTCGACTGTGGTGTTTTTCTGTGCTGCTTTCATTTTTTCTCTTTTCAAAGTTTTCGCTTATTTCAGGGATTAAAAAAGCCGCCCTTGAGGGCGGCTTGGGCGAACGTCGAAAGACGCACGCCTAACTAATAATGATGATCGCGATGCTTGCTGAGGTTGCTCCGAAGTGATTCACAGTCTCCAGTATCACCCCGCAGGTAGTGGTTCGCCAACATCACCCGTAAGGGTTTGTGGAAAACATTGGGGACAATCGGCTCAAAGCTATAGCCCATCTGTGAATAACGCTGGGGATAAGTCTGTGGATTTGGGTGGGGATATCCCCTATTTACTCACAACACTGTTATTTGCGATGTTATTTAGGCCAGTTCACACCAGTCGATATAGCGCTCGTCTTGACCACGCACAGCCTTGGCATATGCCGCAGCAATGGCCCTCGTCTTAGGGCCTGGACACGGAATCAAACGCTCGTCCACCATGCTCACCGAACCAACTTCGGCGGCGGTGCCGCAGGCAAAGATTTCGTCGGCGATGTACAAGTCGCTTCGTGCAATGTTGTCGACACGAATGTCGTAGCCCAAGTCTCGCGCAATGCGCATCACGCTGTTTTGCGTAATGCCCTCGAGCGCACCAGCCGATGTAGGCGGGGTCAAAATAATGCCGTCGCGCACACAGAAAATGTTCTCTCCTGTGCATTCGGCAATCAAACCGTTTGGCGCAAGCATGATCGCCTCGTCGTATCCGGCCTTGAGTGCTTCTACTTTTGCAAGTGTCGAATTGACGTAGTTGCCCACAGTTTTTGCGGCCGGAGGCATTGTGTTGTGATCGTGACGAGTCCACGAAGAAACCTTCATGCGCACCCCTTTTTCAACTGCATCATCACCCAAATATGCACCCCACGGCCAGCAGGCAATAGCAATGTCTACTTTGCAAGGCAACGTGTTCAATCCCATTTCGCCATATCCGTAATACGCGAGTGGACGGATGTAGCACGCTGGCAATCCAGTTGATCTCACCGTGTCTTTTGTTGCTTGAACAATTTCTTCAACTGAGTACGGCATGTCCATGCCCATGATTTTTGCCGAGTTGTACAAACGCTTGATGTGATCAGTGAGCCGAAAAATGGCTGGACCATTCTTGGTCTCGTATGCGCGAATGCCCTCAAATACTCCGGTGCCGTAATGCAACGTGTGTGTCAACACGTGCACTTGCGCTTTGTCCCAATCGACAAGCTTGCCGTTCATCCAAATTTTTGGTGTCGTAGTAATAGGCATGATTTCCTCGTTTGTGATCTGTTTGTTAAACGTCTTTCCAAACTATCGCTCTTATTTGGCGACTCTGGCACTAATTTCATCGCCCATTTGGCTAGTTGAGCCACTTGCTGGTGCTTGGCATGCTGCGCGCACGCGCTCAGCCATTGCATCCTCTCCCAAAAACTCAAGCATGTGTGCTGCCGACAAAATGGCCGCAACGGGGTTGGCCTTGCCTGTGCCCACGATGTCTGGTGCCGAACCGTGCACAGGTTCAAACATCGATGGTCCTGTGCCAGCGGGGTTGAGGTTTGCAGATGACGCAATGCCGATTCCACCGCTCACTGCTCCACCCAAGTCGGTGAGGATGTCGCCAAATAAATTGTCAGTCACGATCACGTCGTAGCGATGTGGGTCTTGCACAAAATAAATGCAGGCGGCATCAACATGGTTGTACGCAGTTGCCACTTGAGGAAACTCTTTTGCAACACGATCGAAGGTGCGCTGCCACAAGTCACCAGCAAATGTGAGCACGTTTGTTTTGTGCACGAGCGTGAGATGTTTGCGAGAGCGTGTTGCAGCCAACTCAAATGCGTAGCGCACGCAACGCTCTACGCCGTGCGCAGTATTGACGCTGCCCTGTGTTGCAACTTCTTGTGGCGTACCTTTGCGCAACACTCCACCTTCGCCAACATATGGCCCTTCGGTGTTTTCACGAATCACAATGAAGTCATGAGGCGCAGTGTGCCCAGGTGCCGTGCCTGCAAATGGTCGACGATTGATGTACAAGTCCAACTCAAAACGCATCTTTAGTAACAGCCCACGCTCAATCACACCCGGCGGTACGCCAGGCGTGCCAACAGCGCCAAGCAAGATCGCATCAAAATTGCGCAACTGCGCCAGCGTCGCGTCCGACAACACTTCGCCATCGCGCAAATACCGCGCGCCACCCAAATCAAAATCGGTTGTCTCAAGTTGTGCTCCAGCAGAACGCAAAACTTTGAGCGCCTCTTGCACGACTTCTGGTCCAATGCCGTCGCCACCTATGACAGCGATGCGATGCTTCTTGCCAGATGGTGCAGTTGTTTTTGACGTGGCCATACCCCCTATATCGTAGGGCGCAATATGCACCGCTAACCTTTGTGCGCATGGCAAAGCACCAACTTTCTCAAGCGGCCCACGACCGCTTAACCGCCGAATTCACTGATCTCACCACACGTGGCCGTATTCAAGTCGCCGACAAGATCGAGCGAGCGCGCGAAATGGGCGACCTCAAAGAAAATGGCGACTACCACGCAGCCAAAGACGAGCAGGGTCATATGGAGGGTCGCATTCGCCAAATCGAATCGTTCTTGGAAGATGCCGAAATTATTCCACCAGCACCAGATGGTGTGGTCGGTCTTGGCACCATCGTCACCATCGTCTACGACGGCGACGCCGACTCTGATGCAGAGCGCTACTTGATTGGACATGTTGAAGAGCGCCCAGAGGCTGGCGATGTCAGCGTGATGAGCCCAAGTTCTCCGCTCGGTTCAAGCCTGCTTGGTTCAAAAAAAGGCGCAACGGTTTCCTACGACGCACCAAATGGCAAGCTCAAAGTCAAAGTGCTCGATACACAGACCGCACAATAGAAAGCATCAACTCGCACAATGTCGCTCCCTCCAGGTCGTGCGCTCGAATTACCGGGTCGTGGTCAAACATTTATTCGCGAGGTGCAGGGGCCACCTGGTGCTCCAACAATTTTTCTGTTGCACGGTTGGACAGCAACTGCAGATCTCAACTGGTTCACCGTATTTGACACGCTGGGCGAACATTTTCGCATCATTGCACCAGACCATCGCGGTCATGGCAAAGGCATCAATTCTAAAAGTCCATTTCGTTTAGAAGATTGCGCCGACGACGTTGCTGCAATCGCCGATGTGCTCGGCATCAATACGTTCATTCCGGTTGGTTACTCCATGGGTGGCACCATTGCCCAGTTGGTCTGGAAGCGTCATGAATCGCGAGTACGTGGACTTGTCTTGTGCTCGACTGCTGCAAGTTTTGCGGTGTCACGCGAAGAGCGACTGTCGTTCTTGGGGCTCACAGGATTGGCGGTACTTGCGCGTCTCACCCCTAACCAAACCATTGATTGGCTGACCGAACAGTTGTATATGCAACGCAAAGGTGAGGGTCTTGAGCCGTGGGCAATAGAGCAAATGGCTTCGCATGATTGGCGCAAAATTATTGAAGCGGGTAGCGCGATCGGAAACTTCGATTCAACTTCGTGGCTCAAACAAGTCGATGTGCCAACGTCAGTTGTGATCACCACCAAAGATCAGGTCGTTGCAGTTGATCGCCAGCAGCGACTGATCGAATTGCTTGACGATGTAGACGCACACTTTATTGATGGAGCACACAATTCTGTCTACACCGATCACCGTACGTATGCACCTATGTTGCTTGCTGCAATCACGAGCGTTCACCAACGCTCAATACTTCTGCTGTAATAACTGCTACAGATCTAGCCCGATGTCAAGCACTCTGGCCGAGTGCGTAAGAGCACCCACCGAGATGTAGCGCACGCCAGTGGCGCCAACTGCGGCGGCTGATTCAAGTGTCAGTCCTCCGCTCGCCTCCAAGATCACGTCTTTGCCAGTTGCGTTTCGATGACTCGCAGCAATTGCCACCGCTTCTTTCAGCGTTGCTGGCGTCATGTTGTCGAGCAACACCAAATCGGCTCCTGCGTGTAGCGCAGTTTTCAACTGGTCAAGCGTGTCAACTTCAATCTCTATCGCGATATTCGGCTCTGCAGCACGCACCAATGCAAATGCTTCGGCCACCCCACCTGCTGCAGCAATGTGATTATCTTTCACAAGCGCGGCATCCGACAACGACATGCGATGATTCGCTCCTCCACCACAGCGCACCGCATATTTTTCGAGTGCGCGCATACCCGGTGTTGTTTTGCGTGTGTCGCGCACCTGTGCACCGGTTTTGGCAAGCGCATCTGCCCACTCGCTCGTTGCAGTTGCAACACCACTGAGATGGCACAGCAAGTTGAGCGCAGTGCGCTCGGCAGTCAGCAATCCACGTGTGGGTGCATCAACACTCATCAGTTTGTCGCCAGGCTTTACCCGAGCACAATCATCCACGTGTTTGTTCGCCACAATCTGGTCGCTGCCACACACCATCTCGAGCACGGCAATTGATACGTCAAGCCCTGCAATACATCCATTGGCACGAGTAGCAAATACTCCGGTGCCTCGTTGGCTTGCTGGCACTGTCGCATTGGTGGTCACGTCGTGACCATTTTTTAAGTCTTCATCGATCGCAACCGCTATTAGACGACGCACGTCATCCAGCACGAGCCCACTCGCCACTAATCGTTGAGCAGTTGCATCAGAGAGCTGGTGGTACTGCATCGCTAGGCACTCTCTGTTGGCAAATTGGCAATGATCAATTGATCATTACGCAATGAAACTTGTAAATGTCGCAACCAAATATCGCGAGGCTCTACCGTGTCGGTGCGGCGATGGCATCCCCTGCTCTCGGTGCGGGCCAATGCCGATGCAGCAACGGCTGTGGCTACTGTCAAAATATTCGTTGCTTCAAAGTTGCGTCGCGATGCTGGTGTCTTGGCATCAATCTTTTCTGCCACCACTGCTAACGCATCCATCGTCAATTGCAGGCCGTCTGGTCTGCGCAATACGCCAACATGTTTCGACATCGTCACACGCACGTGCGCGCGCAACGAGTCATCCAACAGTCCCACCGTGTTGTTTGCCTGCGGATCGATCGCATCAATTATTGGTTCAACGCGAGTCGGCATCTTCCAAGCCAAGTTGCGACCAACTCGCGTGCCCACTACAAGACTTTCGGTCAGGCTGTTTGATGCCAGTCGATTGGCGCCATGCACGCCGGTGTAGGCCACTTCGCCAACGGCGTACAACCCTTCAACTTCGGTGGTTCCATCCATGTTTGAGTCAATCCCACCACATGTGTAGTGAGCGGCTGGTGCAACAGGAATGCGATCGTGCTGTGGGTCAATGCCTGCCGCATTACACGCTTTGGTAATGAATGGAAACCGTGTTGCAAAGCGTTCGCCAATATGTGTCGCATCCAAATACACGTGGTCATCTACACCATTTATGTTTTGCGCCATCCGCGCACTGATCGCTGCAGCAACCACATCTCGCGGCGCCAAGTCTTCTTGCGGGTGCACGCCTTGCATAATTCTTTCGCCAGCAGCATCAAACAACACTGCGCCTTCGCCACGCACCGCTTCCGAGATCAATACCTGCTGTTTTGTTGAACCAACTTCTTGCCACAACACCGTTGGATGAAACTGCACAAATTCCAGATCGCGCAACGTGAGTCCTGCACGCAGTGCAAGTGCGTGACCATCGCCAGTTACCGCAGGTGGATTAGATGTGCTTGCAAACACCTGGCCATAGCCACCAGTCGCAATCACGATCGCGCGCGCAGTAACCACACCAACACTTGCAACTGTGCCATCGCTATTGAGCATCGCAATACGTATGCCAGCAACTTGACGTTTGCCCGACGCAAGGTTTGGCCCAAACACCAAGTCGAGAGCGAATGCATTTTCCAGAACTTCCACACCAGCATTAATTGCGTTTTCATCAAGCGTTCGTTGAATCTCGGCACCCGACTGATCGCCGCCCGCGTGCACAATGCGTGACCTTGAGTGTCCGCCTTCGCGAGTCAACGCACGAGTTCCATCTGCACTCGGATCAAAAGCGGCGCCCATCTTTTCCAAATAGTCAATTGCTGTTGGCGCATCGCGCACCAACGAACTCACTGCATTCTCATCACACAAACCCCCACCTGCCTCCAATGTGTCACGCACATGTTCGGCAAACGTGTCGGCTGGGTCAAATACTGCAGCCAAACCACCCTGCGCCCATGCAGTCGATCCGGCATCGAGCGTGTCTTTGGTAACGATCAACACGTTGCGCACTGGCCGAGCAGCAAGTGCAGCAGCAAGTCCGGCGGCACCAGAGCCAAGCACCACAACATCGGTGTCTCTCGTCCACGAAACTTCTGGCGCGCTCAATGTCGCGGGTAATGAAACATCGCGCATCGTCACGACAACTGCTACTCCTTTGTCCTTGAAGGTGTTCCTATCGCAATCATCCGCTCGACCGAGTGTCGCGCTCTGTCGGCAATGTCTCGCGGCACTGTCACTTCATCTCTACCTGTGCGCAATGCCTCTAGTAATTTCTCTGGCGTGTTCATTTTCATGTACTTACACACGGCAGCACGATTAACAGGTTCAAAGATCACAAGCGGATTTGCCTTGCGCAATTGATGCAACATTCCCGTTTCGGTTGCTACCAAAACTTTTGCGGCGCGAGTCTCCTTGGCAGCGGTAATCATCCCGGACGTCGACAATATTTTGGTGCGCTCTTTTGGCACCACTCCACTCGAGGCCAGATACATGGCCGATGTTGCGCATCCACATTCTGGATGAATGAACAATTCTGCTTCTGGCTCGGCAGCAACCATCGCTTTCAAGTCTTGACCATTAATACCCGCATGCACGTGACACTCACCCATCCAGATGTGCATGTTGGTGCGACCAGTCATGTGTTGCGCGTGTGCTCCCAAAAATTGATCTGGGCAAAACAAGATTTCTTTATTCGGGTCTATCGACTGCACCACTTCAACTGCGTTTGACGACGTGCAACAAATATCAGTCTCGGCCTTCACTGCTGCTGTCGTGTTGACGTAGCTCACCACTACTGCGCCAGGATGCTCCGCCTTCCACGTGCGCAACTGTTCGGCGTTGATGGTGTCGGCAAGCGAACAACCTGCTCGTGCATCAGGAATAATCACGGTCTTGTCGTAGCTCAAGATTTTTGCGGTCTCGGCCATGAAGTGCACACCGCAGAAAATGATTGTTGATTCTTTTACCTGCGCCGCAATGCGCGACAACGCAAGCGAGTCACCTACATGATCAGCGATGTCTTGTATCTCTGGCAACTGATAGTTGTGCGCCAAAATAACGGCGTCTCGATCTTTGGCAAGTTGTCGCACTTCTTGCGCCCATGTACTCACACCTTTAAGTTATCGGCAGATCAACTACCTATTAGTTTTAGCTACTAGATCGCGCCACGTGCACGGGGCTATCAAACCACAGGTTGTTCACTGCATCGGCAAGACTTCCGCGCGCAGATCCAGCATCGGTCACAATCTCTTTGGGCGTATCAGCAAATCGCAATACCGATCCCACGCCCTGGTCTCCAACCACCACCACGAGTCGTACTCGACGACGTTGAGGGTGCTGACTTGGCGGAACTTTTTCACTTGCGTCGTCATCGTCATCGTCATCGTCACGACATTGATCACTGCGCTCAATCGGCGCCGCCCATCCGCATGTCAACACCACTGCGGCGTCAAACATTCGAACGATGGCGCTTGTTGGTGCATCAATCAATTCATATACATCGCCGTGCTCGGCAAGAAATGTGATTCGTAATGCGCCGTCTTCAAGGCGATCAACTCCTCCCGCATCCACCACGCTGATGCCATAGAGGCGGGCGCGCTTCAGATCAAATCCGTCGAGCGACATATGCAGGCTCTGTTCGACGCAGGTGGCTAGGGCTACTGGTGTATTCGTGTGTTTTGTCATGCCCCGATGTGTACGTGAGGTGACACAGAGTGCAGTACAACGGTGATTTTTTGTCTAAATCACGGCAGAATAGAGGAATGGCAAATTCCATCGCGCGCCCACAGACCTTGCCGCAAAAGGTGTGGGACCGTCACATGGTCAACAATGCTCCCGGCGATGCCGAGTTGTTGTACATCGATTTGCATCTTGTTCATGAAGTAACCAGCCCGCAGGCATTTGATGGCCTGCGTATCAACAACCGCAAGGTGCGTCGTCCCGACCTCACCGTTGCTACCGAAGATCACAATGTGCCCACCAAAGACATTCACTTGCCAGTTGCCGACCCAATTTCGGCAAAGCAACTCGACGTCATGCGAGTCAATGCCAAAGAGTTTGGCATCACGCTCTACCCAATGGGTCACGAAAAGCAAGGCATCGTGCACGTCATCGGGCCCGAGCAGGGTCGCACACTTCCCGGCATGACCATCGTGTGCGGCGACAGCCACACTGCAACGCACGGCGCATTCGGTGCGCTTGCATTTGGCATCGGCACGAGCGAAGTCGAGCATGTGCTCGCCACACAAACACTTCCGCAATCACGTCCGAAGTGGATGAGCGTCACAGTTGAAGGCACGCTCTCGCCTGGTGTCACTGCAAAAGATGTGATCTTGGCAATCATTGGCCAAATCGGCACGGGCGGCGGCATCGGCCACGTCATCGAATATCGCGGGTCTGCAATTCGTTCGCTGTCAATGGAAGGTCGCATGACCGTGTGCAATATGTCGATCGAAGCCGGTGCAAAGGCTGGTCTCATTGCACCTGACGAAATAACTTTTGAGTATTTGAAGGGCCGCGAATATGCACCGTCTGGTGCTGCGTGGGACCAAGCAGTTGCCGAGTGGCGCACGCTCGTTTCCGACGATGGCGCAGCATGGGACAAAGAAGTCGTTATTGATGCAGCAACCATCAAGCCGCAAATCACGTGGGGCACAAACCCTGCTCAAGTGCTCGGCATCGATGACCGCATTCCAAACCCAGATGATTATGCCGACGCAACCGCACGCGACACCGTTGCACGCGCACTCACCTATATGGGTCTCACTGCCGGCACTCCTATTCGTGACATCACTGTCGACACCGTGTTTATTGGCTCGTGCACCAACAGTCGCATCGAAGACTTGCGTGCTGCGGCATCGGTATTCGAAGGCCGCACCGTCACCGTCAAGCGCGTGATGGTCGTGCCTGGAAGTCATCAAGTCAAAAAGCAGGCCGAGGCCGAGGGTCTCGACAGGATCTTCATTGCAGCAGGTGTCGACTGGCGCGAGCCTGGTTGCTCAATGTGCTTGGCAATGAACCCAGACAAGCTTGCGCAAAACGAGCGCAGCGCCTCTACATCCAACCGCAACTTCGAAGGCCGTCAGGGTCGCGGCGGCCGCACACATCTTGTTTCACCACAAATTGCTGCGGCCACTGCAATCGCCGGCCACTTCGCTACTCCTGCAGATTTGAAATGAGCGTCAAGTCATGAAAAAAGTAAGCATCATCAGCGGTCGCGGAGTTCCTCTCAAGCGTTCAGACGTCGACACCGACCAAATCATTCCTGCAGAGTGGCTCAAGCGCGTCGAGCGCACGGGTTTCGAAAAAGGTTTGTTCTCAACGTGGCGCGATGATCGCAACTTTGTATTAAACGACGAGCGTTATGTTGGCGCATCAGTGTTGGTTGCTGGTCCAAGCTTTGGCGTTGGCTCGTCACGCGAACATGCCGTGTGGGCGCTGCAACAAGGCGGTTTCGATGCCGTCATTGCCCCAAGTTTCAGCGATATCTTCCGCAACAACTGCACAAAAAATGGTTTGTTACCAATCGTTCTTTCAGAACCAACCGTCAATCGCATTTGGGCAGTCATTGAAAACGATGCCACAGCCGAAATCACCATCGACTTGCACCGCTTCACTGTCGAAATTCCAAGTGCAGGAATCACTGAAAAGTTCGACATGGACTCAGAGACTCAACAACGTTTCATTAACGGTCTCGACGACATCAGCATCACGTTGGCTGATGCCGATGCAATCAGCAAGTTTGAGGCTTCTCGCCCGGCTTGGCTCGCTACCCGCTAACCAATGTAGATAATTTCCACCGGCAAGTTTGGAGCATTCGCAAGTCGGGCGTCACTCGTAAGAAGTGGTATCTCGAGGTATTGCGCAAGAGACACGTACAGTGCGTCCTGCATCGTCAGATTTGTTCTGTACTGCCAAGCCTGAGGCAGCATGCCAAGAGTTTGACTCACCAATAGTGGCAGGACTGCGAGTTCATTAAGTGCCTTCGAAGCGCGTTCATCGTTTATCAACCCATTCAATCGCAATCGTCTAAACCCAGATGCAACCTCGAGATGAAAATGATCCGGAACCCACCAATTTCGGCGGGTAGCGGCTTCGGACAGTAGCGCATCGCCACGTGAGGTCTCTGCAAGAATCTCAACTGCGGCCGATGCATCAAGCACCAGCGCGTTCACTTCGCGTTGTCTTCTCGGTCCTCAGAAATAATTTCGGCGGCATTTATCCGCAAGTCTTCGAAGACAGCGTTCAATCTGAAACGCGTAATCCAACTCTGAAGAGCGTCTTCAATCGTTCCATCTGGATTCAATTTAATGAGCACAGCTGCTGGTGTCATAGAACTCTGATCCATTTCAACATCGTAACCCTCGTCTTTCATTCGGGTTGACTTCGCAGTGCGCAGCCAACTGGTGTGCACAGATGTGTACGGCAAATAGCCGCAGAGTGAGGCTCAATTGTCGAGAAAACTGAACAAATCGCGCAAGCGCACATCGTTTGAAAACACTTCAATCGGTGGCTGAATGTCGAGTCGTAGACCGCGCTGGATGATGCGGCATGTGGTGTGTTGGTTGTATTCGGCCATTGTCACTGCCCAACCGTCTTTGCCAGCGCGCGCAGTGCGCCCCGAGCGGTGCAAATAGGTTTTGACATCGAGTGGCGGTGCGTAGTGAATCACTACTGCGACGTCGTCGATGTCAATACCGCGAGCCGCAACATCGGTAGCAACCAAAATCTTGAGTTTGTTGTCTGCAAATTTGCCCAACGCTTTTTCACGCGCATTTTGCGGCATGTCGCCGTGCAGCGCTGATGCATCTGCGCCAAGTTTTTGCAATGCTTCAGCAACTTTGTCGCAACTGCGCTTGGTGTCGCAAAACACCACGGTCTGTCCGGCCGCTGCGGCAATGTTGGCAATTACGCGATCTTTGTCCATGTGGTGCACCGCCAAAAACAAATGGCGCATCGTTCCCACTGTGTCGGTTGGTGAATCAATCGAAACCTCAACAGGGTTTTTCATGTATCGCTTGACAAGGTTGGCAACCTGACCGTCGAGCGTTGCCGAAAACAACATTGTTTGGTGCACAGCAGTGACATGGCGCATGATCCACTCAACCTGGGGCATAAACCCCTCATCTGCCATGCGGTCTGCTTCGTCGATTGCCACAACCTGAATTGCGCTCAGGTCACATTCCGAAGACTTCATGAGGTCAATCAGGCGCAGCGGTGTCGCAACAATGATCTCGACACCCTTCTCGATCTCGACAACTTGCTTTTGCCTGTCGGCACCGCCGTACACAGCCAGCACTCGCACTCCGCAATGCTTGCCAATTGGCCCCAACACTTCCGACACCTGGAGTGCGAGTTCGCGCGTCGGCACGATCACCAAACCGTGAGGCTTGCCTGGCGTGGCAGGCGAATCAATGCGCGCCATCATCGGCACACCAAACGCGAGCGTCTTGCCCGAACCCGTGCGAGCCCTGCCCATCACGTCTTCGCCAGCCATGGCAACGGGTATCGCCTCGGTCTGAATAGCAAATGGTGCCGAAAATCCGGCGGCGGCAAGGCCAGCGTCGATGCGCTCAGGCACACCAATATCGGCAAATCCTGTTGGCGTTTTCACTTCGGGGGTCGTCATCTCTCGAGTCACGCTACCAACCACCCTTCACACTCGGCGGGACTGGGTCGACTGCTGCTCAGCTCTCCAGATGAACAATCTCGGCATATGGTAGACGCAGCCCTCAAAATTCTGTATGGTCAAACTTTCGTATTCATACCCCAAGGAGGTGCTCATGTCCACAGATAACGCTTCGTCGTCTCTCTCAATTTTCTCATCACTCGAGAATCGTCATACCCGTGATGCACTCCTTGACAGCGCCTTCACTGGTCGCAAAGGTGTGCGCTACGACTGGCAGCAATTTCTGGTTCCGTCTGATGCAATTTTTGAAGCAAGTCTTGAAACGTTGTTGAGCTCATTTGATGCTCAGCACATCGATGCGGGCGATCAGTATTCGCCGTCTGCGTCGAAGTGAACGCACCAGTCACGACCGCATACAAACTTCCCCGTCGCACCTTGGTGCTGGGCTGTGGTTCTGTTGCGCAGTGCGCGTTGCCATTAATGGTTCGTGATCTCAAGTTTGATCCGACCTCCATACATATAGTCGACTTCCGCGACAATCGTTCGCGCGTTGCCGAGCTACTCAAGGCTGGCGTTACCTACGAGCAAGATCGCGTGACTCTCGAAAACCTCGATGCGTTTCTTTCGGCACGTGTTGGAGACGGCGATTTGTTGCTCGACTTGGCTTGGAATATCGATGGTCCAAGGATTCTGGAGTGGTGCCGCGATCACAACGTGCGATACCTCAACACGTCCGTCGAGTTGTGGGATCCATATGACGACATGGCGTCTACTCACCCACTCGATCGCACGTTGTATGTACGCCATCAAGCGATCCGCAAAATG
>JAIOXC010000029.1 GCA_021741795.1 Ilumatobacteraceae bacterium | reverse complement strand
CGCAACACAACTGCGCGGTATGGCTGTAGCGAAGCATCTGCAATCCAAAGGGCTCGGCAACATACTGCTCCAAGCCGGCATCGACAGAGCGGTGTCGATGGGCTCAACATATGTGTGGGCCCGCGCTCGCAACAACGCGCTGTACTTTTACGAACGAAATGGTTTTGCAACGATTGGCGACCAATTCATTGACGAAGCGTCTGGTCTCGGCCATCATCTTGTGATGTTAAAAACCAAATAACAAGTTATTTTTTGATATCAACAGCTATTTTGAACAGCGTTGTTGAACTTGCTGTTTCCTTGACCAGGATCTCGACTACCCACTCGCCCGAATACGCAAACTCGGTTACACCAGAAAAGTGATTGGACCCAGTCTCTGACAGAACAATTGGGCCATTGGGTATGTTGCGAGATGGCATCGACATGCGAGCAGTAGCTGACTCAATTTGCACGAAGGTGCCGTCTGCTCGTGCAACCACTACATGAACCTCGCTTTGCCCAACGCGCGCGGAAGTGAGTGACAACTCAACAATCATTTGTCCCTGAAAAATGGTGGAAGAAAGTGGCGCTGGTTCGATGGTTCCCTTTTGTGGCATTGCAACAAGGGCCGAAGTAATTGTCAAGATAATGATTCCGAACAACACTTCAATACCCATTGATTGGCGCAATGAGCCTGAGCGCTTTTGTTGCATCGCCACTCGAGAAACCCCACCGAGTGCGATCAAGACAATTACTAGGCACGCCTTGACAATCAGTGTCCGTCCGTAACGATTCTCCAATATTTGCCCAAAACCATCCATCATCAACCATGCTTGAATTACGCCAGTAACCACGATGACCGGCACTGCAAAACTGGCGGTGTGAGAAAACCACCGCAACGAAGGTGCCGAAGTTGATTCGTCATTTGCAAGCCACATGTTGCGGTCATACACAATGATCAACAGTGGACCTACCCACAGCGATACGGCAAGCATGTGCAACATGTCGAGCCCAACGCTCAACGCAACTGGGTTTGTTGCGACTGGGTGTCCAGACAATGACAAGGTGAGAGTGATGCCCACAAGCGACGCCCATGCACCAAACTTCCACCACCACGTGCCCCGGAACTGGATAACCGCAATAAGTGCACCAATGATGCCCAACAACACAAGTCGAGCAAGTTGCATCTTGCCGTATTGAGTCGTCAGCGTCTCAGAAAGTAACGAGAGATCTACCGCCTCGTAGATCTTGTACCCCGAAATGTGTGGGCCATAGGCAATCAATCCCTCAAGAGTGCCCAATGCAGCAAAGGCCCAACCGCCCATGAGCGCGAGTATCGAGCGTGGAGACAAACGGTCGGTGCGTACAGCCTGCAACAACCCAATGCCACCGATGAGTAGAACGATTCCAAGATATGTAACCCAACGAATGACATCGAACAAACTGGCAAGGCCGTGGCGCTCAAGTACTTGACCATTACTTATTGCCGAAACATCTGTTGAAGTATTTCCAATTTGAAATGAGAATGATCCCTGAACGGGATGACTGTCGGCAGAAGCAACTCGCCAGATCACGACATAAGTGCCAGGCTCCAATTTTGAGATCGGTGCTCGAACTATGGATTTATTGGACGCATCACGAACAGGCTTTACTGTTTGAACGTCATTGCCAGACGAATCAAGAATTCGAACTTTGCCAAACACGGTGTCGACAAATTCATTGAAAAACAAAACAATCTCTGTTGGCGACTGATCGAGCACTGCGCTCGGCGCCGGCTCACTTGTGAGCAAGATTGCATGGGCTGATGCGAGTTGCGCTGGTGCAAGCACCGTGAGCAATGCAACGACAACGAATGCCAATCTTGCAAACTGTTTGCGCAACATCATCTCAGTACGCATCCACAACTGGCAGCCCATCGACAGCGATTCTGCCAAGCAGCCATGCAAGCCGATGATTGGGTGACAACTTGGCGGCAGCTTCGGGCAACACGGTGAGTCCCATTGATTTGCGACTGTTCCAGATCATGAGTTGTCGATCCAACTCAAATCGCACGAATGTTGAGTCCCAACTTTCAAACGAATAGTCCAGATTGAGATCAGAACTGTGTACTTCGGTTTCGCACCATCGCATCAGCATCAGATCAGTGATGGCTACTCGCGCACCCCCAGCATGCGACTTGATGCCAAAACCTGTCCACGTTGTTGGCGTTGCAGATGCCCATGCTCCCTCGAGCGCATAAATGCTCGCACGTACATGGCCAACTAATTCGTGGGCACTGAGACTCGACCATGCCTCAATCTGGGCGTCGCGCGTTGGCTTGCCACCCTCATATTGTTCGGTTTCTTCGCCTCGGCTTGCAGCTTCAAACATTCGTAAATGGCTGTAGGCATTGTTTGCTAAGTGACTCAACACATGACCACGGCTCCAGCCAGTCAATAACGATGGCTGTCGACATTGCTTATCGGTAATCCCATCCAGGGCCTGCAGTAACCGCTGATGTGAAGCCGCGCATCCAACTACCTGGGCGTTGAGAATACGACTTGAATCAACCATCGCGAATAACGGTAGTGGCTGACCCTTTACAAATGAGAAGAGCGCTGTGGAATCACCACAACAGTGCCGTCTGGCTCGTGATGCACGCGGGCCGAAACACCATAGAACTCTGCAAGGGTCTCGCTCTTCAGCACTTGTTTGGCCGTGCCCTCTGCAACTCGATGGCCTTCGTGCATCAACACCAATCGATCTGCGTACAGACCAGCAAGTGTGAGGTCATGCATTGCGGAAATAATTGTGAGACCTTGTTCGCGACGCAAACTGTCTACGAGTTCGAGCGCTTGTTGCTGATGGCCGATATCGAGCGCGCTCGTTGGTTCATCAAGCAGCAATACCGGTGCTTCTTGTGCGAGCGCTCGAGCAATGACTAAGCGTTGTACTTCTCCACCCGACAACGTGCCCAACTTTCGCGCAGAAAACTGGACAAGATCAAGACGATTCAAGACGCGATCAATCACGTCGCGATCATGTGAGGTTTCTGATGAGAAGTAATTGATGTACGGGTTGCGACCAAGCAAGACATATTCGTATACCGACATGTCGGTTGGAATCACTGGTGCTTGTGGCACGTAGGCAATATGTTGTGCTCTCCATCGAGCTGATGCCGCAGGAATTTCGGTCTGGTTAATTGCAACGGAGCCCATGTACGGCACGAGACCAGCTGCCGCACGAAGCACAGAAGACTTGCCCGCACCATTGGGGCCGATGAGGCACAACCACTCACCAGAATGCAACAGGTCATTAAAACCCACCACCGCATTTGTTCCGTTGTACGCAACTGTGAGATCACAAAAGCCAATTGCGGTCATCTCGATACATCCCGTGTGCGAAGTAGTAACAAAAAGAATGGTGCGCCAATGAATGCCGTGACAACACCGATCGGAGTTTCGGCCGGACTCGCCAACACTCGACTTGGAATATCTGCAGCCACTAAAAATGCCGCACCCAACATCATGCTCATTGGCAGCACTACGCGATTGCTCGCACCAACAATGAGTCGAACCGCGTGCGGCACGATGATGCCAACGAAACCGATCAACCCAGTGACAGCCACGACCGAAGCGGTACCGAGAGTGGCAGCCAACACCACGATGAGGCGCACTCTGCGCACATTGATACCGAGCGCAAGCGCCTCGTCATCGCCGACACGCATCACGTCGAGCAAACGACGATGCAAGAGCAACACAACAGATGAGACAACGACGTACGGCAGAATGAGACGAACATCGCCCCACGTTGCGCTCGAAAGTCGGCCCAAGATCCACGAGTACACCTGACGCACGACATCGCTATTGCGCTGCAAAACGAATGCCTGGATTGCTGTGAGCATTGACGTAACTGCGACACCTGCCAGCACCAATGTCGTGCCAGACCGCACACTTCCAAATGCTGTACCAACCACGTAAGTCACGAGCACTGCACAAAGTGCACCAATAAAAGCTGCGAGTGGCAGAGGATCAATGATCCATGACGAGGTTGTTTCGCGTTGGAGTGTGAAAACGATTGTTGCCCCGAGCCCCGCACCAGCAGCAACACCAAGCAGATATGGGTCGACGAGTGGATTTCGAAACACACCTTGATAGCTCGCGCCAGACACCGAGAGCATCGAGCCGACAAGTGCGGCAAGCACAACGCGTGGTGCGCGAATTTGCCACACCAAATTCCAATCTGCTCGCGACACACCACTGTTCAAAGAAACAAACGGCACATGGTCAAGCAACTCTGCAGGAATTCGCCACCACTGTGGTCCAGCTGGTCCAATCATCAAGCCGACAAGAACCATGAACGCCACCACTGCCCCACCGAGGGCGAACGACAAAGGTTGTTTGTTGCGGCCCTCAGCAGAGCGTGAAGTGATGACAGATGTCGACATCGACAGAGTTACTTGGCAGATGCTTTCGTGATTGCTTCGCCAATAGCAGCGACGAGCTCGACAATGCGTGGTCCCCAACGTGATGCAATGTCATCGTCGAGAAGTGCAATATTGCCGGCAACGACCGCGGCCAATCCACCCCAACCATCACGCGCCGCAACTGTCTCGGCTGTCTGTGCGCAACACTTTGTGTCGGCCAAGACGATGATGTCTGGATTGGATGAGACGATTGCCTCTGCCGACAATTGTGGATAGTCATTGCCCGCTTCTGCGTTGTCGGCGATATTTCGTAGACCAAACAAATTGAACAACTGACCAATGAACGAATTGGACGTCACCGAGTAGTAGGTGTCGTCCAGTTCGTAGTAGTACGACAACGGTGTTGCAGGGGCGACAACTGCTGACACTGCCGCATCAATCTCGGTCTGCATAGATGCGACAAGTTCATCTGCCTCTGTCACATGACCAGACAACATGCCAATTTGTTCAATCTGCTCGTACACACTGTCGAGATTGGTTGGAGCGTTTGCGATGAACAACGGAATGTTGAGGGAACCGAGTTGCTCTGCAAGGCTTCCCGGGTCGTACGACGCGATAACGAGATCGGGAGTGAAACCGCTGATTGCCTCAATGTTTGGCTCAAAGCCAGAAAGCATTGTGCCGAGCGCGACTGCTTCAGCCGGATAATTGGAATACTCGTCGACTGCAACAACCTGTGCTCCTGCGCCGATGGCATACAACATTTCTGTCGAAGTTGGCGACAGCGAAATGATTCGCATCGGTTGTACATCAAGAGTTAAGTCACCAACAGTGACTGGAAATACTGCGATTGATTCAGTTGCTTCTACAGCAATTGTCGTATTCGAGGTATCTGCGCTACCGCCACAACCTGCAATCGTTGCAGTGAGTGCAAACAAAAAGCCGGCAATGCCGGCCTTGGTTAATTTATTCATTATTGGGTCTCCTTGCTCTTCTAGCGAGAGCGGTTGATGAAGCAATGAACCAGGCGACCGGACTTACGAACGTGATGTTCGAACTACCGTTGCGTGACAGTGCCGGAATCTCACCGGACTTCGCTGGGAACTTTGCGCCACGACTATTGCCGTGGTGGAGACAGACTAGCCCGTCACGAAGGCTGAGAGACGCTCGATGCCTTCTTTAATATCGGCATCGCCAAGCGCAAAACTGAACCGAGCAAAACCCGGTGCACCGAATGCCTCACCTGGCACGAACGCCACCTTGACACGGTCGAGTACAAGATCGGCCAACTGCATCGAGTCGGTGGCAACGTCTCCGCTCAGCGATTTGCCGAGAAGGCCACGAACATTTGGGAAGCAATAAAATGCACCCTGAGGTTCCATGCACGTAATGCCAGGAATTGCACTCAGCATGTTGTGCATCAATGTGCCTCTGCGCGAAAATGCCTCACGCATCATTTCAACTGCCGACAAGTCGCCGCTCACTGCTTCGAGTGCAGCCATCTGTGCAACGTTGGAAACATTGGAAGTGGTATGCGACTGAAAGTTGATTGCAGCCTTCATCACGTCTTTCGGCCCGATCATCCAGCCAACACGCCATCCCGTCATTGCATACGTTTTTGCAACGCCATTGACGATGATGCATTTATCGGCAATCTCCGGCACGAGCGTTGGCATAGAAGAAAACTTGTGCTTGCCGTATGTGAGGTGCTCGTAGATTTCATCGGTGATGACCCAGATGCCGTGCTCAACGGCCCACTTGCCTATCGCAATAGTTTCTTCAGGCGTATAGACCGCACCGCTTGGATTATCGGGCGACACGAAGAGCAACACTTTGGTGCGAGCAGTGCGAACTTTTTCAAGCTGTTCGACAGTGACCTTAAATTCGGTTTCTTCCGTGGTGTCAACAATGATTGAAACACCATCGGCAAGCGCAACTGCCTCCGGATACGTTGTCCAATACGGCGCAGGAATAATCACTTCATCACCCGGGTCGCACAGCGCCGCGAATGCAACGAACACTGCGTGCTTGCCACCGTTTGTCACGAGCACTTGTGATGCATCGCAAACAAAACCACTATCGCGCTTTGTCTTGACCGCAATTGCTTCGCGCAACTCGGGCAAGCCCGCTGCTGGTGTGTAGCGATGAAACTTTGGGTCGCGTGCAGCACGAACTGCGGCCTCGACGATTCGCTCTGGCGTCGGAAAGTCTGGTTCACCTGCACCAAAGCCGATCACGTTCTCGCCCTTGGCTTTGAGCGCTTTGGCCTTGGCATCAACAGCCAGGGTTGCCGATTCGGCAATGGCACTCAGTCGGGCAGAAACACGGTTTTTGGGGTTTTGATGCGTTGTCACGGATGCCATGCTTACACAGTGGACACACGTGAAGCGAAAACATTGCGAGATCATCCATGCAAGTAAGTGATGTGCTGGACGGAGACTGGGATGCCCTAGAGCCGCTGCGAAACCCTGTTCTCGTAGTTGCCCTGCGCGGCTGGTTTGATGTTGCAGGCGTGGCTACTGGAGCTTTGGAGTGGGCCATTCAGGACCGCCCCGTCACCGTTGTTGCTTCCATCGACCCAGACCCATTTTTTGACTTCACCCAAGAGCGTCCAGAGACATTTATCGATGAAGATGGTGACCGCCAGATTCGCTGGCCCGAAAATGAGTTTTTGGTAACGCGGTTTCCTGAGGGATCGCGAGATTTAGTGTTGGTTTCGGGTGTCGAGCCACACTTGCACTGGACTACCTTTGCCGACTGCATCGTGGAATGTGCGCGCAAGCTCAAATGCGATGTTGTCGTAACGGTGGGTGCCACAGCCGATGGCGTGCCGCATACGCGTTCTCCCCTCGTCTTTGGCAGCACTACGAATACTTCGCTTGCACGTCGCCTTGGGCTCTCACGACCGCAGTATCAGGGCCCCACGGGCGTCGTTGGCGTGATTCACGAACGGCTTGAGCGCGAAGGCATTACTGCTGTTTCGTTGCGAGTAGGTGTGCCCCACTATTTGGGTAATGCTCAACACCCAAAGTCGTCCGCAGCATTGTTGCGCAAGCTTGAGCATGTGCTGGGCGTACCAACAAGCCACGGAGACATGTATGAAGAGATTCAGCGCTGGGAAGAATTACACGACGCTGCAATCGATGGCGACGACCAAACCACGAGTTACTTAGCAATGCTTGAAGATGAATATGACCGCCGAGTGGAGGAAAACATTCCTACAGGCGATGCGTTGGCCGCCGAGTTTGAAAAATTCTTGCGCGAACAACAAGACGGTAACGACGACACAATATAGGTTTACCCAGATTTATCCAGAAAACGAAAAAGGCCCCGGGGGGTCCCGGGGCCTTTTCCTTCAATAATTTTCCTTCAATAAGTTAGATCAGCTTGCGCCGCACTTCTTTGCCAACGCCACGGAGTTAGTTGCTGTAGCGCCAAGGAGCGGTGTGTATGCAAGTGCTTCAGCATTCTTCGGTGCGAAGTCAGTGATGATCCACTGGAAGAATTGAGCAATTACTTTGTTCTTTGCATCATTTGCTGTTTGGCAAAGTGCATATGTCGTTGCACCTAACGGATACGCCGTTGGGTTTGCAGTTTGTTTCCAGTTGAACGTGATCAAGCCTTTTTCGTCCTGAGTTCCACCTGCGAGATGCGAGTTGTAACCTGCGGATGTTGGAGCAACGAACTTTCCGGCTGCGTTCAAAATGTTTGCGGCACGAACTCCCTGCGCTGCACGTGTTGGGTCAGTGTAGTAAGACACTTCTCCATACCCGATTGCACCGTTTGTGCTTGCAATGTAGTTTGCTTGGTTGTTGCTCTGTGGTTGACCGACGAAGCGTGAGCCATAAGCGGTTACTCCACCTGGAACACAACTTTGGAAAGCGTCGTTGATCTTCCAGTCTGGGTTAGATGCGCCCGCCATGTACTGGCAGAAGTTGTTGGTGGTACCCGATGTGTCTGCTCGGTACACAACTTGAATAGCTGTGTCAGGCAGTTTTACTTCGATCTGTGAGTAAGTGGCGATTGTTTTGCCACCGACCTTGACGGAATATTTGTCTTTCGACTTCACAGTCCCAGTCATGTTCACTTCGGCCTTCGGTCCAACTGTCAACGTCTTCAAGACTTTCTTTGTTGTGTCGTCAATCCACTCGATCTTTTTGCCTTTGCTTGCCTTCAGGGCTGCAGGCAACATTGACACAGTGATTTTTGCGGAGGTCGTGGATACGTTCTCCCAAAGGGCAGTCGCACCTTTGACATCGGATTTCTTTTTCGAGTTACCCCATGTTGGGTTCATCTTGATGTCGTTCGCGATGCTTGGGTCATTCCACTTTGAAATCACACCACCGAAAATTCCATTGATTGTGGCAGGGCTCAGCGAGAGTGTTGTACCCTTAAGCTCATCCAGACGGTAACCAATGGCAATTGCGCCGGCTACATATGGGACGTAAGTCCAACCGAATGATGGCAAGTCGGATGATCCAACTGCCGAGTCTGTTCCTGCAAACTTGAAAGTCGACGCCTTGAAGTTTTTCTTTCCTGTACCAGAACCAGTTGAGGTGTAGGTCAAGTTATGACCAAAAGTTTTATTGAACTCTGCAATTGCTGGTGTCAAAAACGAGACAGGAAACGATGCGCCGCCACCCGTAACATCCTCGGCCTTGGCTATCGACGACGTCGACAGCACGCCTGCTGCAGCGATCACGATCGCTACAAAATGCTTTACACGCTTATTCATATTTCTCCTTGGTAATTTGAAGTGACTATTACGTTGTGAGGTTAAGCCCTCGGGCTTGCGGTACGTTTAACTCAAGGCGTACGGTTGGTGAAAGAAAAGTGAACAGCGTCTTAACTGTCAGCCGAACTTTCCTTGCACATAATCCGCGGTCCGCGAATCACCCGGATTCGTGAAGATTTTTCGAGTCGCATCAGCCTCAACCAGATAGCCGGGTCCGCCATCGGTTAAGAAAAACGCACAGAAGTCGCTCACACGACTTGCCTGTTGCATGTTGTGCGTAACGATCACCACTGTTATTTTCTCTGCAAGTTCCCTAATCGTTTCTTCGATCCGTAGGGTGCTGCCAGGGTCAAGCGCGGAACATGGCTCGTCCATCAACAGCACCTGTGGCTCTACCGCTAACGAACGAGCAATACACAACCGTTGTTGTTGGCCGCCTGAAAGAGAACCACCATATGCGCCTAGACGATCTTTTACTTCCTTCCAGAGACCAGCGCGAGACAAGCATTGTTCAACGATGTCATCATGGTTGTCCCGCTTCAGGTGAGCCAACTTGATACCTGCTAGAACATTTTCTCTAATTGTCATCGCGGGAAAAGGGTTTGGCTTTTGGAAAACCATGCCGACTTTCAACCGAATTGATGCAGGATCCTCTAATGGATCGTAGATGTCCGAACCATTTAAGAGAATCTCACCCGCCATAGCTGCTGACGGAATAAATTCGTGCATTCGGTTCAACAGGCGAATAAACGTTGATTTTCCGCAGCCGGATGGACCAATCAGCCCTGTTACGGTCCGTTCTGGGAAACGAAGTGATACGTCCGCAAGAGCATGATGTGTTCCAAACCATGCATGGGCACCGC
The DNA here is from genome assembly GCA_021741795.1 of Ilumatobacteraceae bacterium. Classification (GTDB taxonomy): domain Bacteria; phylum Actinomycetota; class Acidimicrobiia; order Acidimicrobiales; family Ilumatobacteraceae; genus UBA3006. Next base: position 3,291 of record JAIOXC010000029.1, on the reverse strand, counting down.
GTGTCTCGAGCCCCCTGAAATCAGGTGCGGCATCTGCTCGTTGAGGCACCGTCGTAGTGGTGTCGGCATTTTGTTGTGTCATATTCTCAATCCTTTGGCTCATGATTTTTTCTTCAAGTTTCTGGCTTTTCGCGAATCAGTCTTTGCCGTTTGAGCCGCGGTAGCACCTAGCCGTCGGGCCAGGGTGAAAAACCCAAACACCAGCACAAGCAAAACTAGCGACCCGGTCCATGCCCGAGCTGCTGAATACTCCGTGCCGTACATGAACATCGAGAAGATGTAAGTAGGAAGCGATGCGACCGTACCCCCGGCTGGGTTCCACACAAAACCGTTGGTATTCAGAGATGTAAGAAGTAGCGGGGCGGTCTCACCTATAACTCGAGCAATTCCCAAGATGCCTGCCGTGATGAGACCAGACTTGACTGTTGGCAATACCACCATGATTGCGGTGCGCCATTGCCGTGCACCAAGGGCATAACCGGCACTGCGCAAATCGTCAGGTACGAGTTTCAATACTTCTTCTGCAGTGCGAGAAACAGTTGGAAGCATCAGCACAGCAAGCGCGAGACCGCCAGCCATTCCCGAGTATTTACCCATTGGCTGCACGACCGTCGTGAAAATAAAGAGCCCTGCTACAACGGATGGGACACCAGCCATCGATTGCACGATGAATCTGACGAGAAATGTCATTCTCCCACGCACTTCAGTCAGGTAAATACCGCTCAAAATTCCAAGCGGCAGAGTAATGACCGTTGCGATCGCCACCATGATCAGCGATCCAACAATTGCGTGTCCTGCTCCGCCAATGTTGAACTCATCCTCGGGTGTTGACGTGCGCATATCCGAAAAGAAATATCCGGGATAGATAGCTCGATAACCCTTTAATAACACGGTAACGAAAATTGAAAGCCAAGGAACAAAGGCGACGACAGCCAGCGAAGTAAATACCACTCGCAAAACAGCATCTCGACGTTCCTTTGCGCCCAATCGTGAATTTTGTCCAACGACCCATGCGACATTGATAAGTAGGAACGCGACTGCCCATCCATCAAATTTTGCTAACGGAGTAATGATCGTTACCAGGAATGCAACAAAGGCGAAAACAGCTAAGCGAGACAAGTTTTTGAGGCGTGTTGAACGAGTTACCGCCCATGGACGTAGAGGCTCAACTCCCGGGTACTGATCTACAGCGGGCACAGAATTCATGCGCGCGGCGTCGATCTTTGCACGATGCTTGATGCGATCATGTTGACAATCAAAGTGATAACGAACAGGACCAATCCAGCGGCGATAAGAGCCGATATTTCCTTATCGGTTGCTTCTCCAAACTTCAGAGCAATCATTGACGCCACGTTTCCGCCTGCCGAATCCAATATTTCATTGGAGTAATCGAAAACTAGGTTCAACATTAAATAAATTGCGACTGTCTCACCCAACGCTCGACCGAGACCCAGCATTGCTCCGGCAATTACACCGCTCTTTCCGTAAGGAATGACAACGGAGCGAATCGCACCCCATTTAGTTCCGCCAAGAGCAAAACAGGTGTCGATCAAATCTCGTGGAGTGCGAGAATAAACCTCACGGGCAACCGAAGTTGTAATCGGGACGACCAGAGCTGCAAGTACACAGCCTGCCACGAACGGGCTCCTCGCAAAGTTCTCAAACTCGACGGAAAAGATTGGAATAAATCCCAGCCGATCGTTGAGAAGTGTCGCCCACCGCACACCAATCGGAGTAAAGATTTGAATACCCCAAAGCCCGAAAATCAACGAGGGAATGGCAGCGGCCAAATCCAACAGCGTGACGAGTACGCGGTAAATTCCTTTCGGTGCATAAAACTCGATATACAGTGCTCCACCAACGGACAATGGCACTGCAAGAAACATCGCGATCAGTGCAACAACAAGCGAACCAACGATCATTGGGCCGATCGAAAAAACACTTGCGTCTTGCGCCTCTACTAGCGCAGTCGTTGCTCCGCCGAGTGGGTCTTCGCCAGCCGAAAACCACTCAGATCCAGTGATGAACTTAAACCCAAATTGGCTGAAGGTATCCCAACTTCGAAAAATGAGAAAAGCAGCGATGAGACCCAACAACATGAGCGACGTGAGTGCACCCGCAGTCACGATCCTGCGGAATATCTTGTCGGCTCGACTGTAGACAACCACCATCTTCCGCGGGGTCGGAGTCGTAGCCACATTCACATCACTTATGATTCCACCGACTTGTGAACTCGGTCTGACCTCATGATGAACGGACAGTAAATTAATGGTCTAGAAGCCCTGAATACATCCTAAAATCTGTTGTTTTCAGCCCAATTGGAGCGAATTTACTTGGCGGCTTTAAAACCCTCTTCGAGGTCGGCCAAAATGTCTTCGATTGTCTCGAGTCCAACTGACAAGCGAACGAGGCCCGGGAATACGCCCGTTGACTTTTGCTCTTCTGGGGACAGCTGGCTGTGGGTGGTTGAGGCTGGGTGGATCACGAGACTGCGCACATCACCGATATTGGCAACATGGCTGTGCAATGTGAGACCCGCAACAAACTTCTGGCCGGCTTCGACGCCACCTTTAATGTTGAATGCAAGCACAGAGCCGTAACCCTTGCCATTGCCGTACTTCTTTGCACGCTCGTGCCACTTGCTGGTGGTGAGACCTGCATAGAACACTTCTTCAACCTGTGGATGCTTGGCCAAGAACTCGCCAACTTTTTGTGCGTTAGCCCAGTGACGATCCATGCGGAACGACAATGTCTCGAGACCTTGCAAGAAGTTGAATGCATTGTCTGGAGTAGTTGCCATGCCCAAGTCGCGCAACATTTGTACGCGAGCTTTGATGATGAATGAACCGTGACCAAGTGCTGGCCAATATGCAAGACCGTGGTAGGACGGATCTGGTTCGGTGAAGTTTGGATATTTGTCGTTTTGACCGAAGTCAAACTTGCCACCGTCGATGATTGCTCCACCGATTGATGTGCCGTGACCGCCAATGAACTTGGTGAGCGAATGCACGACGATGTCTGCGCCCCACTCGATTGGGCGAATCAGGTACGGGGTTGGAACGGTGTTGTCGACGATGAGTGGAACGCCAGCTGCATGTGCAACTTTGCTGATGCCTTCAATGTCGAGAATGTTGTTGCGTGGGTTGGCCAATACTTCGCCGTAGAACAACTTGGTGTTTGGCTGTACTGCCGCTTTCCACTGATCGAGGTTGTCTGGGTCTTCAACGAACGTGACATTAATGCCCAACTTTGGCAACGTGTAGTGAAACAAGTTGTAGGTGCCGCCGTACA
>JAIOXC010000028.1 GCA_021741795.1 Ilumatobacteraceae bacterium | reverse complement strand
TCAACGATCGGCGGTACAACAATGATTGATGTGCGATTTGGTGCAGGTATCCATGCAGCCTCGCCCGTAAGGCATTTGACCAAGTGCGCGAGTGTTTGCGCACACACGACTTCATCTCGAGCCGCAATTCGTGCTTCGCGTTCACATTCATTTGCCACTACCACAATGCGGTCATCGATTGCAGCAACAAGAGGCACAACACCTGCAACGGGTCGCAGGGTGCCATCCAGACCAAGTTCGGCGATGAACGCATATCGCTCAGCAATTTCGTTGGGCAATATGTCTTGCACAATGAGTAATCCAATGGCGATCGCTACGTCGAGTCCTGCACCACCTTTGCGTTCGTGCACACTGGTGGCAAGGTTGACAGTGATGCGCCGATTTGGCCATGGCAAATCACACGACAACAAAGCAGCCCGCACTCGGTCGCGCGACTCTCGACACGCTTCATCTGGTTGACCAACAATGGTGAAACCAGGTAGCCCCATGCCGACGTGAATCTCGACATCGACCGCCTTGCCTTGAACCCCTAACAATGTTGATGAACGAACCGAAGAAAAGGCCATGATCGTCCATGTGTACGGCAACGATCAACAATGTGTTGCGACATCGCCAGATTTCTAGAAGCCGGCGTGAGATACTAGAAAGATGATTTTTAGGCGAGTTTCTACGCACCTCCGCCCAGGCTCAGCGCTATTGGGAGCATTGATCTCGATTGGTTTGCTTGGCTGTGCATCCCCCGAACGAACTGCAACTAATTTTTGTCGTCAATTGGCCCTCGAAATGCCGGGCATCGCCGAACAACCAGCCACACCCGAGATGATCAAGTCAACGGTTGAGCATTACAAGAACTTGCAAAAAGTTGCACCGCTACAAGTTGAAGCCGACTGGGATGCGCTCACGTTGCTCATGGAAAAAGCATCGAAAATTAAAGCGTCCGACCCCGCAAGCGTGCAAGAAGTAGTGGATTTGTCTTATGCCTCCGAAAAAAGTGCGGCAGCGGCATCCACCTGGGTGCTCGCGACATGCGGAGTCGACATCTCGACAGGATTATCGGTCGGGTCGTTCTCGGTGGCACCTGAGGTTGCAACTACTGATGTCACGACTATTGACGTTGCAACAACGCTGCCGTAATTAACAGCAACTTGCAAACGCTGTAGTTAGCGAATCTCTCCGCGCTTGACAATTACTTTGTCAACAAGGCCGTACTCTTTTGCCTTCTCCGGAGTAAACCAGCGATCGCGCTCTGAATCTTTTTGAATCTGCTCAATTGCCTGACCAGAGTGATGCGCAGTGAGCTCGGCCATGCGGTGCTTGGTGAAAGCCAACTGCTCTGCCTGAATTGCAATGTCGGAAGCCTGACCTCGCAAACCAGCAAGTGGTTGATGCATCATGATGCGAGCGTTTGGCAATGTGTAGCGCTTGCCTGCAGTGCCGGCGGTGAGCAAGAACTGACCCATGGACGCTGCAAGACCGAGGCACACCGTCGCGACGTCGCAACTAATGAACTGCATGGTGTCGTAAATGGCCATGCCCGCAGTGATTGAACCACCGGGGCTATTGATATACAACCACACGTCTGCTTTTGGGTCTTCACCTTCAAGAAACAACAACTGCGCACAAATTTGGTTGGCCACATCGTCGTTGACATCGCTGCCAAGCATGATCACTCGGCTCTTGAGTAGGCGGAGGAAAATATTGTTTTGGGATTCTGGTCCACCTTCGAGGCCAACAGCAGGTTGGAAGGGTACATCAAGGGAATTATTGAACGTCATGGCGAACAGACTACTACTTCGGTAGTGGCATAAAGCTGCGTCGTACGCCACTAAAGACAACAACAATTCGTTCATCATTGGCAATTTGATCGCGCATTGCCAGTAATCCAGCCAAGCCTGCCGTGCCAGTTGGGCTCACATTGATAGACGTCACACGGTGCGCCAATGCATAGGCGTCGACAACGTGTTGTTCAGATACAACGATTGGTGACCCGCCGCTTTCTGACATGGCGTTGCACACCTGCACCCAGTCGTAGGTTTCGTCGTCCAAGATTCCATCGGCAAGAGAGTTGGCTGGGTTCTCCCACGGCCACATGCATTCGTTCCAGCGAGATCCGGCGTTGCGTGCCCCACCGGACAGCGATGCCGCATTCCATGCTCTTGCCAATGGTGCACAACTCTCGGTTTGCACGCTGTGCAGAAGTGGACGGAGACCTCCGGCAAATAAACCAGCAGATGCACAAGCTGCGAAAGCACCCCCGCCTACCTGAATAAAAATTCGATCAATCGGCGGACCACTCAAGCGCTCCTGAGCATCAGCGATCTCCCAACCAATTGTTCGCCCACCATCCAAGCACCACGCATTTTCGGTGCCCTGCACACCGAATGGAATTGCGCCATTGGCAACTGCTTCACGAAATCTATGAACGCACGGATCACCAGGCGGATCACTCTCAAGTCGCGGACAGCGAACAATCAAAGCATCGACGCTCAACAATAAATCGGTGAGTTCGCTTGCAGCATTTTCGGGAACAAAAACCAAGATCGGCCAGTTGACCGCCTTGGCCAATGTTGCTGCGGCAAATGCGGCATTGCCGCATGACGAGATGGCAAGTTGCGGTCGATCTGCATCGTGTTTCCAAGGCGCGACTCCAGCATCTTGCGCTGTCACAAGATGCAGCAATTCTCCAAACAAGTGACGTGCCTTGTGCGAGCCAGCGACATTGTTCGTTTCGTCTTTAACCCACACACCGCCGCTGTGGGTGAAACCCAATTCATTCGACAACGCGTCATTGCGAGCAAACGGTGTTGTTCGAAAACCTGTTCCTGCAACACGCGCAACTGCGTCATCAGTTCGACGGATGATCGCTTCACGCTGTTCATCGTTCAACCCGAGCGCTGCAGCAAAAACGTCCCAGGCAAGATATTTTCGAAATGCAACATATGGATTGGCATCACCTGTTGACCTCAGTGGTGCAATGGGCTGCTCCAACAACAGCACATGATGACGATCGATGTCCGATGAGTTTGGACAACGCCACGACAATGGCTGCTCAACTGCAACACGATGACCACACGCCGCACACTTCCACCCTGTTGCGTTCGCAGCCAATACCGACCCAACCGACATGATGCAATTATCGCGTGACTGCGACTATTTTGCTTTCGCCACTCGTGAGTTGAACTCATCAATCAGTGAGTCCCACACCGGCACATAGCGGCGCAAATTACGCCAGAACGTTTGTGACCTGCGGGCCTCAAACACCGAAAGTGGTGTTCCCTGCTGCTCAACCCATGTGTAATAGCCAAGGTTAAAAATGCGATTGCGGTCTTGCTCGGTGCAATCAATCATCGATTCAGTGGTCACTGTTCCTAAATGCTCAGCAAAGATTTCGGCTGCTTCAACTTCGCCAAACTTGTTGTTGAAACGCCGAGCCATTGTCTTGACTCGCTCGCTCGGATACAGGTCAGCGCCGTCTGTGGCAATCGTGATCAACACGTCATCGGCGCCCAGACCAAGCAATTTGGCTGTCTTGATTGCGGCAATGACATTGCAAATTGCCGAAAAACCAAAATGTTGCAACGTGTCAACAATTTCTTTCGGAACATGTTTGCGATTGACGAGATAGTCGCAACCGGCCGCGGTGTTAAACAACACGTCCAGTTCATCGGTAGCGCGATCAGACACAGCAGCAATCACGTCAGTATTCATCACGTTATGAATGAGTGGAATGTGCTTGTCACCGATGCCTTGAATGTTGTGCTCGCCAAAACCATTCTCGAGCATTGTTGGGCACTCGAGTGCTTCAACCGCCACGATCTTGGTGCCAAACATTTCCTTCAATCTGTCGCCTGCACCGATTGTTCCTGCAGAACCCGTTGCCGACGTGAAGGCTGCGAGGCGCAAGTTTGGATTGTTCATTGACTTTGCAACGTGTTGATACACACTGGCAAGTGCTTGACCAGTGACTTCAAAGTGGCCGAGATAATTGCCGAACTCACAGAACTGATTAAAAATGAAATTTTGAGGGTCGCGCTTCATCTCATTGCATGCGTCATAAATTTCTTTTACATTGCTCTCGGTTCCCGGTGTGCGAATGATGTCGCTCGGGTCGCTCGTCCATTTGTCGAGCCAATCAAAACGCTCTTGCGACATGCCGGCTGGCAACACAGCAACACCTCGCGCACCAGTGATCCGACTGATCGCTACTCCACCACGCGCATAGTTGCCGGTTGATGGCCACACCGCGCGTTGCGTTGTTGGATTGAACTGACCCGTGATTACTCGGGGCGCGAGGCACGAATATGCCGCAAGCACTTTGTGCGCAGTGATCATTGGGAAACGATCACCGAACATCACCACGATCGGACTATCGATGCCCGTGAGCGATTTTGGCAAGACCACATGATCGGGCACGCTGACTCGATTGCCCTGCATGTCGTTAAACCAATGCACACGAAATAGATTGCGCGCATCAGGAGCGTTTTTGTCGACACCCTTGGCAACATCGGCCGCGATCAACGCAGGGTTTGTCAGTTGCGCAAATGTTGGTAGAACCACATTGTTGGCCGCACACTTGCGGACACTCTCTGTTACCGCGTCAGCATCGACGACAGAGTCGGCCAAGCCAAGCTGACTGACGAGGGCGTTTGAGTCTTGGATCGTTGCATTTGTTGAGTTCACGCTTTACATTCTGTCAAATTTTGAGGCAATACCTCACGCAGTGACCACTAACCTTGTGGGCGTTGGCCGACGTAGCCCAATGGCAGAGGCACGGCGCTTAGGACGCCGCCAGTGAGAGTTCGAGTCTCTCCGTCGGCACTATGGGAGTTGAGTCACACGGCATCGATCAACTGCAGACACCTGCGCTGGTTTTTGACCTCGACATCCTGCGCTCCAATATCAGCACAATGGCTTCAGTACTTCCTGGATCTCACTTACGACCCCACATGAAAGCCACCAAGTGCACATCACTGGCCAGAGAACAGTTGCGTGCTGGTCATTTGTCATTTACTTGTGCGACTCCACGCGAGATGATCGGAATGGCTGAAGCAGGACTCGGTGCTGATTTGCTCTTGGCAAACGAAACACTCGATGCCGCCCGACTGAGCGCGATGGCCAAGTTGCAAGACTCATCAATGATCACGGTTGCCATTGATTCGGATGAAACACTTCAAGCGGTCGCAAAGGCTGGCATTCGCAATGTGTTGATCGACGTCAACGTTGGTCTTCCTCGTTGCGGTTGTACATCAAGCGATGCAGGTCGACTTGCCGACAAAGCACGCAAACTTGGTATTCATGTGCGCGGCGTAATGGGTTACGAAGGCCACCTGATGATGGTGCTGGACAAAAGTGAACGTCTCGCAAAAGTTGCAGAGTCAATGCAACTCTTAAGCGATGCAGCGCAAGATGTCGGTGGCACAATTATTTCTGCTGGCGGCACAGGCACCTACGACCTGCATGCAGATACCGCTGTTACCGAAATTCAAGCGGGTTCATATTCGTTAATGGACACGCAGTACGCCCAACATGGTTTTCCGTTTCGCCAGGCAGCGTGGATTGTGGGCACGGTGATTTCATCAAACAGTTCATGGTCTGTCGTCGATGTTGGATTGAAGTCGCTGGGAATGGATCATGGCAACCCAACCATTGATAGCCACTCCGTGTGGTTCTGCTCCGATGAGCACACAACTTTTTCGACACCTGATGGACCACCACCATCAGTTGGAAGCCAAATTCGTGTTACACCTGCTCACATTGACCCCACCATTGCGATGCACGCGAACGCTTGGATTATCAGTGACAACAAAATCTTTGACCAGTGGGCAATTGACCTTCGTGGTTGGTGAGTGACTACAGCATTTCTGCAAGAGCACGAAAAGCTCTGCCACGATGTGACAGTTCATGTTTTTCGTCAATGGTCATTTGCGCGAATGTGCGACCGTCACCATCTTTCGGAATGAACAGCGAGTCGTAACCGAAACCTCGCTCCCCAATCTCCTCCATTGCAATAGTTCCTTCGCAAACTCCATGCGCAACAATCTCGCGACCATCAGCAAATCGAAGTAACGCCACTGTTCGAAAACGCGCAGTTCGTTGATCGTTAGCTTGTCCGTCCAACTCCACCAATATCTTTTGTCGATTCTGTGCATCGGTTGCTCCCACACCGGCAAACCGAGCGGTAATCACGCCTGGTGCACCATCCAGCGCATCCACTTCTAGACCTGTGTCATCGGCCAATGCGTGCAAACCAGTTGCAACACAAACAGCTACTGCTTTGAGCCGAGCATTACCTTCCAGAGTGTCTGCGTCTTCAACCACATCGGCTAAATCGCTGGGGCGCGGCACAAGATCGACCACACCACCCATCAGGTCGACAATCTCGGCAACCTTGTGCGGGTTTGCAGACGCGCACGCGACGCGCAACACCGTTATCGCCCGAGTGCGCGCTTGCTTGGTGGTACTGCAATTACTTCGCGCTGCATGTTGAAAATCTGGCCAATTCCGTCCGAAGCAAGACCAAGCAGCACATCGAGCTCGCTGCGGCTGAATGCCTTGCCTTCTGCGGTGCCCTGAACTTCAACGAACGTTGCTTCCCCACCACTAATTGGTTGCAGCATCACTACATTCATATCAACTTCGGCTGTTGAGTCTTCTTCATAGGGAAGGTCAATGATCGGCGTGCCGTTGTGAATACCCACGCTGATTGCAGCACACAAAGAATGCAATGGGTTTGCGGTAATACCACCGTTTTGCTGCACGCGAGTGATCGCATCATGCAACGCCAAGAATGCACCGCAAATACTTGCCGTGCGAGTGCCACCGTCGGCTTGCAACACGTCGCAGTCAATCAAAATCTGTCGCTCACCCAATACCTTCATGTCACACGACGAACGCAATGCACGGCCGATCAAACGTTGAATCTCAACGGTGCGACCTGACTGCTTACCTTTAGCGGCCTCGCGGTCTACGCGCTCTGGTGAGGACCCAGGCAACATCGAATACTCAGCCGTCACCCAACCCTTGCCGCTCCCCTTCATCCAGCGCGGCACATCTTCGTCCACCGATGCCGTGCACAATACGCGAGTTTTGCCAAATGAGACGAGCACAGAGCCAGCAGACATCTCGGTGAAGTCGCGCTGAAAACTCATCTGCCTCAACTCGTTATTTTGTCTTCCGTCAAACCGTGCCATGTGTATTTCTCCCTGTTGTTGTTAGATCTTGTTGTTCGACCATTGCGTAGCGGTCTCAAGTTCGGGGCCGAGTAAACGCCTACCCAGTTGCGCGAACCAAGCGATGTCTCCAGATGATAAAAACTGATGCTCTCCCAGCGATCCATCTGTGGTTTCACGTATCAAATGTGTTGTTTCCAATTCTTGTTTCACAACGAATGCGGTTTCGTCCGCACTCGATACCAGCACTACCCCTGGTCCCATCACATCACTAATCACACGCGAAAGATATGGATAGTGCGTGCACCCAAGCAGTAACGCATCAACCCCAGCATCACGTACTGGCGCAAGTAAGCGCTCGGCCAACACCATCACTTCATCGCCAGTGGTTTGATCTCGCTCTACAAACTCGACAAAACCTGGGCATGCTGCGCTCGTGAGTGCGACGGGAGCACCCGTAACTCGAATTGCCTGCACGTATGCACCAGACGAGATGGTGCCGACAGTGCCAATGACCCCAACCTTGTTATTGCGCGTAACCCGCACAAGTGCTCGCGCACCTGGATCAATAACTCCGATCACCGGAACTGGCAGCTCGTCTACAAGCTCATCAAGTGCCACTGAAGCTGCTGTATTGCACGCAACGACAATCATCTTTGCGCCATATTCACGCACCAAACTCCAAGCCAGCTCTTTTGCATATCCGCGTACTTCGTCAGCTGGTTTATTCCCATATGGATACCGGCCTGTGTCACCGATATAGACAAGATTTTCGTGTGGCATCAAATCAATGAGGGCTCTCGCGACCGTCAACCCACCGAATCCAGAATCGAACATGCCAATCGGGCTGTCACCAGAAACTTTGTCGGACAGTGGCATCGCAGTTCAGTTTACGCTATTGCAATAGCCTGCACAGGTGCTTCTTGCAACGGTTCTTGCACTGACTGCAGCAGTGCTGCATGCATCGTGGAATATCTCGGTGAAGCAAAGTGGAGATAAACGACTTGCACTGTGGGGTCAGTTTGCAATTGCTGGTGCACTCTCCGGAGTTGTGATTTTGGCTTGGACAATTGTTTCTGACGCACCATCAATTGCCTGGGGTTGGGCTGCAGTGAGTGGTGCAACACACGTGCCATACATCTTGTTGCTTTCACGTGCGTACGATCGCGGCGACTTTTCGGTGTCGTATCCAATCGTGCGCGGTGGCGGTGCACTCGCGGCAGCACTAGGTGGCGTATTGATTTTGCACGACACAATTTCTTTTGTTTCCGCTTTCGGAATTCTGTTGGTTGTTGCAGGGCTACTGATCCTTGCCACAAGTGGTTCGTGGCATGTTGTTGGCGCTGCCCTGAGTGTTGCTTCAACAATTGCGATCTATTCAGTAGTAGACGGTCACGGAACGCGACAATCAAACGCAATTGGATACGCGCTTGCACTCAACGTCTGTGCCGCTGCTATCACCACCTTGTGGGTTGCAAATACTCGTCGCGCCGAGATGATGCCGGCATTAAAAATTAACTGGAAACGATTTGGCTTGGCCGGCATCGCATCCACTGCTGGGTATGCGTTGATCATGATTGCATATCAGCATGCACCGGTTGGCTATGTGGCAGCACTTCGCGAGTCAAGTGTCGTTATCGCAGCATTTGCTGGTTGGAAGATGCTCGACGAAGGCGACCATCGCAGACGAATTACCTCTGCAGCAATTGTGCTACTCGGCCTTGTCGTGCTTGTTGCTGGCGGCTAGAAATAAATAATTTTTTCGGCTGATGCTTCTGCTGCATCCAAATCATCCGTGTAAGCACCGGTTGACAGGTACTTCCAACCACCGTCACAAATGATGAACACGATCGTGCCTTCTTCAATTTCGCTCGCAACTTTCAGCGCTCCTGCAAGTGATGCCCCGGCCGAGATTCCACCAAATACACCGCACTCTCGCACCATGCGCCGAGTCATTTCAATACTTTCGCGAGGGCGAACCACACGCTTGCGATCCAGCACATCGATGCCGTGCCAGTTTTCAAAAATCGGCGGAATATATCCGTCGTCAAGATTGCGCAAGCCCTCAACGCGCTCACCCAACGGTGGCTCTACCGCAATGATTTGAATATTCGGATTCTGTTCTTTCAAATACCGACCGACACCCATCAGCGTGCCACTCGTGCCGAGGCCGGCAACGAAGTGAGTGATCTCTGGACAATCGCGCCAGATTTCTGGACCAGTGCCTTCGTAATGCGCGCGAGGATTCGCATCGTTTTGATACTGGTGCATAAAGCACCACTCAGGATGTTCGAGTGCCAACGCTTCAGCGCGCTTCACTGCACCATTAGAACCTTCTCCACCAGGTGTCAAAATAATTTCGGCACCGAAAACTTCAAGCATCTGCCGACGTTCGATCGACACACTTTCTGGCATCAGAATGGTGATCGGGTTTCCCTTGATGGCCGCGATGGCAGCAAGCGCAATGCCGGTGTTGCCCGACGATGGCTCCATGATGCGTTGACCAGGGACAAGAGCGCCCTCTTTGATTGCTTGATTAATCATCGACAACGCGATGCGATCCTTTACCGATCCAAATGGATTTTGATTTTCCAATTTGGCCAAGATTCGCACGCCAGGTTTCGGAGACAAATTGCTGACGTCAACCAACGGCGTGTTGCCGATGAGGCTGAGGACACTCTCATGAAGCGCCCTAGAGGAACTCTGTATTGTTGACCGCATTGGTCATAATTGTACCGAGCCAGTCAAGACTCTGCACAGCAAGGCCAAGAGCCTTCTGACACCTGTATTACGACACTTGGATCAGAGTCTCGGTAATCACTTCATTGATGATGCGATAGTTGCGGGGTTCGGGCACTCCCCGTTTGAGGGTCACGATCATGTAGTGCCAGGTTGGGTCTGGTGCCTGAGCCACATCGGTACCACTTGGATAGGCCTCGGTGTGAGTATGGCTATGAATGACACCAATTACCTCAAGACCCGCATTCTCTGCATCTCGCTCGATGATCAAATGCTCTCGAGCATTGATGGTGTACACCCGAGCCGACTTGGCTGTGTTTTCGGTTGGGTGAAACTCAAGCACCGTGTTGGTGGCTCCCGATCCAACAAGCAGCCCACATGCTTCTTCGGGATAACACGCAATGGCGTGATCACCGATTTGCTTCATGATTGATGCAGAAACCTGCAGCGGGCGCATTGGATCACTCGTCATAGCGATTTCAGGCTAGCCGTATGATGAAACGAACAATGAAGAACTCTGAAGACCCCGAGAACAACAGGTTGCTAGCGAGCAACCGAAAAGCACGCCACGACTACGACGTCATTGATGTCGTCGAGGCTGGAATTGTGCTGCTCGGAAGCGAGGTTAAGAGCATCAGGTCTGGTGAAGTACAAATCGCCGATGCCTACGCCCACGCAAGCAACGGCGAGATGTGGCTCGACGGCATGCACATCGGTGCATACGCATTTGCCAACGGTTCTGATGCGCACGACCCAACTCGCCGCCGCAAGTTGCTGATGCACAAAGAACAGATTCGTCGATTGCAAGACCGCATTGCCCAAGAGCGACTGACGCTCGTGCCACTCGAATTGCGTTTATCGAAAGGCAGAGTCAAGGTAGAACTAGCGCTAGCAAAAGGCCGACAAAAAGCAGACCGCCGGCAAGCGATTGCCAAAAAGGAATCTGAGTTGGAAATGCGCCGTGAAGCTGGGCGTAACCGCAGACAGGCACAGCAGTAGTCAAGTTCGCACACCCCCGCCCTACACTGAAGCCGTTACGAAAGTTCAATGGGGCTGACAGGTTTCGACGTCAGTGTCGCTGGGCGATCGTGCGACCCGAGTTGCTCAGACTCGTAAAACGGGGCAAAAAAACAACTGCCAACAAGCAGTTCGCTCTCGCCGCCTAATTGATTAGGGGGTAGAGAGCAATCGTGAGCCGCAAGGTCGCACGGGGCCAATTCACCGCAGCCTGGCAACAGAAGCGGGGAATGACATTGGGAAAGACCGATGACGTTGGGAAAGACCAATGGCCGAACGGAAAGACGTTCCGCGGATAAACATTTCGGTGTTTGTCAGCCGACCCGCCGGTGTTGCTGCGTAGCGACAATGTTGGGAATGGTCGTATCACGGGCGTTCAACGGCTGATGGACGGGGGTTCGATTCCCCCCAGCTCCACTAGTTGTATTCAATAAATGCGTTTATGAAGTTTGCAGCCGAAATTCTTTTGCTACAGAAAAATATGCGCCGGTTGCGGGCACATAATCGCCGTGTAATACATCCGGATCCAAATCAATCCCGTCTGGCCAACTCAACGTGTGGGCAACTGGATCAACAGAAACCTTCGCAAGAAAGTCATCTTCGTTTAAGGGCTCCAGATAGCCATTCCAGTCAACATGAAATTCAAGTTCGCGCGTCACTCCGTCGGTAAACGTCACCTCAAGTTTGCGACCACCGATGTACGAAACAGAACATACTTGTGAACTGTGTTTCATTTCTCCACCCTATCCAAGCGGCGCAATTTCATTCGTACTTTTTCCTTCCTGCATCAACACCCACGCTCGAAATAAATCAAGTCGATGTACGGCCAACCATTCACTGACCAGCCGTTCTGCGCGGCTGGGCAGACCACCGCCAATAATCGCACCGCTTGATATTTGCACTTGTGCCGAGAATTCGCCGTAGATGACATGGAAGTGAGGCGGATTGTGATCGCGGGGATACATGTATATGGAAATTCCATAGAAGTGAGAAAGTCTCGGCACATTTAGCATGTGTGCGCGAGTCTGTGAATAGTGCGGTCAAATGACTTGTATGGTGGCGTCATGCATTCATCGGAGATTCCAGTCGCGCACACACCATCTGGCGGCTACGGCGCAACCTTTCCCCCGTCGATTCTTGGTGATTGCACCGAGCCATTGGTGGCAGGTGCGCCTGACCTACGAGGTATCTGGAAAACTGTCAGTGCAACTCGTGGCGGCGTACAGGTACCACCTGATGATCGATTGATGTCGTACACCGAGCGCATTGAACAATGTGGAAACCGAATCGTTGATTGTGGCGGAGGAACGATCGCAGATTGTCGCGCAGATGGCACCGAAGAACATGGTGTGCACGATGTATCAGTCTTTGATTACACGACGCCCATTCAGGTTGTTGCAAGTTACGAAGACTCTGTATTTGTGTTACGCCCAGTTGGTATTCCTGGAATTGAAGTCACTCGCCAACTCGACCAAAACGGAAACATGATCTGGCAGCGTCCAGATATGGGAGGGGTGCGCGTCGTTCTACAACGAGTAGTAGACGCAGTCTGACAGCGTAGATTTATAGCCTGATGAAGTTCGCACCAATCTCTGATCGCCTCACGGGGCTTGGCGCAGCCAAATGGGCCGTGCATTCAGAGTCGCTTCGTCGTGCAGCGCTCGGACAACCCATCATCATCTTGTCAATTGGCGAACCAGACTTGCCACCACCCGCAAAAGTCCTTGACCAAGCAGCCAACTCGATGCGCAACGGTCGCACTCGTTACGCAGCCGGTCAGGGCGAGCCAGAGGCGCTCCTTGCAATTGCAAATCATCTCAGCAAGCGCTCGGGCAATCCCGTTACTCCTGAAGAAGTTCTGTACACAGCGGGCACCCAGAATGGTTTGTGCACTGCCCTGTTTACGCTCGTCGAGGCTGGCGACGAAGTGCTCGTTCCGGATCCGTACTATGCAACATATGAAGGACTGGTTGCCGCATCAGGCGCAACGTTTGTTGCCGTGCCGACTTCTCCAGACAACGGATTTCACGTCACTGCCTCGGCCATCGAAGCTGCAATCACACCGAGAACAAAAGTGTTGCTGCTCAATAATCCAAGCAACCCAACTGGAGCAGTGCTCTCAGTAGAAGAAATCGATGCAATCGGCGAAGTATGCGAGCGCCACGATCTGTGGATCATCTGTGACGAGGTGTACGCAGACATGACATTTGATGGCACGTTCTGCTCACCGTTTGACAGGCCACACCTACGCCATCGCACACTCAGTGTTTCATCCATCTCTAAGTCGCATGCACTGCCAGGTTTTCGTGCTGGTTGGGTTGCATGCCCTGCCGAAGTGACTCCACGACTCGTTCTCGTTGCTGAAGCAATGCTCTTCGGCTCACAACCAT
>JAIOXC010000027.1 GCA_021741795.1 Ilumatobacteraceae bacterium | reverse complement strand
CAACCTTCCATTCGCGTTGGCGTTGGGAATCCCACTCGCTCAGCTCAGACCGATCAGATAGTGCTCAGGCGCGCTTCAGGTCGGTGACTACGCCACCAGCGACACGCACGATGTCATTCGGGTTCGCACCGAAGTTGTCATTCCACGTACCCGCAGCAGCCCACACCTCGGCGTACTGCAACAAGTCTGGATCTACGAACACACGTAGTTGTGTGCTGTGACCAAAGGGAGGCACGCCCCTGTTGGTTTGGCAAACCTACTGGCGATGAGCGTCGGGCATTGGAGGAATCCAGTCATTTACGAAACCCGAGACACGAGTGCCGTTGAGCGTCCCCGCGACGACTGCGCTTGGTCGTCGTCCACCGAGGATGGGAACTGAGTAGGTCGCAATCGGGGTGACAGAGCCCGTCGCCACTGGAGATTCATCATCTGCTGCACCGCAGTCGAAGTTGCGCACTGCGAATGGCGTTGTGGGATCGTGCGCAGAAATCCTGAACCCCATGAAGGACTCTCCTGATGACCGAGTGAGGACGACACCACCACCCGCACGGGGGCCACGCAGTGCGACAAGAGCAACTTCAGCTGATCTCAACGAGACATAGGTGAATGGAGTATCGAAGCGTGGTGCATCTTGCAGTTGCTCGTGAAACTGTCCATACCCGCTGATGGAATGTGACTTCCCGCCGATCTCGATGTCTGCTTCGACTCGTACTATCGACTCGGTGCGGCCTGGCAGATTGTTGCCCGCGGCTCCGAACAGCGGAATAAATGAAGCAGACAGTGCGATCTCGGTCGAACCCGGTCCACGAGGGACATCCGACGTGAAATGACCGTTGACTCTTATCTCGCACTTCCCGCCTTCAATGCGCGAGGCGGAACCGGTGCGCATTATCCACCCAACCGAACCGTGTGTACTCGGGAGACTCACCTCGTATTGAGCTTGACTACCGTCGTCCTGTGTCCGCATCGAGTTGCAGGGAAGTTCGTCATCAACGAATCCGTGTACCCCTTCCGGTCCGAATGTGACCAGCCACAACCAGGCGACACCTTCATCGACATGACGTGCGATGCGCATCATGAACCCTGCGCCGCCATCGTCGCTGACGACATCAAGGAGTGTCGACTCGGTGAATGTCCCGACCATCAGTTTTTCGTTCCCAGTTGCATAACTACATAGTGTAGGTTACTGTCGCACTGTGTCGAAAGTATCAACAGCCAAGACCTCGCGTCCCCATCGTGTTCGCGCCCCGCGGACGCAGCCGCAAGAGCGTCGTCGACAGCTTCTTGACATCGCCGAGTCTCTTCTCGAGGGCAGTGGATCAGATGCGCTGCGGATGGACACGCTGGCCAGTGCGGCGGGCGTCACCAGGCCCGTGGTGTACTCACACTTCGACAATCGCGATGCACTCATCATCGCTCTCCTCGAACGACACGAGCGTCGTCTCCGCACCGAGGACGTGCCGACAGACACGTCAGACGACTTTCCAACGATCATCAGGAACGCAACAGCCGCCTACCTTCACACGTCCGTAACACACGGCCCGGCAATGCGCGCACTCGTAACAGGGGCAAACCTCTCTCCCCTTGTAGAAGAGACCCGCCGTCGGATCTGGGATACAGGAGTCAAGAAATGGACTGCCGTGTACAAACGATTCTTTCGACTTGATGCAAAAGATTCTCGTGCTCTCGCAACGAGCCATCTCACTGGACTTTCTGCAATGGTAAGTCTGTGCGCCGGTGGGTTGCTCTCCGTGTCGAGAGCAACGGACCTACATGTCATTTCCGTCGTGGCATCTCTATCCGCAGTGATGAAAGAGCGAGAGAGACTATGAGACCAGGAAGCAAGAGCATTCTGCTGATCGCTTCAATCGCTCTTCTGGCAGTCGCCGCATGGTCATCCCCCATTGCAGCAACAGGCACTGCTTCTGCAGCGACGAGACCGACAGTTAGATGGAAGGCGTCGACGTTGCGTCCGTCGTATTCGACAAAGACGTCGTCTCTTCTCACCACCAACTCGAAGGGCAAGCAGCGCTGGTCGGTGAAGGGCAACTGTTCTGTCTCAAAGTCGAGAATCAAAACGAAGACCTCTGGAAGATGTGAGATCACCGTGACGATTGGCGCCATAAGTCCCTACTCCTCCAGCACTGTGAGAAAGACGTTCAAAATCGTTTCCCCAACGCCCACTCCAGAGACATTCGATCCCTACGCCGGCGCAGTGGCGTCTATCAACGCAACCGGCACATCGTCGGAGGGCATCCTCGCGACATCTGACGGGAGAACCCGTCGATACCGGACCTATGTTCCCGCCGGACTACCGGCAGGAACTACATTCCCGCTTGTGATTGCGTTGCACGGGGGCCTCGGTACCTCGGCGCAGTTCGCCGCAAACTCTGGCCTCAACGACTTTGCTCAATCGAACGGTTTCATCGCCGTCTATCCCGATGGAATCGGGGATCAACCTGATGGCACTGGATACCAAACTTGGAACGGCGGATACTGTTGCGGTCCGGCCGCAATCCAGGCGGTGGATGATGTTGCATTCATTCGCAATCTCGTTACCAAACTACGTACGACAATTTCCATCGACCCGCGGCGCGTGTACGCAATGGGACACTCCAACGGTGGGATCCTCGCCTACAAACTCGCATGCGATCTCTCCGACGTGATTGTTGCAATCGGCGTGCAGGCAGGGAGCAACGTCGTTGCAGATTGCCGGCCGATAAACCCTGTCTCTGTATTCCATCTTCATGGAACGGCAGATACCAACATGCCGATCAATGGCGGGAAGGGGTCCGGCGTGTCCAACACGAACTTTGCATCGGCACGCAATGCCGTTGATGCGATGGCGACCGTCAACACCTGCAATGTCTCATCTCCCACGTCACTCATCACAAGCAACTCTGACGTGGCTGCTCTCTCGTGGAAGAGTTGCAAATCCAATACAGAGGTTCGGTATGTGACAGTCAAGAATGCAACGCATGCATGGATGGGGCACGCGGCGCAGTCGGCAGGTGCTTCCTCGTACGTCGGTACTCCATACCCAAATCTCGATGCAACGCGCGCAATTCTGTCGTTCCTGCTCTCCAAGACGCGGTAGACCGGCAGCTGCGCTTCAGGTCGGTGACGACGCCACCAGCGACACGCACGATGTCATTCGGGTTCGCACCGAAGTTGTCATTCCACGTACCCGCAGCAGCCCACACCTCGGCGTACTGCAACAAGTCCGGATCAACAAATACACGCAGTTGTGTGCTGTGACCAAAGGGAGGCACGCCACCAATTGGATAGCCCGTTGCTGCACGCACAGCGTCAGCGTCGACGCGCGAGCACTTTGCTCCACCTGCAGCAAGAGCAAGTTTCTTCTCATCAAGTTGATTTGATCCGCTCACCAAAGCCATCACGATTTCAGTGTCAACTCCAAATACCAAGCTCTTCACAATCTGACCAACGGACACACCGATGGCGGCCGCTGCATCCGCTGCAGTCTTGGTGCCCTCAGGAAATCGCTTGGTGGTGATCTCGAGCCCTCGTTCGCGCGCGGCTTCCATCACTCGGACAACATTTGGATGAATATCACTCATGACACGCTCCCGTTCATTAATGCATTAATCGAATCGGCAAGTCGATGATCGCGAGCAGTCACCGTCCGGCCCTTGTCATGGCTACATAAGTTGATTTCAACAATGTTCCAAGAGTTAGACCAATCAGGGTGATGATCTTGCTCTTCGGCTATTGCCCCAACTTTGGTCATGAACTCAAATGCTTCGGCGAAATTGGCAAATTCAAATTTGCGATACAGCGAATTGTCTTTTTCAACCCAACCCAATGTCATGGGTTACTAGTTTGTCACTTAAGCGGTGCGTGACAAGCAACAGCACCAGTGCCGATCTTTAACATCTCAGGACGCACGGCCGAACATTTCTCCGCCAGTTCTGGTGAAAGTGTTGACCGCACATGGCACCGATTGTGAAAACGACACCCAGATGGCGGGTTGGCGGGGCTTGGCAGCTCGCCTTGCAAAATGATGCGAGTTCGAGTGCGCTCTATTTTTGGATCCGGAATTGGAACAGCCGATAACAGCGCTTGCGTATACGGATGTTTTGGGTGAGCAAATACATCGCGAACAGGACCAGACTCAACGATTGAACCGAGATACATCACCGCTATGTCGTCAGCGACATGTTGCACAACTGCCAAGTCATGCGAGACAAAGAGATAGCTCAGATTCAATTTCTCTTGCAACTCAGCGAGCAAGTTGAGCACTCCTGCTCGCACGCTCACATCTAATGCAGAAACTGGCTCATCAAGGGCGACTATCTGTGGATTCAATGCAAGGGCTCGAGCAATCGCAATTCTTTGACGTTGCCCACCCGAGAATTCGTTTGGATATTTGCTTGCCTGTGATTGATTTAGACCGACGAGTTCTAGTAGTTCCCGCACTCGTTTCTCTTGATCAGCCTTTGACATACCAAAATTGCCGAGTGGTTCAGCGATTGCATCACCGATTGGTAGTCGTGGGTCGAGTGATGCGAAAGGATCTTGGAAAACAATTTGTAGATCTTTGCGCATGCCTAACCGCTCAGACCTCGAAAGTTCGGCAACGTTGCGTCCAAGTATCGAAATAGTTCCAGACTCAGGTGCGACCATGTTGAGTATTTCAATCAGCGTGGTGGTCTTCCCACATCCAGACTCGCCAACAAGTGCCAAACTGCGACCTCGCCGCAACACCAAATCAACACCATCAACTGCATAAACAGAGCCTGTTCGTCGACGAAGCAGCACCCCCTTCATCAGTGGGAAGGTCTTTTTTAAGCCTCGAACTTCCAACGTCACTTCGTCGCTCGTGGTCTCTGGAGCCACGTGAACTGGACCCGTCTGAAACAATTTCCCTGCATCTTGCAGTGCAAAGATTTCTCCTTGTCGAACGCATGCCGTCATTCGAGTTGGTGACAAACTGACAAGTTCTGGTGTCTTTACTGTGCACACATCGCTCGCCGCTGGGCAACGTGCTTCAAAAGCACAACCTTCTGGCAGATTGATTGGTGAAACTGGTGCACCCGAAATTGAGGTGAGACGGCTAGAGCCCACGGTGTCAATCCGAGGAATCGAACGTAATAGACCGATCGTGTATGGCATTGCAGGTTGTGCAAACACTTCTTCAACTGGACCCACCTCGACAATTTTGCCCGCGTACATAATTGCCACTCTGTCGGCAAGACCTGCCACCACACCTAGATCATGAGTGACAAGCACAACCGCCGCGCCTGTCATGTCACGAGCGGTTTTCAGAAGATCGAGAATTTGCGCCTGCACCGTTACGTCCAGAGCAGTTGTTGGTTCGTCTGCAAGAATTACTTTTGGTCGATTGGCAATTGCTAAAGCAATCATCACGCGCTGACGCATGCCACCAGAAAATTCGTGTGGATACGACTGCGCGCGTTCTGCAGGGCGCGGTATTCCAACAATTTCGAGAAGTTCGATCGCGCGCTTGAGCGCATCGTTTTTATTCATTTCGCTGTGAATTTGCAGAACCTCAATAATCTGATGACCTATCGTGTGCACTGGATTAAGCGCTGATAACGGATCTTGAAAGATCATTGAAATCTCTTTGCCACGGTATTTTGACATCGCGTCATCAGTCAATTGCAACAAATCAACACCATCGTGAATTATTGAACCGGAGATAGAAGCCGTCCGAGCAAGCAATCGAATCATTGCTAACGACATCACCGTCTTGCCCGAACCCGACTCACCAACAATTCCAAGCACTTCGCCCGCTCGTATGTCTAGTGAAACGTCACGAACCGCCTGGACTACTCCGGCCTCGCTAGGAAAGCTCACTGAAAGGTTGCGAATTTCGATCAAATTATTGCTCATAATTTTTTACCCATTGCCGAACCAGGGTCAAAAGCATCTCGCAGACCGTCACCGACAAAGCTCACAGCAAGCACAGTAAGCACCAAGGCTGCACCTGCAAACATAAAAAGCCAAGGATATGTAAGGGCCGATGCTGTACCTTCTGCGATAAGACTTCCCAACGACACATCAGGTGGTTGAACACCAAATCCAAGATATGACAAACCGGTTTCACTCAAGATTGTTCCACCCACGTTGAGTGTCGCATCGATAATAAGTATTGATGCCACGTTTGGAAGGAGATGTCGAAAAACAATCTTGCGAGCAGGGATTCCCATGTAAATAGCTGCTCGAACAAAGTCGCGTTCGCGAAGGCTCATCGTTGCACTTCGGATGATTCGGGCCGTAATCATCCAACCGAATGCGGCTAGCAGCACCACAAAAATCAGCCAAGTTCGACCCCTAAACCAAGGCGACATCACAGCGATAATCAAAAACGATGGAAGCACCAAGAGTGCATCAATAATCCACATCACCGAGCGATCAACTTTGCCACCATAAAAACCTGCAAACCCACCGGCGATAGCAGCCAAACCTGTTGAGAAAATAGCAACCAAGATTCCGATGATGAGCGACTTCTGCAGACCGCGAAGCGTGAGCGCGTACACATCCCCACCAATCTGAGAGGTGCCGAAGAAGTGCTCTCTTGACGGCGGCTGGAGGAGATTAAAAAAATCGAGACTATCCCAGCTGTGCTTTCCGAAAAACGGCCCCACAAATGCGAGAACGAACATCGCAACAAGGATCACAAGGCCAGCTACTGCCAGCTTGTTACGAGCGAAGCGCTTTCGAACCAGCGCCATTCGAGTGAGACGCTTCTCGACAGTCTCAGAACTCGCATTCATCGGAGCCTCACACGTGGGTCAAGTGCAGCAACGACAATATCTGCCAGGAGTCCTGACAGTAAAACGAGCACTGCAGAGAACACAATGACTGCCGACACAGAGTTGACATCATTTGATTGAACAGCGGTAATAAACCACTGACCCATTCCGTTCCAGGCAAAAATAGATTCAGTGAACGGAGCACCGGTTACCAACAATCCAAATGAATACGCAAAAAAAGTGGCCATCGGAAGAATCGCAACGCGCAATCCGTGGCGGAACAGGGATTGTCGATTTGTTAATCCCTTGGCCTTGGCTGTGCGGATGAAGTCGCTACCAAGGACGTCAAGCATTGCATTGCGTTGATATCGAGAATAAAAAGCAATACCACCAAGCGTGATCGACAGCGTCGGCAACATGAGGTGTTGAAGACGGTTCACAAACAACTCCAGACCGCCACCACTGAAGTCAGCCGAACTCTCTCCGATGGTGTAAAAAAATGTTGTTCCAATTTTTTGATTAAAAGAAATTGCACCGTACTTCAAGAGAATCGCAACAAGAAAAACAGGCATAGATAGAAAAACAAATGAAGCGACACTGGACGCTCGATCCCCTATCCCATACTGTCGAACTGCAGAAAACACCCCTAATGCCACGCCCAACACGGAGCCAAGTACAGAACCAAGAAGCAGCAAACGCAAACTCACCCAAATACGCCGCGAGAATTCGTCGTTAACGCTCTTTTCGCCGATCGTTAAACCAAAATCACCAGTAACGACATTTCCAACCCAGGTTGCATACCGCTTAACAATTGGAACATCAGGGTTTACGCCAAGAGAATCGAGTTTGGCGATAATTGTTGACTCTGGAATTGGCGGGTTACCGCCTTCGTAGTTTGAGCGAGGATTAAAAGCAAGAGATGAGAGCACATATCCAAGGGTGGACGCAATGATCACCATGACAAAAAAATTGAGGATTCTCTTGATCAGGTATCTCGCCACAGGGAGACATACTAGGACAACAGCCCTAAATTGGCGCAGATTGTACTTCTACCCAGCAGAGATGAAAATAGTTAATTGGTTAACTTCAGGTCAATTATGGGGGAATTTCTGGTGAACTATCCTCAAATTTGCTATTAGAGTCAGGACATTGACCAAAAGTTGCGATTCTGCGACTTCATTATTAACTAGAAATGGGGAAAAATACAAATGAAACAACATTCAAAGGGCCATTCATTGCTGTTGAAGGGTGTCGCAACAATTGCCATCCTCGGAGCATTAGTGGTAACACCTGGAATTGCTTCTGCTGCCAAAGATGGCGGCAGTTCAGCAGGTGCTCCAGACATCAATGCACAGCCAGTATCAAAACTGAAACAGGGTGGCACTTTTGTTTGGGCAACCACTCAAATCTGTGACAACTACAACACAAACCACGTAGACGGCAACTTCGCAGGTTGCAGTTACCTGATGAATGGTTTGCTACCAGGCACGTTCTACACCGACGAAAAGGGTGCCTTTCAAATTGATAAGAATTATTTCACTGATATCAAGTTGACAAGCACAAAACCACAAACAATTACGTACACACTGAATCCGAAAGCAAAGTGGAGTGACGGCAAAGCAATTAGCTTGGCGGACTTCGTTGGCTACTGGAAAGCATTGAATGGTTCCAATGAGGCATTCGAGGTCGTTTCCACAACTGGCTACGAAGACATTGCGAGCGTCACGAAAGGTGCTTCTGCTAGTCAAATCGTTGTCAAGTTCAAGAATGTATATGCAGACTGGCAAGGTCTCTTTGGAGGTCTCCTTCCTGCTTCAGTGACAGCAACACCAACTGCGTTCAACACGTCATGGGTGGCCGCACCAACGCTTACAGCCGGTCCATTCAAATGGGGTGGCACCGATGCGACCGCTGGAACAGCATGGACAGTTCCAAGCACATCGTGGTGGGGCGACAAGCCTGTCCTCAGCAAGATGTTGTGGAAGGTTGTCAGCGCCGCTGCACAACTTGATGCTCTTGCTAACGGCGAAGTCGATGCTGCCAACACTGGACCAGACGCCAACCAATACAAGCGTGGTTTGACACTTCCAGGCGTTTCTGTCCGTCAAAGCGTTGCACCGAACTACCGTCACATGACTTTCGGAAACACCGGATTTATGACTGACACACGAGTTCGTCAAGCAATCATGATGGGTATCGACCGCAATGTCATCACCCAAGCACTGATTGGACCAATTGACTCGAAAGCAACTCCAATGGATAACCACATCTTCGTTAAGGGTCTCAGTTGCTACAAGAGCAATGCCGGAATTTATGGCACCTACAATTTGCAAAAAGCAGATGCACTGCTCGATGCGGCTGGTTGGGTGAAATCGGGTACGAAGCGCACAAAAGATGGCATCGAACTAAAACCAAAGATCACAATTCCTGCAGGTGTTACGACGAGTGCTCAAGAAGCACAGCTGATGCAAGCGATGCTCTCACCGCTTGGTGTTCAACTTGAAATCCAAATAGTTCCATCTGCGGATTTCTTCTCGAAATACATCACTCCTGGCAACTATGAAATGACAGTGTTCACTTGGTTGGGTACGGCCCTTCCAATCTCGTCATCAAAGTCAATCTTTGCGACTGATGGTGGTCAGAACTACGGCAAGATCGGTAATGCTGAGATTGATGCTTTGTTTGCCAAAGCCAACTCAGAGCTCGATCCTGCTAAGCGTTGCACCATGGCAACTCAGATTGACAAAAAGATCTGGGTAGCTGGTCACTCGCTCATCATGTATCAGCGTCCAGACGTATGGCAAGTTGATGCGAAATTGGCAAACTTTGGTGCCTTCGGGTTCTCAAGTGGTGATTACACCAAGATCGGTTTCATGAAGTAAAGAAATAATTCAGTACTACGAGAGGGGCGGTCCACTAGGACCGCCCCTCTTTTTTGCACCGTCACAATTGGGAGATGAATGCCATGAAGCAATCCGTTCATCGACCAAGGGATGTTCGTGCAATTGCAATCTCTCGATTGATTTCCGAAATGGGCGACGAGATGGCGCTTATTGCTTTGTTGTTTCGTGTCAAATCATCTGGACCAGCAGCAATTTCTGCGATCTTCGCGCTCTTTGCTCTCTCTCGCATCATCTTTGCGCCTATCTCCGGATCCATTGTTGACCGGTTCGCCAGTAGGCGCCTCATCGCAAGTGTCTCCGTATTACAAACACTCGTTGCAATTTGTCTTGCATTTTCAACTGGCTTTTCACTTTATTTTTTCGTATTCATCCTTGCCATTGGGGCATCAATTATCGGCCCAGCCTGGCAAGCACTTATTCCTGTCCTCGTACCAGCCAGCGACCTCTCTCGTACATATGCGTTCATCCAAACACACCGTTCATTTTCAATCGTCCTAGGTGCGGGACTAGGCGGTTTTTTAGTTGAGAAATTTGGAACATCCACCGCGTTGTTGATTGACGCTGGCACGTTCTTTGTAGTTGGAGTATTTGGCGCAACTCTTCGCAACGAGCGAAAGCCCGAGTTGGGTAGCTTTTCAAAACGTGAATCCGTGCAAGGTTTTAAAAGAATATTTACAGCGCCTGTGCTTATTGCATCGATCGTTCTGCTTGCTGCATTCAACATGGCCGCTGGTGTCAATGAAGTTCTTGGTGTATTTCTTATTACCGACACGCTTCACGGCACCGCCTCTCAATATGGGCTTGTCTTCTCGGCCTTGGGAGTGAGCATGTTGATAACCGGATTTACTCTCAGCCGAATTCAAATACGATTTCGTGACACTCACGCATTAGTAATTTCCGCCCTCATTTCTGCATCGGGCATGTTTATGTACGGACTTTCACCGAATGTTGGCGCAGCCATGGCTGCGTTTGCAATTAATGGCATCGGACTCACTGGCCTTCACGTCTTTGGAACGCCAATTATCATTCGTCATACTTCCGAAGCCGAGCGTGGAAGAGTATTTGCTGCATCGTCGTCTATAACCACTGCAGGAACTCTTCTTTCAACGGGCATCGCAGGCAGTCTTGGACAATTGTTTCCCATCCGACTTGTTATTACCTGCTCGGCAATTACGTGCGGAATACTTGCACTACTCGCGGGAGCAAGCATCGTTCGCACAGAAAGAAAAACCTGACTCTCCTTATTGCTTTTAGCGAATCAGTCAATTGAGGAGTAAGCAGCGTAGCCGTCGCGCTCAAGATCGTCAGCCAACTCTGGCCCACCACTCTTGACGATGCGACCCTTAGCCAAAATGTGCACAAAGTCTGGCTTGAGTTGCTCAAACATGCGGCTGTAATGGGTAATTACCAACACGCCCAAATCTGACTCTTTAGTTGCATCCTCAACACGTTGAGCACAATCGCGAAGCGCATCGATGTCTAGACCAGAGTCGAGCTCGTCGATGATCGCGATACGTGGTTGCAGCACCGCGAGTTGCAATGTCTCGTTGCGCTTCTTTTCGCCACCAGAAAAATCGACGTTCACAGCACGATGCACCAGCTCAGTGTCAAAACCAATCCGTGACGCTTCAGTCGCAATTGTTTTTGTGAGGTCTGGCAGCGAACCACTGCGAGCCTTGAGTGCTTCGCTCAGCACGTCATCGAGCTTGACACCAGGAACTTCGGTTGGATATTGCATCACCAAGTGCAACCCTGCCACTGCGCGCTCCCATGTCGCCATCGCAAGCACATCCTTGCCATCGAGCAACACCTGACCACCAGTGATCGTGTAACCCGGCTTGCCCATGATGGCTGCAGACAGTGTCGACTTGCCCGCGCCGTTAGGACCCATCACTGCATGCACCTCGCCAGACTTAATGGTGAGCGTGATGCCGTTAAGAATTTGTGTGTCGCCAACCGACACCTGCAAATCGCGAATCTCGAGCGTGGTCATTTTGTATTCTCCACCGTGATCATGACGTTGCCATCGACAACTGTCGCTGCATAAACAGGCACTGCTTGTGTGGCAGGAAGCGTGTTGGGCATGCCGCTGACCAAACTAAATGCACTCCCGTGCTTGAAACACTCGAGCTCTTTGGTGTCACACAACACTTCGCCTTCAGAGAGCGAGACATCTGCGTGGCTGCACTTGTCACCAATGGCGTACACATCGTCGTCGATGCGCACGACAGCAATGTTGCGGCCTTCGACAGCGAACTTGCGAACCTGACCCGACGCGATGTCGGCAAGCGCACAAACTTTGACGGCGCTCATGCGTTGCTCCCCAACTTGGCAATCACTTTGGCGCGAATGCCCTCGATGAATTCAGACTTTGGAAGTCGCTCAATAACTTCGTCGAAGAATCCAAACACCACCAAGCGTTCGGCGATCTCTGGCGGCACGCCGCGGCTTTCCAAATAAAAGCGCTGCTCGTCATCGATTGGACCAACCGTTGATGCGTGGCTGCACTTGACATCGTTTGTCTCGATCTCGAGGTTTGGAACACTCTCGGCCCATGCGCCATGCGACAACGTGAGGTTGCGATTGGTTTGAAACGCTTCGGTCTTCGTTGCGTTTTCAGAAATCTTGATGAGGCCTGTGTACACGCTCTTTGCTGTGTCTTTGACCGCACCCTTGAACAACAAGTCGCTGCGTGTGCGCGGTGCTTCGTGCACCTGCAACGTACGAAAGTCGTGCATCTGTGTGCCGTCTGCAAAGTACAGAGCAGTTTGCTGAGCGTTTGCACCCTGACCAACGAGCCGTACTTCAGCACGCATGCGCGCATAGTCGCCACCGAGTGCCACGCTAAACACGCGCACATTGCTGTCGCGCTCGCCCACTGCAACCTGATTACCGATCTGCCAGGTCTTGTTACCAATCTCGTTGATAGCCAAGTACGTGACTCGTGCCGACTGCGCTGCATGAATCTCGACAACAGGAACAACGAGTGACACCACATTGTCCGCAGACACAAAGCGTTCCACAACAGTGATCTCACTATTTTCAGCAGCGTCAATCACGAGTCGTGGGTAGACAACAACACCAGATTCATTAATGGTGTGCGTGATCACCACAGTGGTGGCGTGCACTTTACCTTTTGCGATCTTGAGTGCAATAACTGCCGCATTGTCGGTATTCATTTGCGCAAACACATCTGGAGCAGTCGTAATTGCTACGCCCATCAAAGCCGATGCTTCAGAGCCAGCAAGCTGAACGCCCTCTGCGTTTTCTACTGTTGTCGTTGCCGTAGCGCTGCGATAGTTAGCAAGGTTGAGTTCACCAATGCGGCTATAGCGCCACACTTCTTCTTCAACTGTGGGGAGTGCGAGTGTTGTAGACATAATTTGAGTTTTCTGCTACTTCTTTTTCTTCTTGTCGCGATTTTTCTTTTTGTTTTTGCGCTTGTCGTTCATGTCGGCCACGACTTCACCGAATACTGCATTAATGATCGACTCAGCTTCATCCAAAATTGCTGCCGCGGTGCCATCGTCGAGGCTTGCAGGTGCAACCGGTGTTGCCGACGGAATTACCGAACCGCGCTTCCACGCCACATCGACCATGCGGCGGTCATATTTTTCGCATTCTTCTGGGCAACGCCATGGCGCGTCAGGTGCGAGATCAAGATTGCATTTGCGCACAGTGTCGCCGCTCGAATACGT
>JAIOXC010000026.1 GCA_021741795.1 Ilumatobacteraceae bacterium | reverse complement strand
TCTGGCGATACGTAATGCCAACAATCTCTGCCGCCTTTTTGCCACTGAACCCTTGACCCATAGTTCAAGGTTAGGTGCCCAAATCGTTTTTGACTATCCCTGAAAGTCCTCTGGTCTGATGTTGTCAATGAAGTCTCGAAACTCGTCCAAAATCTCTTCTTCGGTGTCTACATGGGCCTCTGCTACTACCTTGCCAACCTCGTCCATGATCGCTTCGGTAGCAAACATGGGTACGCCAGCCCTCAATGCAATGGCCACAGCATCCGAGGGACGACACGAGATCACCCGCTCCTTGTCACTCCCCCTCAAGTGGAGCTCGGCAAAATAGGTATTGCCAACCACTTCAGTGATCACGATGGACTCAAGTTCAACATCAATCGATGTGAAGAGTGAGACGAACAAGTCGTGAGTCAACGGTCGTTCAGGAGTAACTCCCTCCAGCGCAAAATGAATCGATGATGCTTCGGGTCCACCTATATAGATTGGCAACATTCGTCGACGCCCACTCGACTCGCGCAACATCAAGATTGGAGTATTGGTTGGCATCTCCAGACGTACACCCTCAAGATCAAGTTCGATCAGCACTACAGCGACCGGCCTTCGTTGTAGGCGCGTGCAGCCACAGTGACAAAGGCTGTTCGCATTTGGTCTGCAAGATCGGTCAATTCGTTGAGCAGTTCCATTGCTTCTTGTCGCGCTGCCGGATTGCGTTGTCGCAGGAATGGCATGATTCGCTGTTCAAACAATCCAAACTCTCGTTCGGCAGAGTGCTTCAAAGTTTTAAGGTGTCGAACATCAATACCTTTGTCGATGAACTGCGACGCAATCGAGACGATCTCTTTATCAAGAGGGCTATACATTTCGATGTCGCCGACCATGCGTGGTTTTACAAGACCGTTCGCCACAAGTGACTTCAGCACAACATCGTTCGCTTCAAGATCTTGCAACAGCTCGGAACGACTGATCGAAGATGTATCGTCGGCTTTCTTTGCAGCACGCGAGGGTGCATTCGGAGCTTTTGCAAGATTGAGACGCGCTGCAGGATGACCACCACTAGTTGACTGACTTCTTTCGATGTGAGGCGAAGTGTCGTCATAGGGCCTGATCATTCCATCACTGGTATCGCCTTCTAATTTTGTGCGAATCACTTTTAGTGGCAGATAGTTCTCGCGTTGTTCACGCAAAATAAATCGCAACCTTTCGACTTCAGATTTGCTGAATTTGCGATAACCAGATGCGGTGCGCTCAGGTTCGATCAATCCCTGACTTTCAAGAAAACGAATCTTTGAAATAGTTACGTCGGGAAACTCTTCCAGTAGCAGGCCCAAAACTTCGCCGATTGAGAGGTAGTTCTTGTCAGTCATCACAGGTCGTACATTCTGTCACTCATCTCACGAAATCAAAAAAGCAGTAATTTATGAATTACTAGCGCCGTCAAAAAACACCATTCGATACTTACCAACCTGTAATTCGTCTCCATTCTGTAACAACATCTCCTCTACGCGCTCCTGATTGACGTACGTGCCATTCAGCGAACCCATGTCGGTCATCACGTAGCCATCACTTCCAAGCCGTAATTCGGCATGCCGACGAGACACCGTGACATCATCAAGACATACTGTGCATTCTGGGTTTCGACCAATTTCGACACGATCCAGTGCCAAAGAAAACCGTTCACCCGATCGCTCGCCCGAACGCATCACCAACAACCCGTGAGCATTCTGATTTCCGCGAATCTCGCTCAACAGCACATGCACATTGTCCTGATCTCCTGGAGCGTCCTGCAGCGGATCTACTTTTGCCAGCACTATTGTGCGCTCGCTCGGATGATCCAGCACAGTGCCGCAGGCGGAACAAAACGTAGATTCAGGAGGATTTCGATGACCACATGAGTTGCAAAATGTGTAGGCCATACCCCTACCGTAGCCTTCAGCCAACACGCCCTGCACGCAGGTTTGCCCGAATCACGGGCACATACATAACCGCCGTGTAATAACTCAACGCAAGACCAGGCACAGCAAGTATCCAACCCAATGTTGTTGCTCCATCGGCGAGCCCGAATGAACTGGATCCTAATAACAGCAACGGCACGGACGTCATCAAGAACAGGGTGTACCACTTGCCCCAATAACTGACCGCAAATCGCTGCATACCGAACAGGGTTGCCACCACCATGGCACCACCAACCGTGATCTCGCGCACAAGAATCGCGATACAGAACCAACTTGGCACTCCTCCATCGATCATTACGCCCAACGTTGCCACAATGAACAGCATGCGATCCACGAACGGATCAAACACCGATCCGAAGACTGAAGTCTGATTGAGTTTTCGAGCCACCCAACCATCGATCCAATCGGTATACGAAATAGCACCCAACAACCATGCGGCGCCCGCGCGATTTTCTCGTGCGAATAGCACATACAAAAAAACTGGCAACATACAGAGTCGAGCCAAAGTAATCGCATTCGGAATAGACCACATTCCGGAAGTCAGACTTGGCTTTTCAGTGCTCACGATCACCGACACTACAATCTTCACCATGCAGACTCTGTTTACACGCATCATCCGCGGAGAGATACCTGGCCATTTTGTGTACAGAGATGAGATCTGCGTCGCATTCTTGACAATCAACCCGATCTCAACGGGTCATACGTTGGTGGTTCCAATCGAAGAAATTGATCAATGGACAGACCTACCGACAGCCACGTCAGATCACCTCATGCGAGTGGCAAAAAACATTGGAAACGCCCAAAAGCAGTTGTACGACTGCAGACGCGTCGCGCTCATTATTGCCGGTTTCGAAGTTCCCCACTGCCATCTGCACGTCATTCCAGCCGACACGATGTCCGACCTCTCGTTCGATCAAGCAGCATCTCATGTTGACCCGACAGAGCTTGCAGCACAAGCTCAAAAGATCGCTTCAATTCTTAAAACAATTTGAGTTCGCCCAACGATTCTGTTTTTGTCAAATCGATTGGTTCAATCAAATCACTTCCATTATTTCTCGAACTATTTACTTTTGTACTGACCGCGCACACCACAAGTGCATCAGTATCAACGACCTGTATTTGAGCAAGCGGGTTGATATTTTTATCGTCTAGCCAATTTGCCACTCCAGAACGATCCAGCAAAACTGGCATTCGATGATGTACCTGGCTCACCATGTCATTTGCATCGGTTGTTAATGCAACCGCAGTGTGCACAATCTGACCGTTCGACTGATTCGGGTCTTTCCATGCAGTCCACAACCCAGCCACAGCGAGAACTCCCTCATGTGAATAACGCGATTGACTTCTGGCAGAGAAATAAAACGGCTGCTTGATCGGCTTCATTGCGTCATGACGTAATTGCTCTTGCCACTCAAAGTAGCCATCCATCGGAATCACACACCGGTGTTGCGCTACCAAGTCACGAAACGATGGCTTCTCGGCAACAGTCTCAATGCGTGCATTGATCAGACTCGCCGCACGAGATGCATCCGGCGCCCAGCGAGGAATCAGTCCCCACAAAAAACTCACAACCGATGGCCCGCCTGTCGAACTTACAATCCCCAAAACACGACTAGTTGGCGCAACATTAAAACTGATTGGCAATTCATCCGTAGCGAGAGAACACGAGAAAATATCTGAGATCTCTAGCGCAGTTGTCTTGCGCACAAATCTTCCGCACATGAACTAAAAATTAGTCCAACTTACGACCAGAGACGACCCGGGGTTGCAAATATCCAGACCAGCAAAGGTGTGATTATCAAACCTGGTAGCAATGATCCAAGCCTGATCTTCTTGATCTCCAGCAAATTAAGTCCAATGGCCATTACAGCCAACCCACCCGCTGCAAATAACTCTGTACGCATCCGCTCGTCCAACAACAAATCGAGACGCGTGCCAAACAGAGTCAATGTTCCTTGCACAACAAACACGCTGACGGCGCTAAATATGGCGCCAACTCCGTACAGAGCTGCAAAAATTACGGTCATGAAACCGTCGAGGCTTCCCTTGATGATGTACAACTGCGGCGTCTTACCGCTCGCGTCTTCTATTGCTCCCAAGATGGTTAACGGCCCAACGCAAAACAACAGCGAAGCGGTAACAAACCCATTCACGAAACGATTATCAGCACTGTCCGATGCAAACCGTTTTTTCAGCACTTCCCCAATCTGAATGAGGCGATCTTCAACACGGATCAACTCACCGATTATGCCACCCAACACCATGCCTAGTAACGGAAAAACCATGTTGTCAGTCTTGATCACATCACTCAACCCAAGTGCGAGCGTGACCAACCCAATCACCTGCACCACCAACACTCGAATTCGATCGGGAATCCGGTGTCCAATCACTAATCCAAGTCCACCGCCAACAAGAACCGTCAGTGTGTTGATCAATGTCCCTAAACCGCGCACACCACACTCCTTGTTAATTGACCCATGCTTTTACTAACCAATGCTCTGACGCTTGAAGGATACGGCGTAACCGCCATACTGATGTGCATGGTTCTTGTATGGGCGTGCGGTGCGGCATTGTTATACGGAGTCGCCGACTATTGCGGTGGACGCGCCTCAAAGGTATCTAAAGCTGCAGCAGTCACTTTTCTCGGACAGTTTGTTGCACTTATCTTGCTCGCAATCGTCATTACTCTTAGCAATACTCCAGTGATGAGCACCCACGACTGGTGGTGGAGCGGTTTCGCTGGTGCCGGTGGTGCAATAGCGTTGGTTGCTTTTTATCAAGCGATGTCTCTTGGATCCATGACCGTCGTTGCTCCGATATCAGCAATTGTTGGCATGTGCAGCCCTGTTGTCGTGGGTTTGATCCAAGGCGAACGTCCTGCTCAAATCGCATACTTCGGAATGGCTGCAGCAGCAATTGCTGTAGCGCTTGTGGGGGATGCACTCGGTCATCACGACCTACCTACTCCCCTGCGCGCAATTATTTACGCATTCATTTCCGGTCTCGGGTTCGGAGTGATCTTTGTTTGTCTCGCTCAAACGTCCGAAGATGCTGGTTTGTGGCCACTGCTTGGGCAACGAATGATCAGCGTGCCAACTGTTGCTCTCGTTGCGTATTTCGGTTCGGGGCGCATCCATGTTGCTCGCTCCGTCCTACCACTTGCAATGCTTTCTGGTTTGCTGGACACGACCGCTAATGCTCTGTACCTACTAGCCATCCATGGCGGATTGCTCTCGCTTGTTGGAGTAATCACTGCGCTCTATCCAGTTTCCACCGTTGGACTTGCAGTCACACTCGACAAAGAAAAACTACACACCAGCCAAGTAATCGGACTAGTGCTGGCAGCAATCTCGCTGTCCATGGTTGGCTATGCGTCGAACAGTTAATCCCGACTAGTCGCTCCAGAGACTCTTTCTAGTCGGGCTGGCGGGATTTGAACCCGCGACCTCTTGTCCCCCAGACAAGCACGCTAACCAAGCTGCGCTACAGCCCGCATCTTGGCAACTTACCCTAGCGAAAGAGATCCACAACTCTCCACGACAAATACACGACCAATGCGCCAACAAGCAACTTGAAGTGCCACGGAACTGAAACATCCTCGTCAGCAGAACTCTGTGCGAGTCTTTTTATATTGATCGTTTTAGCGGTGAGCCCACCATTGATATTGAATTCTGCAATCGGTTTCAAACATTTGGGGCAACTACCATCAGCCAACATTGCGCTGGGCGCCAAATACTTTGAACACTCTTCACACCAGGGCATGTGTCTACTCTGAGCGTTTGCGGACACGCATCTTGATTGGAGTTGAACCAAATTCAAATTTCTCACGAATACAACGCTCGAGATAACGCAAATAGGGTGCTGGCAACTCGCGATTGACAAACAATGTAAACGTTGGAGGATCAGTTGCACCCTGTAGTGCATACAACACTCGAGCACCGCTGCCCGCTGGTTGTTTTTGCTGTGCTTCCGCCATCACCTTGTTGACATCACGGGTGGGAACGCGTTTGTGATAATGCACGATGCACTCTTGCAAGATTGGCAGCAAGCGATGCACGCCTTTGCCAGTCAGTGCAGAAACCTTGAGCACCGGCGCATCTCCAATGAAATACAATTTGCGAGTCATCTCGTTGTCGATATGTTCGCGACCCTCGGCGTCGAGTGTTTCCCACTTGTTGAGGATCACAATGACCGGACAACCTGCAGCATCAATACGCTCGGCCAACCGTTGGTCTTGGCTCGTGATGCCGTCATGTGCATCAATCACCAACAAAGCAACGTCTGATTCGTCAACAGCACGTAGCGCGCGCACGAACGAGTAATACTCCGCCGATTCATCCACTTTGCTTTTCCGACGCATTCCTGCGGTATCGACAAAAACCATTGGCCCATCTTCGGTATCCACCTGCGTGTCGATCGCATCGCGCGTGGTCCCTGGCATGTCGTGAGTGATCGAACGATCTTCGCCCACCAAGCGATTGAAAAGAGTGCTCTTGCCAACGTTTGGACGACCAACAATTGACACGCGTGGAATACCAGGAGCACGGATGGCATCGCCAAGCTCTGGTTCTGGTTCCATGTCGAGCGCCTCAACACGCTCAAGAATCGCATCCAGCAAATCGCCCGATTTACGACCATGCAGAGCAGACACTGCAATTGGTTCGCCAAAGCCGAGAGAAAGGAAATCCCAGCGATCTGTCTCACGACGTTCAGAGTCAATCTTGTTGGACACAACAAGAACTGGGCGATCAATCTTTCTCAGCCAAGCAGCAATGAGTTCATCATCGTGAGTCACTCCAACCCATGTATCAACCACAAACAACACAAGGTCGGCCGCCCGAGCGGCCTCCTCGACTTGGCGGCTCACTTTGGTGTCGAGTTCGGAGCCACCAGGCATCCATCCACCCGTATCAACCACACTAAATTTCTTGCCGATCCACTCGACATCTCGCTCAAAACGGTCACGGGTAATACCCGGTTGATCCTCAACAATTGCAACCTGAGCGCCCAAAAACCTATTGAAGAGGGTGCTCTTGCCCACATTGGGTCGTCCGACGATCACGACGGTTGGCAATCGTTCAGTCACGTATGCATTGTACAAGCGGTTTGCGCGAGAACGATGAGCACTAAAGTGAAACTGTGAGCGTGACGAATACATCGCAAGTGGAACGAGTTCTTCTCGCTGCTCCGCGCGGTTTTTGTGCTGGTGTTGAAATGGCCATCAAGGCCCTTTCGTGGATGGTCCGTACGTTTCCTGCTCCCGTGTATTGCTTTCACGAGATCGTGCACAACAAGTCTGTCGTCGATCGATTTATCGCGCAGGGCGTCATCTTCGTCGACGATATCGATGCGATCCCTGTTGGAAGCCCAATCATGTTGTCGGCTCACGGCTCTGCCCCCGAGGTGGTGACTAACGCAATTGATCGTGGTGGCTATGTGGTCGACTCGGTTTGCCCACTTGTCACCAAAGTGCACCACGAACTACGCGTTCGCTCAAACAAGGGATACAAAATCATTTACATCGGGCACGAAGGCCACGAGGAGGCAGTTGGCACCATGGCGGTTGCACCACATGCGACTACCCGCGTCGAAAAAATTGAAGACGTTGCAGCGTTAGCCGATTCGAACGAACCGCTTGCACTACTGGCACAAACAACGCTTTCACATCGTGATTGGCAAGAAGTGGCGCAAGCAGTCAAAATTCGCTTCCCACAAGTGTGGCAACCAGGCAAGAGCGATCTGTGTTTCGCGACCACCAACCGTCAAACCGCTCTCATGCACATCGCAGAGAAGTGCGATGCCATTATTATCATCGGCTCTGCCAATTCATCCAATACTCTTGCTCTCGAAAAACTAGGTAAGTCGATGAATTGCAAAACTGTCCTGCGTATCAACTCTGCTGACGAAATTCCCGAAGGCCTTGTAGGAACCGTTGGCGTCACTGCAGGGGCATCAGCACCAGAAGAACTCGTACTCGCTGTAGTCAAGAAACTCGCTCCGCGCTTAGGAGTTGAAGAAGTTCGGCTCACAACCGAAGATGAGTACTTTCCACCACCCCGAAATATTCGCCAACTACAACACGCAATAGAGCAAGCATCTACCGTGATGATCGGCGGAAAATTTTTGGGTGGCCAGCACTTGGACGATCGTTCGGTGAGTGCCAGCACCGTTTTGCAAAAACTTACGAATTAATTTCGAGGTACTTTGCTCCATGCAATTTCGCGATCGACGCGCACATCGCCTGGAAGTCCGAGCATTCGCTCGCCCAGAATGTTTTTCATAACTTCGCTGGTACCACCCTCGATGCTGTTGGCGCGAGCGCGCAAGAATGCT
This sequence comes from Ilumatobacteraceae bacterium, assembly GCA_021741795.1. Classification (GTDB taxonomy): domain Bacteria; phylum Actinomycetota; class Acidimicrobiia; order Acidimicrobiales; family Ilumatobacteraceae; genus UBA3006. Next base: position 5,405 of record JAIOXC010000026.1, on the reverse strand, counting down.
TTAGGAACGGAATCAAAACTCATCGCCGTTTCCGGTCTCACCATTGCATAAGAACCGTACAACATGCCATGCGCGCCCATCAGTTCAATGCAGAACTCATAAGTCTGCTTATTCAGATCGGCACTAGCCATCTTTCCGATTGAACCTTCAGGACCTGGCACTCCAAGTTTTCTGTTTTGTCCAGCACGAATGTTTGTCAGTCGAAGCACTTCAGCACGAATCCACAACTGAGTCAGTTTGTCTCGAGTTGCAGCATCTCGTTGATCTTCTGGCATTTTTTCCCAAATCTTCATTGCTTCACGAATTGGACCAGAGGCCTTAGGGGGAATTGCTCCACCAATTGCAACTCGCTCATTCATCAGCGTTGTCAAACTCACCCGCCAGCCGTCGCCTGGTCCGCCAAGTGTCTCCGAGACCGGTACACGCACATCAGTGAAATAGACCTCGTTAAATTCGGCTTCGCCAGTCATCTGGCGTAATGGTCTTACTTCAACACCTGGTGCGTGCATGTCCACCACCACTGCAGTCATGCCAGCGTGCTTGACAGCTTCCGGATCTGTGCGCACCACCAACAAGCCCCACTTTGAAAGATGGGCCAATGTTGTCCAGACCTTTTGTCCGTTGACTAACCACTCGTCACCATCGCGGATTGCCTTCGCCGAGAGGCCTGCAAAATCTGAACCTGAACCTGGTTCTGAAAACAACTGACACCAAATTTCTTCGCCAGTAAACAATGGTCGCAAATATTTGGTTCGCTGTTCTGGCGTTCCCCACTCAACAACTGTTGGTCCGCACATTCCGTACCCAATCGGATTTCGTGCGTATGGATTCGGGCTTCCAGCCGCGGACAATCTTTCGCTGACGATTTTCTGATGCTTGGGCGACAAACCGAGACCACCGGCGCCGACGGGGAAATGCACCCAAGCCAAACCGCGATCGTACTGTTCACCCAAAAAGATTTCCGCTTTCGTTTGGCGTGGAGGAAATGCGTCAAGCAGTGCCGTTACCGCATCATCAATCTGCTGCTCCTCAGCCAACGTCTGTGTCTGTGCTATCGACATATGTACCCCTTAAATTTTTCTTTTGATCCAAATAAATCTAGTAACTCCAAACGCTTTAATCTTTATTGGTCCTATCAGATCTCCTCCTTAAATTGCTTGCCACTTCGAAATTTGGGCTAACTTTTGCCTATGTTTCCAGGACAGATCGCAGCCATCACACCAAATAAGCCAGCCATCATCATGGCTTCGACATCCCAAATCATTACCTACAAAGAGCTCGACGAGGCTGCCAATCGTCTCAGCCAACTGCTCTATCAACATGGTTTACGTCCTGGCGACCACATCGCAATTTGCCTCGAGAATCATCCGCGTTATTTCGAAATCATCTGGGGATGTCACTATGCGGGAATCATCTATACCGCGTGTTCAAGTCGTCTCACCTCAGACGAGTTGACTTACATCATCAATGACTGCAACGCGAAGGCCTTCATCACCAGCAAATACAAAGCCGACCAGGCTGCTGAAATTGCGGATGTCATACCAAATGTCGACCTACGCCTCATGTTGGATGGCGTAATTGATGGCTATGAAAAGTACGAGAACATCGTTGCTCAGCAGTCCCCGCTTCCACTAATCGATCGAGTGGACGGTTCAGACATGTTGTATTCAAGCGGCACAACTGGTCGCCCAAAAGGCGTCGCACTCAATCTCGGCAAGCTTCCGCTCGGATCTCCAAATGGCGTCACATCACTTGGACAATTCCTGTTTGCGATGAACGACAGCACCATCTATCTGTCCCCTGCACCGCTGTATCACGCAGCACCTCTGCGCTGGAACATGGCAGTGCACCGCGTAGGTGGCACCACAGTCATCATGGAGCATTTTGATGCCGAAGAATATTTGAAATTGATTCAGCAGTACGACGTAACCCACTCTCAGACAGTGCCAACAATGTTCGTTCGTCTGCTCAAACTTCCTGCCGATGTACGAACAAAATACAAAACCAAATCTCTGACACACATTTTTCATGCTGCTGCTCCATGCCCAATCGATATCAAACAGCAGACCATTGCATGGCTTGGCCCGATCGTCCACGAGTATTACGCGGGCAGCGAAGGAAACGGGTTTGTGTACTGCAACTCCGAACAGTGGCTTGCCCACCCGGGAACTGTCGGCCAATCTTTGCAGGGAGTCATTCACATTCTCGATGACGATGGCAACGAGTTGGAGATTGGTCAAACAGGCACCATTTATTTTGAAAGTGCCGCCAAATTCGAATATCACAATGACCCCGAGAAAACTCAGGCATCTAAAGATCTTCTCGGTAGGGGCTGGTCGACACTTGGCGACATCGGATATCTAGATGATGAAAAATTTCTTTATCTGACCGATCGCAAGGCTTTCATGATCATCGCCGGTGGTGTCAATATTTACCCGCAGGAGGCGGAGAATATCTTGGTCTCTCACCCAGACGTGATCGATGTTGCCGTTTTCGGAATTCCCAATGACGAGTTTGGCGAGGAAGTGAAGGCAGTTGTCCAGCCAACAGTGATGCCCGCGACACTCGAAGATGCCAAAAAACTCGAACGCATCCTGATCGAACACTGCAAGGCGACTCTTGCCTCGTTCAAATGTCCCAAATCAGTTGATTTCCGAACCGAGCTTCCTCGTCATCCCACAGGCAAACTGTATAAACGTCTCTTGAAAGACGAATACTGGGCAGCCGCTGGCAGAAGTATCTAAAGTACCCTCGTGTCACATCCATTTTTGGAAACGCAACTCCCGATTGCTTTTGCACATCGCGGTGGTGCGAGTGACGCACCCGAAAACACCATGCCGGCTTTTGCGAAAGCAATTGAGCTTGGCTACACATACCTCGAGACCGATGTACATGCCACTCGTGACGGTGTGCTCCTGGCTTTCCATGACGACGACCTGTTACGTACGTGTGGTGTTGCAGGCAAAATTAGCGAACTCGATTATTCCGAAGTGCGCAACGCACGGGTCAACGGGATCGAGCACATTCCTCTATTACAAGACATTTTTGACGCATGGCCAGAGGCTCGAATCAACATCGACTGCAAATCAGATGCTGCCGTCAAGCCACTGATTGAAGCCCTACGACCACACCATGTGCTCGACAAAGTGTGTGTTGGTTCATTTAGCGACAAACGTCTTTCAGTGCTTCGTGAGACTTTCGGTTCGTCACTGTGTTCGTCGCTTGGTCCGAAACAAGTCGCATTGCTTCGTGTGCGCAGTTGGATCGGTGTGGTCAAACCATTCGAAGGCGCACTTGCCGCACAGATTCCGCTTAAGCAGGGCCCAATCACACTGACCGATAAGCGACTGGTTGATGATGCACACAGCGCTGGATTACAGGTTCACGTGTGGACCATCGACGAACCCGACGAGATGGAGCACCTACTGAATCTTGGCGTTGATGGAATCATGACCGATAAGCCCCTTGTGCTGAAGCAGATTCTGCAGAATAAAGGTCTCTGGAATTCACCGATCGCATGATCGGCACTATTAGATTATTTGTGTGACCCCTACGAGGATGCGGCTCAGCCGACGCTTCGGTGAACTCCACCACGCCTAACCCAAACGTTCATCGCTCGGGGTCCTATTTGATCTCCGCAGATGACATCTGCTTGTCGTTTCCCGACACGACTGAAGCGTTGCGAGATGTCTCGCTGCAAATCGAAACACACGAATTTGTCGCGCTCGTCGGCCCAAGTGGTTGCGGTAAATCAACGCTGCTTCGCGTGCTCAGCGGACTTCAACAACCAACAAGCGGCAGCATTACATCCACCACCAGCGACATCGGATTTGTTTTTCAAGACCCAACTCTGCTGCCCTGGCGAACAACCATTCGGAATATTGAAACATTGCTCGAGTTGCAGGGAATCAATGCAAACGAGCGCAGAGCCAAGGCTCAAAACGCCCTCGAGTCAGTTGGCTTACAAGACAGTGGACACAAGTACCCGCGACAACTCTCGGGAGGCATGAAAATGCGAGCATCCTTGGCCCGCACTCTCGTCACCGATCCCGGCTTGCTCTTGCTCGACGAACCCTTCGCCGCCGTAGACGAATTCACTCGCGAATCACTCAATGATGATTTGCTCGCTATGTTCGCTTCTGCAAAATTTTCAGCAGTTTTTGTGACTCACTCCATCACTGAGGCCGTCTATCTGTCGCAGCGAGTCATCATCATGTCGCCTCGACCCGGAACAATCGCACACGAGATACAGATCCCTTTTGAGTACCCACGCAAACCTGAGCTTCGTTACAGCGCCGAATTCGCTCAGTCCTGTGGGCAGATCGCCGCACTGATGAGAGAAATGCAAATATTGTGACTTTCAACGCTCGACTGCAGAAGATCATTGCTCGATACTTCGGCCCAACCGTTGTGTTTGCACTATTTATATTTGCTTGGTACGCACTCGCCTACGGCTTAGAAAATAATTTCTCCCCAGCGTCCAATACACCGATGATCATTCCACCACCTCATCGTCTCTTTGAAGACTTTCATGGCATTGTGCGCACCAAAATTGTTGTTGCCTTCTGGATATCTCTAAAAACATCGCTTGTTGGATTGACCATCTCTATAGTCTTCGGCCTCACACTTGGTGTTTTGATGGCTCAGGCAAAATGGCTTGAGCGTTCGCTTTGGCCGTACCTCATCGCGTTGCAAGTAACGCCAATCATTGCAATTGTTCCACTCATGATCAAACTGGTGGGCTCAAATTTTGCAGCGAGAGTGCTCGTCACGGTGATCATCTCACTCTTCCCCATCGTGTCGAACACACTGTTTGGCGTTCAATCAACTCCAAAAAATATGCACGATTTGTTCACACTGCATAAGGCAAGCCGCGCAACTCGGCTGTTGAAACTTCAATTACCTGCCGCGAGTCCTGCGATATTTGGCGGCTTACGTATCTCGGCCGGCCTAGCCGTCATTGGTGCCATCGTTGGCGATTTTTTCTTTGCCAAAGGCGATCCTGGGCTCGGCAAACTCATCACGCAATTTTTTCTCAATAGCCAAGCTTCTGCGATGTTCGTCACAGCGTTGGCTGCAACTTTGCTGGGTCTTATGCTTTTTATCGTCTTCGGTCTTCTCAACACGTGGGTTGTTGGAAGATGGTACGAAGGTTCAATTTCACAATAGCAATGGAGAACAAAACCACATGAGCAAGCGAAACGCAACAATCTTTAGCGCAATCGCCTTAGGTATTTCCATCTCACTTCTTGGTGCTTGCGGAGGCAGCGATACCGCTACGACCGACGCTCCTTCTGATACTGCAGTGCCCACAATCGGTGTGTCGCTCGCAGACGTGTGTCCCGCAACGATTGTTATCCAGACAGACTGGTTCCCTGAGTCCGAGCATGGTGGTCTCTATCAAC
>JAIOXC010000025.1 GCA_021741795.1 Ilumatobacteraceae bacterium | reverse complement strand
GACGGCAGACCATCGCCACAATTGCAAGCACGTCTCGACCATGCATTGACGCTGTTGCAGGAAGGTGCCGCGCCACTCGTGATCACGACCGGAGGCAATCAGCCGGGCGACAGATTTACCGAGGCCGAGGCATCGGCAACCTATTTAATAAATGGGTTAGGAATTGAATATCAAGCGGTCGAGATTTTGCAAGAAAATACTGGCTCGACAACGCGTGAGTCGCTCATCGGAGTGCGCGACATCATGAAAGCTCGCGGGCTACACAGTGTTCTCATTGTCACTGATCCGTATCACTCGTTGCGATCACGTTTGATTGCCCAAGACCTTGGGCTTGTCGCATATGTTTCTCCCACCCGCACTTCACCGTTGCGGGGGGCGAGCGCAGTTTCGCGGCATGTGCGAGAAGCACTCGGGGTTTCCATTGCGCATCTCATTGGTTTTGCAAATCTGGAGCGCCTCACCAAATAGTTTGTGGCGATTTTGGGTACGGCGATATCCTTGAGCCGTCACTCTGGGGAGTGGTGTAACTGGCAACACAGCAGATTCTGGTTCTGTTATTCAGGGTTCGATTCCTTGCTCCCCAACGCATCACGCTGCTTTGCGATGCTTTTTGCCGCGATAGCCTTGCATTGCTACTTGGCCCCATCGTCTAGTGGCCTAGGACATCACCCTCTCAAGGTGGCGGCACGGGTTCGAATCCCGTTGGGGCTGCTCATTGCTCAATCGAAGTAGTTAGAGATCTTTCATTGCAGGTCGTCGGTGTGCCCAGGGCATTGCAACTTCCAGTTGGGCAGCCAAACGCAACAATATGTCTTCGCGGCCATAGGCGGCCACTAACTGAATTCCAATCGGAACTCCTTTAGGTGTCCAGTGCAATGGCAAACTGATTGCTGGTTGACCACTCGTATTAAATGCAGCAGTAAACGCAACGAAGTCGCTAGCAACTTTCATTGGTTTCATCGGATCTTTGGGATCATTGGCGAACTGTCCAACCTTGAGTGGCACACGACTTGCTGTTGGCGTAACAAGAATGTCCCAACCATCAGCCCACCACTGAGCAACCTCGCGTCGGTAATGCGACGTAGCGAGAATCGCACTTGCGTACTTAGTGGCTGACGTGTTCTTTGCATACTGGGCCATTGTCCAATTGACGAGCTCGAAATCATCACTCGTCACTTCGCGACCAAGTAGCGCTGCAGTTGCTTCGCAAGCAACAGACATGTTGGTTCCCCAAATAGCAGTGAAGCGCGGTGGAAACGACGCGTCTTCGAGTGCGGTCGGCCATGAAGCATCAACAATGTGGCCGAGTTGCTCGAGTTGCTTGGCGACACTGTGAACACCTTCGACACACTCGTGGTCAATGTCGCCGGCAAGTGGGCGATGATCGAGAAAGCCGATGCGAAGTTTTTCGACAGGCGCACCAACTTCGCTTAAGTATGATCGCGATGGGGCAGGTGCAATGACTCGATCACCAACACCCGGCCCGTGTGTTGCATCAAGAAGTGCAGCGCAGTCACGCACTGTGCGCGTGACTACGTGTTCGACGCCAAGATTTGTTTCGTCTCTCATTGGAGATGCAGTGATGCGACCCTGGCTGACTTTGAGTCCGACAAGACCGCAACATGCGGCAGGAATGCGAATGGAGCCGCCACCGTCTGTGGCATGCGCAGCAGGCACGATGCCTGCAGCAACTGCTGCACTGCTACCGCCGCTTGACCCACCAGAGATTCTGCTGGTATCCCACGGTGTGCGAGTTGCTCCCCATGCTTCTGGCTCGGTAGTGGGAACACTTCCAAACTCTGGCGAATTTCCACGGCCGAAAATGACAAGACCTGCTCTGATAAACCGCTTGACGTGTTCGGTGGTGTACGTAGAAATGTGATTGGCATTTTTGAGTGCAATGTTGCCATTGGAGATGGGTTGACCTTCAAGGGTTGCGTTGAGGTCTTTCAAGATAAATGGCACACCGCGAAACGGCATTGTGTTGTCGTTGGGGAGCGAGGCTGCGACCTTGCGAGCATCGTCGTCCCAACGGTAGGTGAGTGCGTTGATGACAGGGTTGAGTTTGTCTGCACGTTGCAGCGTTGCATTAAGTAATTCGAGTGGGGTGACCTGTCCATCGCGAACAAGTTGAGCCTGCTCAGTTGCATCCATCCATTGGGTTTCATCAGCGATTGAAGTCATATTTCCCCTAGTGTTGACTACTTATGAGCAATTCTCCTGAGCCGAGCCAACTTACAGCACGAGATGTGCTGCGCTTTACAAACGTAAGGCGGATGTTGGGCAGTAGCTTTGCTTTTTACATTGGTGTATCACTGCAGGCAGCCACGCTTGGAAAACATATTTTTGACACCACGGGTCGTGCAATCGACATTGGATGGCTGGGTTTGGCTGAATTTGGCCCAATCGCCCTGCTTGTTTTGGTGAGCGGAAGTGTTGCCGACAGATTCAACCGCAAGCATGTCGCAGCATTAGCGCTTGCGGGAGAGATGTTGTGCGCGATTGCGCTTGTTGTGTATTCGCTTTCTGAGCCAACGGCCGTGTGGCCGTTTTTTGTGATTGCTGTCGCATTCGGTGTATCGCGTGCATTCTTGTCTCCAGCGACACGCGCGATGTATCCGATGGTTGCACCCGATGGAGGCTTGCCACCAATCATTGCGATGTCATCAGGAGTGTGGACATCGGCGATGATCGTAGGACCAGCAGCGTCAGGGTTTTTGTATTCCGTTGCTCCGTGGGTTGCGTATGCAACGACAAGCGCGTTGATTTTTGTAGGCATCATAGGAATCATGCGTGTGCAGTTTGAGCGTGAACCGACACCGCGTGATCCAGACGAGAAAGCAACACTGCGCTCGGCAATGGAAGGTCTGTATTTCATTAGGCGCACACCGATATTGTTGGCCGCGATTTCACTTGATCTTTTTGCGGTGCTGTTTGGTGGCGCGATTGCACTACTGCCAGCCATTGCAGAAGAACAATTGCAAGTAGGCGACGTAGCCTATGGATGGCTGCGAGCATCTGCTGGTATCGGTGCTGCAGCGATGGCATTGTTTTTGTCATTCAAGCCTCTGCGTCGCAATGTTGGTAAAGCATTACTCATTGCTGTTGGTGTTTTTGGAGTCGGCACGATTGTGTTGGGTATGACCCACACATATTGGATTGCATTCGCTGCAGTGTTGATACTCAGTGCGGCCGACATGGTGAGCGTGTTTGTTCGCGGATCAATTGTTCCACTAGTGACCCCAGACTCGAAACGCGGCAGAGTTTCAGCAGTTGAAAACGTGTTTATTGGCGCAACAAACGAGCTTGGAGCATTTGAGTCTGGCGTCGCATCGCAAGCATTTGGCACACCAGCAGCAGTGATCGGTGGAGGTGTTGCTACTCTTGGCGTTGTGGCCGTGTGGTGGTTTGGGTTTAAACCGTTAAGGGATATTGACAAGTTTAGTGATTTGGATGCTCCAGAAAACCCCGTATGAAAATCATCACCGCTTGTCCGCTTGATTGCCCCGACTCGTGTTCGCTTGAAGTAACAGTTGAGCTAGGCAAAATCGTTGATATAGATGCTGCGCCAATGAGCGAGCAGGCAAACCCTTTAACTGCTGGATGGATCTGCAAAAAAGTGAAGCATCATGCGCTGCGCGTGTATTCGAAAGAGCGAATCATGACGCCGTTGATCCGCACCGGTGCAAAAGGATCTGGAGAGTTTCGTAGCGCAACGTGGGATGATGCAATAACCCTGGTGGCGAGCAAAATCTCGGGTGCGATCAGCGAATATGGACCCGACAGTGTGCTGCCATATCTGTACAACTCGTCATCGGCTCGTATTGATAAGAAGCGATTAATGCCGCACCTGTTTGAGCGATTGGGGTGCCCCGAGATTGAGCACACCATCTGTGCTGGAACGAGTGCTGCAGCATGGGAGCGAGTGTTCGGTGACATGTTGTCGAGTGACCCAATGGATTTGGTGCACTCGAAGTTGATCGTGGTCTGGGGTGCAAATCCCGGTGCAAGCAATACGCATTTACAGCCAATCATCACCCAAGCAAAGAAGAATGGTGCGGTCGTAGTGGTGATTGATCCGCGACGCATCAGTGCAGCCGATCGAGCCGACTTGCATATTGCGCTGCGACCTGGAACTGATGTGATTTTTGGGTATGCGGTTGCTCGGTGGATCAATGAGCACAATCGAGTTGACAACAACTTTGTTGCACAGCACGTAACTGGAACAGAACAATTCTTGTTGGCAGCCAACGAGTGGACTCTTGAGCGTGCGAGTGAAGTCTGCGGTGTGAGTGTTGCCGACATCGAGCGCTTTGCCGAACTGGTGACAACTATCAAACCTGCGACGCTGCGAGTTGGCTTGGGTATGGAGCGCAATCGCAATGGTGGGAGCGCATATTTGGCTGCATTTGGAATGTGGGCTTTGACCGGCAACTTTGGAACGGTTGGTAGCGGAATCTATGGTTCGACATCGGGAGGTTTCCCCAACAGCGTGTTGGCACAATGGCCGCATGGAATTGCTCGTCCTGTGCAGAAGAAGATGAACATGAACCGAGTTGGTCGAGTGTTGCGCGGCGAGCCCGACGCGTGGCATGTGCCAGCCAAGGTTTTGGTGATTCAAGGAGCGAACCCGGCAGTAACGGCAGTGGATCAACAGGGAATGCTCGAGGGATTAGCAAACGAAGACGTTTTTGTGGTGCTGCACGAACAGGTGATGACCGACACTGCACTATTGGCGGACGTTGTGCTGCCTGCGACGACACACTTTGAGATTCACGACGTTGTGGGCTCGTACGGGGCGTATGTTGTTCAAGAAAATCGTCGGGTCATTGAGCCAGTGGGCGAGTCGCGAAGCAATGGCGAATTGGCAGAGGCGCTTGCCATGGCACTGGGCTTTTCGGCGGATGAGTTTGATGCGTCGCGACAAGCAATTGAGACACTGGTACACGAATCGATGTGTGGCACAACCCCTGTGCGACCAGAGGGTGGCACAATTCAGTTTCGTGACGTGTTTCCATCGCTAAACGATCAACGCATGCGGATATGGGAATTGGATAGCGACATGCCAGGACCACAGTATGAACAGTTGGTCGATGACGCACATCCGCTCACTTTGCTTACGCCCTCAACGTCGTACACAATCAACTCAATGTTTGGAGACACCCTGCCACCACCGGCCGTACTGAAATTGCACCCAACCGATGCAAGCATGCATGGTGTTGTGACTGGCGAGACCGTGACGATGTTTAACGATCGGGCATCGATAGCAGTGGAAGTTGAAGTTGATGCGTCGATGCGCGAAGGCGTGTGCGCGATGCCGAAAGGTTTATGGCGTCGCAGTATTGCAAGTGGACTCACCGCGAATGCATTTGCGCCAGACACGTTTTCTGATTTGGCAGACGGAGCATGTTTTAACGACGCTCGAGTGCAGATAAAAAAACTTGCCACCAAGTAATCTTTTTCTATGACTCAAGAATTGAAAACGTCTAAGGAATCAAAAAAGTTCGGCATTGTTCACGAATTTAAAATGTTCATCAACCGCGGCAGCGTTGTGGATGTGGCTGTCGCCTTCGTGATGGGCGCCGCTTTCAAGACCATTGTTGATGCCGTGGCTGGCGATGGCAAAGATAACCAAGGTGTGTTGGGCGGGCTCGTCGGTGCCGTGTTTGGCGGAACGCAACCAAATTTCAACGATAAAGGTTTCAGCATTAATGGAAGTTTTATTCCGGTCGGATCGCTTTTCACTGCATCGCTGAACTTTGTGATGGTGGGCGTTGTGATGTTTTTTGTGATTAAGGCTTACGGCCGTTTCCGCAAGGGTGAGACTGCCGAGACAACCAATGAGTTGCTGGCATCAATTCGAGATGAGTTGCGCGCAAATCGCGTAGAATAAAACAAATGTTTTGCCCAACCCCCACGTGGCGACGAGTGCTCAAGATTGTCGCCATCGTCTTTGCCTCAAGCATGACTATGACCAGTTGTGGTGTTGTCAACTTTTTGACAAACAGAAGCAACGTTGTTGATGGAGTCGGGCGCATTCCTGGCGGAAACTTTGCAAGTCTCGTGACATTGCCTGAGGGCGTGACGATTGACTTTCCAGAATTGCTTGGCCCAATGATGGGCCCGCAGGTTGGTGGACCGCGCGTACTGATGATCGGCGACTCGATCATGGCCAGCACCTCGAGTCGTTATGGAAACGAGATGTGTGACACATTGACTCAACTTGGCTGGAAGGTTGAAGTAGAGGCGCAATCAGGAAGTTTCGTAGATTTCGGTCTGAAGGTGCTGGGTCAACGACTGGAAGAGGGCTGGGATACTGCAGTTGTATTTTTGGGCACAAACTACGACGGCAATCAGGCCAATTACGAAAACAAGATGCGCCAGATTTTTGTGGGATTGTCGCCAACACCATTTGTGGTGCTGACTACCGCACTGTTTGAACCACGGCAACAAGAAGTCAACGACGTAATTATGAAATTGGCTGGCGAATTTCCAAACGTGACAGTGTTGGACTGGGGAACAATCGCTGCGAACAATGGTTTGATAGGCAAAGATGGAGTTCATCTGACAGCAGACGGAAGGTCGGTGTTTGCCGCGGCAGTTGCGCGAGCACTTGAGTTTGCGCCAACACGTGAAGGCGAGTGCTTGCCGATCTATTTCAAGTCGGATGCACCGGTGTCAGGTGTGATGCCCGATGAAACTGTGCCTGCGATAACGGACACTACGGTGCCTGATGCTGGTGTGTTGCCTGACACCTCCACGACTCTGCCGTAGGCCAAGACTGCATGTAGTTTTGTTGCATGACAAAACAGATGAACATTGGAATATTTGGGTCAAACAACGACAGCACCATTGATGGTGTTGTTGCCGAAGCTGCTCAGGCCGAGCGCGATGGGTTCGCTTCATACTGGCAGTCACAGATTTTTGGGTTAGATGCACTTTCCACATTGAGCGTTGTTGGCCGTGAAGTACCGCGCATCGAACTCGGTACCAGCGTGATTCCTGTATATCCGCGTCACCCAATGATGTTGGCCCAGCAGGCCCTCACAGCAAACCAAGCAGCGGGTGGGCGACTCACTCTTGGAATTGGCCTTGGACACAAAGTTGTTGTTGAAGGTATGACCAACATGTCGTTTGACAAGCCAGTACGTCATATGAAGGAGTATCTGTCGATCCTGATGCCGTTGATTCACAATCAGAAGGTGTCGTTTGCTGGTGAGGCACTGACCACTCATGCCGAATTGACTGTGGGAAAGCCACAAAGTTGTGGCGTTGTAGTCGCAGCCCTTGGTGCACAGATGCTCAAACTGGCCGCAGCATTTACCCAAGGAACTCTGACATGGTGCACTGGGCCAGAAACATTGCGCACACTGACCGTGCCGACGATTGTGCAAGCAGCCGAGCAACTTGGTCGCCCTGCTCCACGCATCATCGCAGCGCTACCAATTTGCGTAACGAAAAATGTTGCTGAAGCAAAGGCTCGAGCCGCGAAGACATTCTTTATCTATGGGCAATTGCCGAGCTATCGCGCAATGCTCGACCACGAAGGCGTGGCGGGCCCCGAAGATGTAGTCATCATCGGTTCGGCAAGCGAAGTGTTTGACAGAGTGGCAACGCTACAAGAATTTGGCGTGACCGACTTTGCTGGTGCGGAGTTTGGTGGAACACCAGACGAAGCCCACGACACTCGCGAAGTGTTGAAAAATTTGCTGAAGCGCTAATTAGCGAACGCTGATCTGCACGCCACTTGTGGCGTTAACAGCATCGAAAAAATCATTGCCCTTGTCGTCAACAACGATGAAGGCGGGGAAGTCGTGAACCTCGATCTTCCAGACTGCTTCCATGCCCAACTCGGCGTATTCGAGTACTTCAACTTTGGTGATGCAGTCTTGGGCGAGCCTGGCTGCTGGACCACCGATAGAACCAAGATAAAAACCACCGTAGGTGTTGCACGCATCGGTGACTTGTCGAGAGCGGTTGCCTTTGGCGAGCATCACGAAACTGCCACCTGCAGCCTGAAACTCTGCAACATAACTATCCATGCGGCCAGCAGTGGTAGGGCCAAATGAACCTGACGCCATACCTTCTGGTGTTTTCGCCGGACCTGCGTAATACACACAGTGGTCTTTCATGTATTGCGGCAAGCCTTCGCCAGCATCTAAGCGCTCTTTGATCTTTGCGTGCGCAATATCGCGTGCCACCACCATTGGTCCGCTCAACATCACGCGAGTCTTGACGGGATACTTCGACAGCGTGTCGCGAATCTCGGACATTGGCTGATTGAGATCGATCGCAATGACTTCGGAAGCCAATTGGTCGGTGGTGACTTCAGGAAGAAAACGCGCTGGATCGGTTTCGAGCACTTCAAGGAATACTCCGTCTGCAGTGATTTTGCCAAGCGCTTGACGATCGGCGCTACATGAAACAGCCATTGCAACTGGGCAACTTGCACCGTGACGTGGAAGACGGATAACTCGAACATCGTGGCAGAAGTATTTTCCACCAAACTGCGCACCAATGCCTGTTTGTTGTGCAAGCTTGAGCACCTTGGCTTCTAATTCGATATCGCGAAATGCATGACCGGCTTTGCTGCCCGAAGTAGGCAATGAATCGAGATAGTGAGTGCTGGCAAGTTTTGCGGTCTCTACTGCAAACTCGGCAGACGTGCCGCCAACAACAATCGCCAAGTGATACGGAGGGCATGCTGCAGTGCCAAGTGTTTTCATTTTGTCAAACAGCCACGGCAATAATGTTTTTTCATTAAGCAATGCCTTCGTCTCTTGAAACAAATAACTCTTGTTGGCAGAACCGCCACCTTTTGCTATGAATAAAAATTTGTATTCGTCACCGTCCACCGCAGCGATTTTTATCTCGGCTGGAAGATTGGTGTCGGTATTGACTTCTTCAAACATCGACAGCGGTGCAAGTTGGCTGTAGCGAAGGTTGCTGGTTTGATATGTGTTGTAGATGCCACGGCTGATTGCTTCGTCGTCGCCACCGCCGGTGAACACACGCTGACCTTTTTTTGCTTTGACAATCGCGGTGCCTGTGTCTTGACACATCGGCAACACACCACCTGCAGCGATGCCGGCGTTCTTGAGCAAGTCAAGTGCTACAAAACGATCGTTGTCGCTGGCTTCGGGATCTTTCAGAATGCTTGCCAATTGTTGCAAATGCGATGTGCGTAGCAAATGTGCAATGTCATGCATCGCATGCTCAGTAAGAAGCGTGATTGCTTGCGGGGAAACTTTGAGAAATGTTCCTTCACTTGTGGAGAATGTGGAGACGCCTTCGTTCGAAATAAGTCGATACTCGGTCGCATCTGGGCCGAGAGGCAGTAACTCTGTTTGTACGAACGGCTCTGGCGTAGTCATGCCAGTGCTGGCGTGCCCTTGAACGAGCCTGGATCACCAGCCACCGGAAACTGGGGCTGTTGCCACTGCACGATTTGCGCAATGTGGTTGGCGACTGTGCGCCATGATGCAGGGCTCCAACCCTCGGCTGCGGCTGGCACTGTGCCGTCGCTTTGGATGAAGACGAAAGCTGGCAATTGGCTGAGCCCAAGCTGTTTGATCACGATGCGATCTGGATCTGAAAAAGTGAGGAATTGCTCGGCGAGTGGTCCAAGAAATTGTTTTGCTTGTGCTGGCGAACCCGCAACGATGAAGTTGACCCGAACCGCTGCATCGGCAAATTGATGCAACACGCGCGCTGCGGTTTCGAGAATCCATGCACTTTCGTTGGTGAATGGATCGATAACTACAGATGCGAGATGGAAAGTTGTGAGCCATTCGCGAAGCGGTCGGGCGTCGCCCTTGAGCGGTTGGAGCATGGTGTCGAGGGAAGGTGAAGTTGTCACACATTTGACGGTAGCAAGTCGGCACTATCGTTTGGGAAATGCACCCCATCGAGCATCTGCGGTATGTGGCACGTGCCACTGGGGCCGACCCAGTCTCACTTGTCAACGAAACGGCTCAGGCCCTGCGTGGCCTGCGGTCTGAGCCTGCTGGGTTGGTGCTTGCCGCACGCAGAATCGTTGAGAGACACCCCACGTGCGCGCCTTTGTGGTGGCTGTGCGCAAGTGTGCTTGCGGCATCCGACCCATTTGAAAAAGTTCGTGAATTGAGCGCGCAGATTGATGCCGACGAAACCACAAATCATTTGGTGGATGCATTGCCTGCAGATGGAACCGTGTGCGTTGTTGGATGGAACCCGACCGCGCTTGAGGCGATTGCCCGACGAGGGGATTGCCGCGCAATCATCGTCGATTCATTTGGAACGGGGGACGCCGCAGTCAATGCGCTTGAGCGGCTTGACATTGACGTGCAGGGAGTGACCTTAGAACACGCAGCAATTGGTGTGCAGATGAGTGATGTCGTGATTATTGATGCACTTGGTTGCGGTGGCACCGAAGTGCTGAGTGTCGGTGGCTCACATGCAGTTGCAGCACTTGCGTATTGCGAAAACAAATCGGCGTGGACTGTGACAAGACGAGGTACACGATTGCCGATCGAGTTATGGAATGCAATGAAACTGGCCAATCGGGATGCCGTTGCCCCGTGGCGCAGTGACGTAGATGTGATTCCCCGTCAACTGCTGGGGCGGTTGGTCGGACCTACGGGTATTTCGGATATGGATATGAATACTGCGCAAAACATTGTTGGTGAATGCCCAGCATCCACCGAGATGCTGGTACGAAGCGCGATGTAGCCTGAGAACTATGTCTTTACGCTCACGTAACCTCCCACGCCGTTCCTGTCTCGCAATTCCTGGTTCATCCGAAAAGATGATGGGCAAGGGCCCTGGCACCAATGCCGACATGGTGTTTCTGGATCTTGAGGATGCAGTAGCACCAAAAGAAAAAGAAGCATCTCGTGCACGCATCGTGAGTGCAATTCGTGGACACGACTGGGGCAACAAAGTTTTGTGCGTGCGCATCAATGACTGGAGCACCAAGTGGACTGCATACGACATCTTGGAAGTAGTTGGTAACGCGGGCGAGCGTTTGGACGAAATCATGTTGCCGAAAGTCGAAAATGCTGCGCAAGTTGTGGCTGCAGATTTGTTGTTGCGACAGGTGGAAATTGCAAGCGGATTGCCAGTTGGACATATCGGTATCGAAGCGCAAATTGAAACTGCGCGTGGGCTCATCAATGTTGAAGAAATTTGTGAAGCAAGCCCGCGTCTCGAGACCATCATCTTTGGACCAGCAGACTTTTCGGCAAGCATGGAAATGCCTGTGCTTACTGGTGGTGTGCAGATCGAGGATTATCCTGGCGATCACTTCCATTACGTGTTCAGCAAGATTTTGATGGCCGGTCGCGCAAACGGACTGCAAGTAATCGACGGACCATTCCTGCACGTGCGTGACAATGATGCTTTACGCGAATATTCAAAACGCACTC
The DNA here is from genome assembly GCA_021741795.1 of Ilumatobacteraceae bacterium. GTDB lineage: Bacteria > Actinomycetota > Acidimicrobiia > Acidimicrobiales > Ilumatobacteraceae > UBA3006. The sequence continues at coordinate 2,801 of JAIOXC010000025.1, read as the reverse complement.
GCACACTTGGCTACGACGGCAAGTGGGCGTTGCACCCAGACCAGGTAGACGTACTGAACGACGTGTTTTCACCAACTCAAGAACAGTTCGATAAGGCATGGCAGATTTTGGATGCTTACAACCAAGCGACCGAAACTGATGGCAAGGGTGCCGTCATGTTTGGTCTCGAGATGATCGATGAAGCAAGTCGCAAGATGGCTCTTAAGTTCATCACTCGCGGTGAGCTTGCAGGCCGTACTCGCACTCCACAAGCGTGACAAAACGTTTTGATGCAATCCTGTTTGATGCAGGCGGCATCTTTTTGCTACCTGACCCAGTAACACTCGGCGCAATCATTCGCCCGCTAGGTGGCGACGGCAGTATCGAGAGTTGCACTCGTGCGCATTACGCAGGCATGGCGGCAATAGATGCGATTGCTCAACGAGAGCAGGGCGAATCTGTGGATGCTTTTAGCTGGGACGGATATCGACGAGGGTACGCAATAAGTACCGGTGTTGCAGAAAAAGACATTGAAACTGCAATCGTCAACATGCGCAATGTTTTTTCACCATTTTTATGGCGATTCCCACTGCTCGAGTCGGCTGCTGCATTGTGGAAGATGCATCTTGTGGGATTGCCGATTGGGATTGTGTCGAATGCAAGCGGACAAGTTGAGGCGACGCTTGCCAATCAATGCATCTGCCAAGTGGGGGTTGGTGCAGGTGTGCCTGTAGAGATCGTGACTGACTCGCACGTGATCGGTGTTGCCAAACCGCATCCAGGAATCTTTGCTGACGCCTTGCGCCTCATGAACGGAAAAGGAATTACCAATGATCGCATTGCATATATAGGTGACTCGTATGTGAACGATATTGGTGGTGCTCGAAATGCAGGACTCGTGCCGATCTTGCTCGACCCGTACGATCACCATGCGCATGAAACGTGCGAGCGAATACATTCGCTGCACGAACTGCTTGCATTTATCTAGCTGTATTTTGCTTTATTTTTTGCCGGATTCTTCAACGAGTTTGCGTGCAATCACTTTGAGGCACAGTGTCTCGTCGGCACCTTCGAAAATAGAGAGTACGCGTGCATCAACAAATAGTCTGCTCACCGAATATTCCTCGGCGTAGCCAAATCCTCCGTGAATCTGCATTGCTTCTCGAGTGACCCACTCTGCGGCTTTGCACACGTAGGCCTTGACCATGCTTGCTTCCATCTGGCCTTCGCCCTTGCCCATGAGTTTGGCAACGACGTAACTGAACTGGCGTGATGCCTGAATGATTGCCGCCATGCGCCCAAGTTTGATTTGAGTGAGTTGATATTCGGAGATGTTGCTACCAAAGACTTTGCGATTGTTGGCGTAGGCGAGTGCTGCTTCGTACGCAGCCTGCATCACGCCAACTGCACGAGCTGCTGTTTGCAGCCGGCCATTTTCGAAGCCGCTCATTTGATAATAGAAACCTTTGCCGAGGCCCGCTTCTTCGCCGATTAAGTGATCGGCTGGAACCCACCAGTTTTCAAGTGCGATTTCATATGAGTGCATGCCGCGATAACCAATGGTGTCAATGGGACGGCCTTCCATTTTGCCGCCACCTGGCTGATCGAACATAAAGCCGTGTGCGTCGCCTAGCGGTTTCGGCACAATCAACACGCTGAGACCTCGGTGGGTCTTTGTGCGATCTGGGTCAGTGCGGGCGAGGAGCATCAGCACGTTTGCGCGAGCAGCAAAGGTGCACCATGTTTTGACACCGTTGATGGCGTAACCGGCTTCACCCTTTTCGTTGTCTGCTTTAATGGCCGTGACTTTGATATTTGCGACATCGCTGCCATAGTCGGGCTCGGTTACGGCAACTGCGGCCATTACTTCGGCGGTTGCGAGTTTTGGAAGCCAATATTGTTTTTGTGCTTCAGTGCCGCCGTTGACAAGTGCGCGAGTGAGGATCTCGGGTCGTGTGATGAGTGATCCACCAATACCCAATGATGCGCGTGAGAGTTCTTCAGTGGCAATGCAGTTAGCCATGTATTCACCATCTCCACCTTCGGAGAAGCCGCCGTATTCTGCAGGAACTGAAAGACCAAATGCGCCGAGATCGGCGAGTCCTGAAATTATTTCTTCAGGAACATCTTCGTTGAAGCGATGCACATGTTCGGCGCGCGGCGCAATGACTTTGTTGGCAAAACTTCGGAAAGTGTCTTGAACCATTTCGAAATCATCGTTGAGATGTCGTGGTCCAGATTTTTCGGCAAGTGATGCAACAAAAACTGGATCGCGAAACGTTGCCATGAAGTCGTATGCACCTTCGAGTGGGTGGGGCTCAAGTCCCCACAAGTGTTCTCTGCCCAAGAGTCTTGACGAAACTTCAAAAATCATGTCGGCAGTAAACGCACACGTGAGCAGAGCTTCGGTTTCACCTTTTGCTCCGTAGTCGAGCATTGAGCGGGCAGTCTCGACGGCAGATGCAGAGTGTGCAAGATCGTATGCAAGTTGTTGATGAACATCAGGACCACCAGAAGATGCAAGATGTGCGACACCCGTGTCTACAATTTTCTTAGCTTTTTCGATGGCTTGTGCCGCTTGGGCGAGATCGCTGGTAAATGACATGCGCTAAACGCTAGTTACATTTTGGGTCAGAGGCGCAACTCGGGTTGGTTCAGCACCTACGATTTACCAATGGCACTCCCGAGTGGACTCAAGTCGACCCTCGTGGCTCTGAAGTGGGTAATTTTTGCGATCATCATCTACTTCTTTGTCTTGCCACTCATACCTGGCTTTGGGAAAGCGGTTTCAGAACTCGCCAAGGTGCGACCGAGTTTGTTGG
>JAIOXC010000024.1 GCA_021741795.1 Ilumatobacteraceae bacterium | reverse complement strand
ATGCCATGTCGTAACGGTGGTGTGGGTCGACGATCAAATCGAGTGACCACGAATCGTTGCCACGAGAAACCTGGCAGTAGGCAACGAGGTGATCATGGCCAGGGATGTACGCAATGAGGCCGGCAAATCCAGGACGACCACCTTGACGCAGGTCAATCCAAAGATGGTCAGAAAGCGGTCTGACTCCATCGGCGCGCTCGACTCTTTGAAGTAGGCCATCAACTTCGGAGAGATCATCGGTGGCAGATCGCTTCTTGATGTCGAGATATGCCATAACTCTCAGGATATCTGCGCCAATCGCTAGTGTTCGGCACTGTGACTACTACACCAACGCGCGCAAAGGCAGCGGCAAAAGTCAGTGCAATAAAAAAAGCCGAGGCATCTAAAAAAGTCAATCCGAAAATTCTTGATCGCTCAGCAGAAATATTGAGCAGACTGAAAGATATTTATGGCGCGCCAATTTGTGAACTCACTCACGAAACTGCGTTTCAATTATTGAGTGCAACTATTTTGTCGGCGCAATGTACTGATGCGCGCGTCAACATGGTGACGCCTGCTTTGTTCGCGGAATTTCCAACAGCACAAAAGATGGCGGTTGCCGATGTGTCGCGAGTAGAAGAACTTGTACGCAGCACAGGTTTTTATGCAACCAAAGCAAAAAATTTGGTGGGTATGGCGCGCAATGTAATGGAGCGATTCGATGGTGAAGTGCCGAGTGCCATCGAAGACTTGGTGACTCTTCCAGGTGTTGGTCGCAAGACTGCAAACGTGTTGCGGAGTGTGGTGTTTGATTTACCCGGACTTCCGGTTGACACGCATGTGGGAAGACTGTCACGCCGACTTGGTCTGACGAAAGAAGAAGATCCCGTCAAGGTGGAATACGAGTTGAATGCAATGTTTGACCCGAAAGATTGGGGTGGATTTAGTTTGAGACTGATTTTGCATGGGCGCCGAGTGTGTGATGCAAAGAAGCCAAAGTGTGATGTGTGTGAGCTCGCAGATATCTGCCCATCATCAGAGATGCCATATGGAAAATTGAAGAAAACAAAGAAAGCCAGATAACGATGCCGAAAAAAACCTCCAACGATGGCACAGCAAACACCGAGAGCACAAAAGCCGAACTCGCGGCAATCGCCGACACGCTCGACCGTTGCAGGGAACGATTGTCTTCGCTCGGTGCGTCGCGACTGATGGCAATACGTGACCCAAAGAATGCTGACGCGGGAGACGACCTGTTGACTGCAATGTATGAAGCCGAGCGGGGGCTCAATACCGCTCTGCGGCTTGTGCAACGTGCGGCACGCCAAGGGCGCTAGTACCCTGACGACCGTGACTGGAGCCCCCGAAAAACTTCCAATCAAGATGCTCAACGATCGTTTGTTGGTGCGTATACCCCAAGGCGAAAATGAGCGACGTTCTCACGGCGGAATCGTGATTCCGGCAACTGCACAGGTAGCCAAACGGTTGGTGTGGGCCGAAGTAGTGGCCATGGGGCAAAACGTGCGCGCAGCAGAAACAGGCGATCGTGTGTTGTTCAGCCCAGACGATCGCTACGAAGTCGAGGTTGGTGGACAGGACTACATCATGTTGCGAGAGCGTGATATTCATGCCGTTGCTGCCACTCGTATTGAAGCAAGCACTGGGTTATATATCTGATGAAGTTTTTTCCAAGTCGCGAAGATTTTCACCTGCTCTCCATTGCCCACACCGTTGTGCCTGTGTGGACGGAAGTGTTGGCCGACATGGAGACACCTGTTGCTGCATATATGAAACTTGTCGGTGACGAGCCAGGGTTTTTACTTGAATCGGTCGAGAATGGTGAGCGTTGGAGCAGGTATTCGTTTGTTGGACGCAATCCACTCGCCACACTCGTGTTGCGTAACGGCATGATTACCACAACTGGCGAGATCCCGAGTGGCGTGGTGCTGGACAAGGGCATGTTGGCGGCAATGGAGTCCCTCCTCAAGATCTATAAGGCACCCGTAATGAAAGATTTGCCTCCGCTGCAGGGTGGGCTGATGGGATTCTTGGGTTATGACATTGTGCGTGAGGTTGAACATTTGCCAAACACACCGCGCGATGATCGCAAGTTGCCTGATGCGACTATCAGTGTTATTGGATCTCTTGCCGCTTTTGATCACTGGAGACAGCGCGTTTACTTGCTCGAGAGCGTTCCGTTGATCAAGATGAACAACGTTGAGATCAATGCCGCTTATGATGCCGCGATTGAGCGGATTAAAAAAGCGGTAGCGGACTTAACGAAGCCGTTGTCATATGTGGCAGTTGAACCTCCTCAGGCCGATGACTACAAATCAAAATTTGATCCAGCGAAGAATGGCAACTCTTATCAACGAGCTGTCTTGGCGGCTAAGGAGCACATCCAGGCTGGAGATATTTTTCAAGTTGTGCTCTCACAACGGTTTGATCTTCGACTGAATGCCGACCCGTTTGACGTGTATCGAGTGTTGCGACAAGTCAACCCGAGTCCGTATATGTATTACGTCAAGCATCCCGAATTGACCATTGTTGGTAGCTCTCCAGAGCCGTTGGTGCAGTTGCGCGATGGCAAAGTGGTGAGTCGACCAATTGCGGGCACTCGCAAGCGCGGTGTTGACCAAGAGCAGGATCGTAAATTGGCAGCAGAGTTGAAGGAAAACCCAAAAGAGATTGCCGAGCATGTGATGTTGGTGGATCTGGCGCGCAACGATGTTGGTCGTGTTGCCAAGTTTGGATCGATGAATGTAGACGAGTTCATGTCGCTTGAGCGCTACAGCCATGTGATGCACCTGACGTCACAAGTATCGGGTGAGTTGTTGGATGGACTTGGACCGATCGATGTATTGCGCGCAACATTGCCGGCCGGCACCGTGAGTGGAGCGCCCAAAGTGCGAGCGATGGAGATCATTGACGAACTCGAGCCTGTCAAGCGCGGACCATACGCGGGAGTTGTTGGCTATGTGGACTTCTGTGGCAACTTGGATACCGCGATCGCAATTCGCACCATGTTTATTGGTGAGCACGGCGCGTCGTTGCAGGCTGGTGCTGGCATTGTTGCTGACAGCATCCCCGAAGACGAAGATTTGGAGTGCTTCAACAAGACTGCAGCATTGATGGCCGCGATTCCTGCTGCACGACGCATGACTGCAGCGCGCAAAACTGCATCTGAGAAAAAGTGAGAAATCGCAATTGAGTAATTTATGGTTTTGGAAATCCATTGAACGTGATGTGATCACCGTGACTGGTTCGGATGCCAAAACATACCTGCACTCACAACTCAGCCAAGACATCGCATCCATGCAACCCGGCGATGTACGGATGTCATTGCTCTTGCAGCCAACCGGAAAAGTTGATTCGCTACTGCGAGTGACATGTGCAGCAGCCGATCGTTTTGTGTTGGACTGTGATCCGGGCTTTGGTGAGTCAACTGTTGCGCGACTGAGTCGTTTCAAGATCCGAGTCAATGCCGAGATCGAATTGCAGCGTCAAACATGGCGTGCAGTGCGCAGCACCGAGACGGCTGCACGGACAAATATTGCTCAGACGCTCGATGTCAGTGGCGCCATACCTGCATGGCGGTGTGATGGGTCAGCATTCGACATTTTTTCACCCACTATGGTCTTACCCGCAACATTGCGGGAGGGATCCGAAGCAGAATTGCTGGAATCTCGAGTGCGAGCATTGTGGCCAGAGATGGGTGTCGACATCACGACCGAGATGATCCCTGCAGAAACAAGCGTGGTCGAAGTGGCGGTGAGTTTTACTAAGGGTTGTTATCCGGGTCAAGAACTGGTGGAACGAATGGATTCCCGAGGATCTATGGCACCGCGCAGATTGTGCAGGGTAATTTGTGCCTCTGGCACACATCCACAAGATGAAGTATTGGTGAACGGCGAAGTAGTGGGAAAATACACCACGGTGTCGGGCATGATTGCGCTCGCCTTGATCAAACGGGGAGTCGAAATAAGCGACCCATACGGAGAAATTTTGCCCCTCTAGAATGGCTAGATGACGTACATCTACGCTTTTGATCACAAGCACCGCAAATCGCCGATGAGTCTTAAAGACTTGCTGGGCGGCAAGGGTGCCAACTTGGCAGAGATGATGAGCGTGCTGCATTTGCCAGTGCCACACGGATTTACGGTGACCACCGATGCGTGTCGCGACTACATGCATGGTGGGTGGCCAAAGAGTCTTGACAAAGAGATCACACTGCAGGTTGCAGCACTCGAGCGCAAAATGAAAGCGCGTTTGGGTGATCCGTCAAGTCCGTTGTTGGTGTCGGTGCGCTCGGGTGCCAAGTTTTCGATGCCAGGCATGATGGACACGGTTCTCAACCTGGGTCTGAATGACAAGAGCGTGGTTGGTTTGGCTCGCACCACCAACGACGAGCGTTTTTCATATGACAGCTACCGTCGTTTTATTTCGATGTACGGACGCATTGTGCTCGGCATTGATGGCGCAAAGTTTGAGCATCCATTTGATGAGGCAAAGAAATCTGCTGGGGTAAAGAGTGATGCCGATTTGCCAGCATCGGCGTTGAAGACGTTGTGTGAGACGTACAAACAAGTCGTCAAGGCCGAGACTGGTCGCGAATTCCCACAAGATCCGATGAAGCAGTTGCGTGGCGCAATTGAGGCGGTGTTTCGTTCGTGGAATGGTGCGCGAGCAATTGCATATCGCGTGCGCGAAAAAATCAGTCACGATTTGGGCACAGCAGTAAACGTGCAAGCAATGGTGTTTGGAAACCGCGACAACAACTCGGGTACGGGTGTGGGTTTCACTCGCAACGCAGCAACCGGTGAAAACAAACCGTACGGCGACTTCCTTGTTAATGCTCAGGGTGAAGACGTTGTGGCTGGCATTCGCAACACCGAAACGCTCGACGACCTCAAACGTCAGTTTCCGACGATCCACGCAGAGTTGATGACAATCTTTGATCGACTTGAGCGTCATTACAAAGACATGTGTGACACTGAGTTCACGATTGATCAAGGCAAGTTGTGGATGCTGCAAACGCGAGTTGGCAAGCGCACAGGTGCTGCTGCACTGCGCATGGCGGTTGACATGACGAAGCCAACTGGCAGTGGTAAAGCAGCGTGGAAGATTTCAAAGAAAGATGCGCTGATGCGCGTTGCGGCCGAGCATCTCGATCAGGTGTTGCATCCGCAGTTTGCAAACAAGTCGAAGGCACTGACAAAGGGTCTTGCTGCATCGCCTGGCGCTGCTGTTGGTGCTGTGTATTTCACCGCTGATGATGCGGCTGCTGCAGCTGGACGTGGCGAGGCTGTCATTTTGGTACGCAGCGAGACGAGTCCGGAAGACGTGCATGGAATGATGGTTGCAAAAGGCATCTTGACTGCTCGCGGCGGACTCGTGAGTCACGCTGCTGTGGTTGCTCGCGGATGGGGAACACCAGCAATTGTTGGCGCAGAATCCGTGCATATTGACGGCAAAATGTTCACCGTTGGTGACACGGTTGTGCGTGAAGGAGATGTCATTTCACTAGATGGCACAACTGGCGAAGTGATGATTGGCGCGATGACACTTGCTGCTGCCGAACCAACAAAAGAGTTCCACACCATCTTGAAGTGGGCGGACGAAATTCGAAAAGGAAAGCTTGCGGTGCGTGCAAATGCCGACACCGATGAGGATGCCGCAAAGGCGCGTGAATATGGGGCAGAAGGTATTGGATTGTGCCGCACTGAGCACATGTTTTTGGCGCCTGATCGCTTGCCAGTAGTGCGGCGCATGATTTTGGCAAGTACTCCAGCAGATGAAGCAGCAGCGTTGGACGAATTGCGCAAAGTGCAGACCGAAGACTTCGCTGCATTGCTGCGTGCGATGAGCGGATTGCCTGTCACTGTTCGCTTGCTCGACCCACCATTGCACGAGTTTTTGCCGCGAGTTGATGAGCTCGAGATCAAGAAGGCAACTGTTGGTCTCACTACTGAGGAATCCAAACTGATGGATGCAGCGCATTCGTGGGCCGAAGTCAACCCAATGCTTGGCACACGGGGTGTTCGTCTCGGCGTGATTAAGCCGGGCTTGTATGCAATGCAGGTACGGGCGTTACTGGCAGCGGCCGACATTGTTGCCAGCGAGGGTTTTTCTCCAATTGTGGAAGTCATGATTCCGCTCACCGTGACAAAAGAAGAGTTGGCTCTGGCCCGCAGTTGGGTCGAACAAGAAATTTTGGATCACTCGAAGCAACTCAAGCCGGACGCAAAGTCTGGCGTGAAGAAATCACTCAAGAAGTCGAAGCGTCCAAAGGTGACTATCGGCACGATGATTGAAACACCGCGTGCTGCACTTGTTGCGGCTGAGTTGGCCGAGATCAGCGACTTCTTCAGTTTCGGCACCAACGACCTGACTCAAATGACGTTTGGTTTCAGTCGTGACGATGTGGAAAGTCGCATGATGCCTGCATATTTAGAAGCCGGCCTACTAAAGCGAAATCCTTTTGAGACCATTGACCAAGTTGGAGTTGGTGAACTTGTGAAAATTGCCGCCGCACGTGGTCGCAAGGCAAAACGCGGAATCAAACTTGGTGTGTGCGGGGAACATGGTGGCGATCCAGAATCAATCGGACTGTTTTATCGCGCGGGACTTGACTACGTGTCGTGTTCGCCGTATCGTATTCCTATAGCCCGACTTGCGTCAGCGCAAGCGATCATCGGGGGAAGTAAAGCCGAAACTAAATAGTTTCGGCATAAAACCCGAGAGGTCAAAGGAAAAATGCTGAGCACTCTATTTGGCGCAAGTTCACGAAGCGAGAATTTTGTAGATATCACTGTCCCATGGTGGGGATGGTACATGTTGCTTGGTGTAATCGGAACACTGTTGCTCGTTGACATTCTCATTGTTCACCGCCGTCCGCACGTCGCCCATCTGAAGGAAGCCGCGATCGAATCGATTGTATGGGTGAGCATCGGCGTCGGTTTTACTTTTGTCATCTGGGCAATGTTTGAAAGAGCAGCTGCTGTTGAGTACATCAGTGGATACTTGATTGAGAAGAGCTTGAGTGTTGACAACGTGTTTGTCTGGGCAATGATTTTCACTCACTTTAAAGTGCCACGCGAGTATCAGCACCGTGTGTTGTTCTGGGGAATTTTCGGCGCATTGGTAATGCGCTTTGTATTCATTTTCCTGGGTGTTGCAATCATTGAGCGCTTCGATTATGTGCTCATTGGGTTTGGTCTCTTTCTTGTCTACACCGGTATCGGGGTGTTTCGACACGGTGGTGAGGAAGAAAAAGATCCGTCAGACACACTCACGATGCGACTTTTCCACCGCTTTGTTCCAACTACGGATGAGTTGGACGGGCAGAAGCTCTTTACCAAGAAAAACGGAAAAAGGTTTGCAACTCCGTTGCTCGCGGTATTGGTCGTCATTGAAATCTCTGACGTGATATTTGCTGTCGACTCTGTTCCCGCCGTGCTTGCAGTGAGCAATGAGCAGTTTATTGTGTTTGCAGCAAATGCTTTTGCCATTATGGGTCTGCGCGCGCTCTACTTTTTGTTTGCCGACATCAAGGATCGCTTTGTCTACCTCAAACCAGCCATTTCGGTGCTCTTGATTTATGTCGGCCTCAAAATGACGATTGCACACTGGTACCACGTCCCAACTTGGCTGTCCCTGCTGTTCATTATGACGGTCATGACCGTCGCGATTGTCGCTTCAGTGGTCCACGACCGCAAGCACTAGTCTGCTGGCGTGGCCATTAGCGATGACGACATAGAGCGGCTGCGCGAAACCGTTTCGCTAGTTGACGTAGTGCAGGGGTACTTGCCTTTGCGCAGAGTGGGTCGTAACTGGGTTGGTCTGTGCCCGTTCCATGCCGAGAAGTCTGGTTCGTTTAACGTGCGCGAAGAAACTAAGCGCTATCGCTGTTTTGGCTGCGGTGCTGCTGGCGATGTTTTCAAGTTTGTGCAAGACATTGAGCATCTTGATTTTGTGGGGTCGATTGAGCATCTGGCCAATAAAGCCGGAATAACCCTGACATATACAACGGGTGGTCAAAGCAAAGATCGACAACATCGCAAACAACTCATCGAGGTGATGGACAAGGCAGTGAATTGGTATCACGAGAGACTCTTGACCAGCCCCGATGCGCGTGTAGCACGGGATTACTTGCGTGATCGTGGACTCTCGGGTGAAGTGGCTCGTCAATTCAAAATGGGTTGGGCGCCAGATGACTGGGATGCCATGAGTAAAGAGATTGGTGTGTCAATTGATCTGCTGAAAGAAGTTGGTCTTGCATTTATTAACAAGCGTGGCAACGCACAAGATTCTTTCCGTGCTCGCGTGCTTTTTCCGATATTTACCGATGCTGGTGATGCAGTTGCTTTTGGTGGGCGCATTTTGCCAGGAAGCACTGACCCTGCAAAGTATAAGAACTCATCAGAAACAACTATCTATGCGAAATCAAAAACGTTGTACGGTCTCAATTGGGCCAAGCAAGACATTGTTGCTGCCGACGAAGTAATTGTTTGTGAGGGCTACACCGATGTCATTGGCTTTCATCGCTCGGGCATTACGCGCGCCGTTGCTACTTGTGGAACTGCGCTTACCGAGGAGCACGTGCGACTCTTGAAACGGTTTGCCAACAAAGTTATTTTGGCGTTTGATGCCGACGCAGCAGGTCAGGGTGCAGCGGAACGTTTTTATGAGTGGGAGAGTCGCTACAAACTGCAGGTATTTGTTGCCAAGTTTCCAGATGGTAAAGACCCAGGTGAACTTGCAATGACAAACCCCGAAGCACTTACTGCGGCGATAAAGGATGCCAAACCATTTTTGGGTTTCCGACTTCAGCGCACACTCGATGCCGGGTCGATTGCATCGCCTGAAGCGCGCTCGCGCACGGCGCAGCAGGCAATGGCTGTCATCAACGAGCACCCAGATAAAAATGTGCGCAAAATCTACGCTGGTGAGGTCGCGAGCCACGTTGGTATTCCCGCTGCTGACTTGATGCAACTGGCTGAGCGTGGTAGTCGCAAGCCGGAGGTGCGCACCAGTCCTACCGTTGACTCATCACGCAAAGAAAATGCCGAGTTTGTGGCTCTGGCGATTATGGTTCAGGACTGGAATGCTATTGCAACATGGATGAGCGAGGGTTTGTTCTCGGATGACCTCTATCGCAGGGCGTATTTGGCGGTTGCATCAGTGATTGGCAATATTGCCGGCGCTCTTGAAGCAGCCGATCCAGATGCTCGTGAAGTAATTGAGCGTGCGGCGGTTGCAGATATTGATTCGGACCCATTTACCGAAGCAAAGAATCTGATCTCGGCTGCTGTTCGTCGAGAGTTGTCAATTCGCAATCGCATCACTGATCCAGATGAGATTCGTGCTGACCGTGATGCTCGAATTTTGCTGGAAGAAATTGACAATCCAACAATGGCAGACGCTGTGGCGATGGAACTTTTGGATTGGCTAGGCAAACGAGTTGGTGAGCACGCATGAGACACGTGATTGGTAGTGATACTGGTCCAGATGCAGTGCGGATGTATCTGAATGAGATTGGTCAGGTAGATCTACTCAATGCAGATGACGAAAAGCGTCTTGGCAGAGCCATCAAAGATGGTTTGGATGCCGATGCACAACTCAAGCGTGGCATAGGCACGCTCGGTGTGCGCGACAGGCGAGCATTGCAGCGTGTGGTGACCGAGGGGATCAAGGCTAAAGATCACATGGTGCGGGCCAACTTGCGGCTTGTGGTCTCAATCGCACGTCGGTATGACCGCAAAGAACTGCAATTAGCCGATCTGATTCAAGAAGGCAACATCGGGCTGATGCATGCAGCCGACAAGTACGACTATGAAAAGGGTTTTAAGTTTTCCACGTACGCAACCTGGTGGATTCGTCAGTCAATGACTCGCGCAATGGCGGATCAGGGACGCAATATTCGCATTCCTGGGCACATGATGGAGATTGTCAATCGTGTACATCGTGCCGAGCGCGAGCTTGCGGCAGAACTCGAGCGCGACCCAACGCCAGACGAAGTTGCCGTGCGCACGCAGATGAGTGTCGAAAAACTTTTGGACGTGATGCAGCTCGCATTGTCAACAACCAGTCTGGATGCTCCTGTCGGCACCGACTCTGATGACCTGACGGTCGGCGACACCATTGCAAGTGGCGATGCAACAAATGATCCAAGTGAATCAACTGAGCGCCGACAACTGGGCGAGGCAGTAGAACGAACTTTGAGCGATTTGCCAGAGCGTGACCAGGATATTGTGTCGATGCGTTTTGGGATTGGGAAGTATGAAGGTCAGCCACACACGCTTGAAGACGTGGCCAAGAAGATGAATGTGACGCGCGAGCGAGTGCGTCAAATAGAGCAAAAAACATTGGCTAGGTTGCGCCACCCGCACAACAGCGCCAACCTGCGCGCTTTTCTTGACGACAACTAGTCTGTAGGTATGAAATCGGTTTCTCCATCAGGCACGGCGAGGAGCCGAGCCACTGATGTCAAGGTGGTTACGGTAAACGCTGAAGGTCGTTCGGGCTCCAAGCCAGACTTTGTGGTCACCGAAGAGCCAATGGAGATCAGGGCTGGAGCGCCAGGTCAGGAGCCTGAGTCGGTTTCGGTGACGATGCGCACACCCGGCCACGACTTTGAATTGGCTGTCGGCTTCTTGTTTACAGAGGGCATGATCACAGAGCCAAACGACGTTGCGAGTGTGAAATATTGCGATCTCAATGGCGAAGAAGAGCAAAAATACAACATCGTTACTGTTGGGCTGACGCGCGCATTTGATATGGCACTGGCTCGCCGAGCAATGGTGACGTCGTCGAGTTGCGGCATCTGCGGCACCGAGTCGCTTGATCAATTGCTGACGTGCACAACTCCTGTAGATCGCGAATCTGGCCCCAGATTGACGACATCGGTATTGATTGGTTTACCCGATGCTGTACGCAAAGTGCAGCCAACATTCGATCGCACTGGTGGATTGCATGCTGCTGCATTGTTTGACGCAAAGGGAAAGATGAAGGTTGTCCGCGAAGATATCGGTCGGCATAACGCAGTCGACAAAGTGATCGGCCATAGCGTGCTCGAAAAATCTGTGCCACTCACAGAAAATGGGTTGTTTTGTAGCGGACGATTGTCGTTTGAGATTATTCAGAAGGCGGCGATGGCACGCATTGCACTAATTGCTGCGGTTGGTGCGCCATCAAGCCTTGCAGTGCAGACAGCAGATGCATTCGGCATCACGCTGATTGGATTTTTACGGGATGGTAAGGCAAATATTTACACGCATGATCACCGCGTGCAGATGTAGTTTTACGAAAAAGTTGCTTGATCGCTCGCTGTTTTGCGCAGCACGTCTTCGTTGAGTGAGATGCCAAGGCCTGGTTCGTTCGAAAGGTGTATCCAACCCTCACCATCGGCTTCGATGGTGTTGGTGAGCATGTAGTCGCGTCGTTGGGTCGTCCACTCCGGAGGGTCAAATGGAAACTCGATAAATGGCGCGCCAACGGTGCCAGCCGTAACGTGCAGGTTGCCCATCACGCCGATGCCAGTGCCCCACGTGTGTGGTGTAAAAATCTTGCCTGCTGCAGCGACTTCGTGTGCAAACTTGGCGAGGCCTGTGATGCCTTGTGTACACACAACATCTGGTTGAAACACGTCGAAGCATCCGCGCTGCAGTAACTCGCGAAATTCGTATGGCTCGCGGGTTAGTTCTCCACCAGCAATACGGATCTTGACACGATTGTGCAACTCGGTCATGCCGTCATAGTCGCCGCGATGCAGCGGCTCTTCCATCCAGTACACGCCATTGTCTTCGAGCACTCTTGCCACGTCTGTGGCGTGATCAACCGTCCAAGGCGCTGCGATGTCCCACGGCATGCGCCAACCCTGATTGCAGTCGACCATCAATTCAAGTGATGAGCCCAGATCATCGCGGATGGCTTTGACAACGGCAAGGTCGTCATCCAACTTTGGTCGGCCAAAACGCACCTTGAGGGCAGGGAAACCAAAATCGCGGGCCTGGCGTGCGACAGTGACCATGTCGGCGATTGGGCGGTGCACGCCCGACGACGCGTAAGCGCGAATCTTGTTGCTGAACCCGCCGAGCATCTTCCAGACAGGTTCGCCGTTGATTTTGCCGATGAGATCCCACAGCGCGAGATCGAGTGGCCATGGTCGTCCTGCATGAAACTCGATATTTGCAAGTACTGCCGCATGTCGGTCGATGTTGGTTGGGTCTTGACCGATGAAATACTTTTGATAGTCGCTAAATCCGTACATCGAATCGCCGGAGCCAATGCCGCATCTGCCAGCATCGTCAAACACGCGCACGATCGTGGCAGGGAAGTGTGTGCGCGGCACGGTGTCCCACGATGCGGGAAACGGTGGGTCTAGCGGTAGACGATGGTGCGTGATCTCAATGCGTGTGATCGTGCTCATGGGGTTGAAATTTAGGCGCGCATGCGAGAGCCGCTTGGGTCGAGCACAGGCTCGAGTTGCAAGTGTGCCGGACGCATATTGCCTATGATTTCAATCTCAAAGCCCGTCGTACCCTCTGCGGCTAAAGCTGCAGGGATGTAGCCAAGAGCAAGCGAGACACCCGAGTAATGGGCATAGCCACCAGATGTGATCCAGCCAACAACTTCGCCGTTGTGAAATACGGGTTCGTCACCGAGTACGTCTGCAGGTCGAGTCTCATCCACATCAACTTTGAACATCACGAGTTTGCGTGCTGGACCAGTCTTCATTTCTGCCTCAACAGCAGCACGACCGATGAATTCGTGGTCAAACTTCATCGCACGTTCCATGCCGGATTCGAGCGGTGTGTAGATCGGGCGGAACTCGCGGTACCAGGTACCGAAGTTCTTTTCGAGACGCATTGTGATCAGTGCGCGGAAGCCGAACATTCGCATGTCGAATTCCTTGCCGGCATCCCAAATGAGATCAAACAAGTAGCGCTGATATTCCGGAGCAATCCAGATTTCATAGCCCAAGTCACCTGTGTAGGTCATGCGTGACAACCACACTGGCGCCATGCCGATATTGACACGACGGAATGACATGAAAGGGAAGTCTTTGGTCGCAAGCGATGTATCGGTCAGTTTTTGCAGTACGTCACGCGAGCGAGGACCCGCAACGGTGAGACCCACCATTGAAAGCGCGAGTGTCTCAAATCGAATTGGAGAGCCCTCTGGCAAGTGAGCCAAGAACCAACGCGGGTGATGCACCTCTGCAGCCTGTGAGCCGAACAGGAAGAATTCTTCTTCGCCGATTCGTGAAACTGAGAATTCACCTTCAATGCGACCCTGCGGGTTGAGCATTGCAGTAAGTACGGTGCGACCAATTTTTGGCAACGCATTAGTAAACAATCCTTGCAACCAGGCAGCAGACCCTGGGCCGCTCACTTTGTACTTAGCAAAGTTGGAAGCCTCGGAAAACCCAACACGCTCACGAACCGCACGCGACTCTTCGCCTACGTTGTTGAACGCGCTCGATCGGTAGAACGTCACTTCCTCAACTGGTTCTTTGTCCTTGTCTTGGAACCACAATGGGTGCTCGAGACCGAAACCAACTCCCATCACCGCGTTGTGCTCAATTAAGCGATCGTAAATCGGAGTGGTGAGCAATGGACGTGCAGCCCGAAGTTCTTCGTTCGGGAACGTGATGCGGAATCGGCGCGAATAGTTTTCGCGTACCTTCGCATGTGTGTAAGCAAGCGTTGCGTAGTCACCGTAGCGAGCAACGTCCATGCCCCAAATATCTGCACCTGGGTCACCATTGACCATCCAGTTGGCAAGCGATAGACCAACGCCGCCACCTTGCGACAATCCGGCCATTACGCCGCAAGCAGACCACATGCCGCGCATTCCGCGGATCGGGCCAACAAGCGGGTTGCCGTCTGGCGAGAAAGTAAATGGACCGTTGACAAACTTCTTGATGCCTGCGCGGCCAACGGCAGGGAAGTGAGCAAACCCACGCTCGAGCTCTGGTGCGATGCGCTCAAGATCGTGTGGCAACAATTGGAATACGAAATCCCATGGCGTTTCTTTTGCAGCCCATGGACGGTTCTCTTGTTCGTATGTTCCGAGCAAAATGCTTTGACCTTCTTGACGCGCATAGATTTCGCCGGCGAAGTCGATGATGTGTGGCAACTCGCGACCCATTGTCTTGTTGTATTCGATAACTTCGTCCATTGGCTCGGTCATGAGGTAGTGGTGTTCCATTGCCAACACTGGCAACTCAAGACCGCACATGCGTCCAACTTCTCGTGCCCACAACCCGCCAGCGTTCACGACATGCTCTGCATGAATCGTGTGGTCTTTGTCGGTGATGACATCCCATGTTCCATCAGGTCGATGGTTGAGTCCGGTTACCCAAGTGTCGGTGTACACCTCTGCGCCGCGGTTTTTCGCGCAGATTGCATATGCGTGTGTGACGCCATATGGGTCAACCGAGCCTTCGTCTTCGTCATACAGTGCACCGACGAAATATTTCTCTTCGAGAAGCGGGTTGAGTGCTTTTGCTTCTTTCATCGAGAGCATTTCCATGTGCATGCCCAAATAGCGACCACGAGCCTGCGCCATGCGCAAGAAATCAAGACGCTCTGGTGTGTCGGCAAGCATCAGTCCACCTGGCAAGTGAATGCCACAGTTTTGCCCAGACTCTTTTTCGATCTCTTTGTACAAATTAACGGTGTATTGCTGCAA
>JAIOXC010000023.1 GCA_021741795.1 Ilumatobacteraceae bacterium | reverse complement strand
GAAATACCTTTTTCACGAGCAAGTTTGAGCGCCCGGCCCGTAACGAGCAATATTGGCTGACCACTCGCCTGACGCTCTATCGACACATCGTGCATATCGAAAGCGCCAAGACCAACGCCAAGCACTTTCATGGTTGCTTCACGCGCCGCAAACCTGGCGGCAAGGCTCGGAGCATCATCATTTTTGCCGGACAAGCCATCTAGTTCATCTGTAGTAAATACTCGAGTGCGAAAATTTGGCGTGCGATTGAGTGCACGACGAAATCGATCAATATCTACTGCGTCAATACCAATGCCAAGCATGGGCGCTCTAGTTTCCCGTTGTCGGCGTGCGCCAGTGGTCTGCTGTTTCAGTAATCGGCAAGATCAACAAGTCGGCCACCGATACTTCTGCAAGACGATCTTCTCTAAATGACCCTTCGGTTTCTGTCACCCAGTCAACCAAGCGATTAAATCGGTCGTCGTACCCTTGCAACACTGTGCGCATGACTGCAGCAGGCAAACGATCGTGGAACAACACGTGCAACAACGTGATGCCTGTGGTGAGCGAGCCTTTGGTCTCTGGCACAAAAATTACGGTGCGGCCGTCGCGCCTTCCGCGCGCCACCAACACATTGCGATCACTCGCAACACGATGCTTGGTGCCCACCAAGTTGCTATTGCGATCTACTCGCGATGTGAGTTCGCGCGATATTCCACCGCGATCCACCACGCTGACAGTTGCAGAGTTGCCATCAACGTCGCCTTCAATGCTGTAACGGGTAAAGCCAACAACACTTGCAACTGCAGCATCCAAGTCGGCAATAATCTTGAGCGTCTTGTATGACAATCTGTCGCGCGCCACGCCAGCGTTGAGCACCGCTTGCACAAGTGCTCGGTCGAGCAACCCTTCGTCACTACGCGAAATACCAACCGTGACTGTCTTTGCCTGATGCTTGATTGCATCAACTGGTCGAGTCAGTTCGTCGATTGAGCGTGTGAGCGAACTCGTCAAGTCATCGAGCAATGATTCAGGAGAACTGATCTTGCCGGTGTTGTTTTGAAATGACTGCAGTGGGTCGCTTGCCATGACGTCGCGCAGCATCGTTACCACACGTACCGCAGTAGACGGCTCTAGGTTTCCGTCGTAGTCGCCGGTTGTGAGTGCGTCAAAGAATCTGGTGGCTGGCACGCCAATTTCTGCACGCACTTTTACCAACAGTTCACTACCAATTCCGCCGCGCTCCACTGCATGCTCTACTACTTCGCGACACGCCCGCAGCGGTCGTGCAAGGGCGTCAATGGCAAGGGCTGCTTCGTAACCAAAGATGTGTCCCACCATCACGCTCAAAATAAATGCGACGTTCGGGTCTACTTGTGGCACCGAGATCACTGCTGCTGCGGCATCAAAGCGTTGCTCGCCTTGCGTTGCCACCACAATCGGCAAGGCTTTGTGTGCGCGGAAAATTGCGATCTCCTTTGCGACGTCAGCGGCAGTTCCATCCGACAAACCTGCAGCACAAACAAAAATCATCGGCTCGCACGACAAGTCAATGTGCTTCTTGTCTTCAGTAATGTCACACGCAATTGACTTGTACGACAATTCCGACAACTTGATGCGCACTTCCTCGGCAGCAACCGCGTTAAAACCGTTGCCAACAACTGTCCAGTAACGGCGAGCCGGTGCAAACTGACGTGCAGCCTGAGCAATTTGTGGTCGCATCTCAAGCACGCGATTCATTGCATCTGGCACAGTGCGCAATGCAGTCAGCAGTTGATGCCGAGCAGCATCGGTGCCCGATCCAAGTGCACTCGACAAAGCACACGACAGCAATGCTCCTGCTGAAACTTGTGAATAGAACGCCTTGGTGCTCGCAACGCTCATCTCTACGTCACGACCATCCGATGTGTACAACACGCCATCGGCTTTGGCGGCTAGTTCGCTACCCCTGCGGTTAACAATGGCCAGCACCGATGCTCCGCGCGAACGCGCCAAGTCGACAGTGCGGTTGGTGTCGGTCGTCGTGCCACTTTGGCTGATGGCGATCACCAGCGTGTCAGACATGTCAAGTTGCAATTGGAAACCAGAAAGCTCGGTTGCCGGCAACGCATCTACTTGCACTCGATGATCAACGAGAGTGCGCAATAACTGCACCAAACTGCGTCCAGCAATTGCTGCTGTGCCCTGGCCAATGACACGAATGCGTGCAATCTTGCCCGCCGACAACGCATCAATAACATGCTGTGGCACAACAGATGTATCGAGCGAAACAAAGAGATTGCCATCTCGCTCGCCGATCTTGCCACGCAATGTCTTGCGGAAACTTGCTGGCGCTTCGCCTATTTCTTTTGCCAAGAAATGCTTGTGCTCGCCGCGATCGATATCCCGCGTGGTCACCTCGGCTATTGCAACATGCGATTCGTTCAACCCCAAATCGGTTCCGTCGTAGGCAAGCATCGACATGCCGTCAACTGTGCCTGCGAGGTCGCCGTCGAGCACGATGACTTGGCCGCGACTAGATGGATTGTTCGAGTCGCTCAGAGCCTCGCCGTCCATGCGCACATAACTCAAGGTTTCTTCTACGACGCCATACGGCTCGCTTGCAACAATAAAACGGTCTTCGGCAATGCCGACATATAAACCTTGTCCGCTGCCACGAAGTGCAAGCAACACTTTGTTTGGTTCGTCGGCACTGGCAGTTGCAATTGCAACCGAACCATCAAACTCGCCGACGGTCTGCCTAAATGCACTCACCAAGTCGGCACCGGCTGCATTCTTGCGAGCAACGACAGTTGGAATCACTTTGGCATCAGTGGTAATTGGCTCGGCAATCTTGAGCCCATTGCGCACTTTGATATCGGCGTGGTTGTCGACATCACCATTAAGTGCCGAAACTAAATATGGCATTGCGGCGTCTAGATCAATTTCTTCGCTGTTGACTGGATGCGCATTTGCTTCAGAAATAATGCCGACACTTGCCCATCTCGTGTGTCCGAGCACCGACAACTTTGCACCAGGCTGACTCACCAACAAGCGAAGCAGTGCATCATTGGTAACTGCTTGGCGCATCGCGCGTGTGTTGTCGCCAAGTTCGCCAATTTCGGCAGCTGCTTTGTACACAAACGACCAAGCCCGACTACCCGCGCCAACTCGCACCGAACCCGACGTAAACAAGTTGTCGTCAAGTCGGCCTTTGAGCAGTGGCTGCACTCGGGCATCACTTGCGTCAATACCGTGTCCCCACACCAACAAGTTGATGCCAGCAGAGTCACGCCCACGCACTTCCATGCGGTCGAGTGCTGAAAATGATTGCTGAATCGACAAATACGCATTTCGCGCACTGTCGCTTGCGCTTTTACCAGCCAGTTCTCCCACAAGTTTTGCTGTGCGCAAACGATCATTGCGCAGTGACCACGTTGCATCCCGCAGCGCAATCAAATCGTTGCTGCGATGCTCGACTTCTTGCGTGCTCAAGCCAGTCGCCGCTTCCAACACTTGTTCTGCCTGAAGCGCTACCGCATCCAGTTGATCAAGTCGCGAAACCAGCCCACTCACGAGTTGCAAGTTGTCTACCAATGCCGCAGTTCCTGATTCGCCGCGCAAAGCCGCATCGACAGCCGCTACACGAGAGGCACATTCGGCAATCGCACCAATGTTGCCGGCTGCAATTGCCTTATCGAGTGCGTCTAGTAAGTCGGCTGCTATTGGCAGTGGCCGGGCCGAGGGCCGCGACACGATACAAATGATGCCGCACATGTATTACAGGCTACCGAGATCCGCCAAGACGCTTGATCACACTGGCTGCCAACCGCTGAGCCACGCTATTTGCAGTTTCTTCAAATTGAGCCTCAACCATCACTCGCACCATTGGCTCGGTGCCACTTGCGCGCAACAACACTCGACCAACTCCGTTGAGGTCGCGCTCGGCTGCAGCAATTTCTTGGGCAAATTGCGTTGCAAGATCTGATGCAACAGATTCAACTCGCACGTTGATCAGCACCTGTGGCAACGAAGTCATTGCATCTTGTGCAAGTTTTTGCAGTGTCACATTTTTACGACGCACTAAATCCACAAGTCGTACGCCGGCGAGCAACCCGTCACCGGTTGTTGCATCCTTGCGATAAATGATGTGGCCACTTTGCTCGCCACCCAATGCATACTTGTTTTCTTCCAGTGCAATTAACACGCTGCGGTCGCCGACCGGAGTCGTGACTACAGAAATTCCGTGCTTGGCCATCGACTCATGAAACCCAGCGTTGGTCATTACTGTCACAACCACTCCATTGCCGTCCAACACTTTGCGCTCGTGCATGTCGATTGCAGCGAGCGCGAGCAAGTGATCTCCGTCGACAACATTGCCGACATGATCAACACCAATCACACGGTCACCGTCACCATCAAATGCCAAACCAATCGCTGCTTGATGCAATCGCACGGCCTCGCCAATTATTTTTGGATACGTTGCACCACATTCGGCATTGATGTTTTTGCCATCTGGCTCGCAGTGAATCGCAATGACTGTTGCGCCAAGTTGTGCCAATACATATGGAGCGACATCACTCATTGCGCCGTTCGCACAATCGACCACAATTTGAATGTCAGCAAATGCACGGCTTGGTACGAGGCTCTCAATGCTGCTGCGATAGTCATTAATCGCCGCAATTGACTCGGTAATTGGAGCAACAGGTACGGCGCTACTTTGTGGCGTGATCGCAGCCATCGCTGCCTCAATCAACTGTTCTTGATCATCAGTCAGCTTGATGCCACCGATACCAAATATCTTGACCCCATTATCTGCATACGGGTTATGCGATGCGGTGACAGCGGCACCTGCGCACCTCAGCCGCGCTGCAGCAAAAGCAATTGCTGGTGTTGGCGTAACACCCAGCAGTTCAACCGTTGCCCCGCCTGCGGCAAATCCGCGTGCAAGTGCAGTTTGCAAAACCAAGCCGGATTCACGTGTGTCGCGTCCAATCACAATGTGCTGCAACGACAACACCGTGGCCGCGGCAAATCCAAGGTCGGCGACATATTGTTCGGTCAGTTCAGTGAGGGCAACCCCACGAACACCATCAGTTCCAAATCGAAGCATCTACACACTTCCGATCCACGCAACCAAAGTCGCGTAGCAATACAGCGGATTAACGCTTTGTGTACTGTGGCGCCTTGCGCGCCTTCTTGAGACCGTACTTCTTGCTCTCTTTTTTACGTGAGTCACGTGTGAGCAATCCGGCTTTGCGCAACAACACGCGGCGCTCTGGATCCAGTTCGAGAAGTGAACGAGCAATCGCCATGCGCAACGCGCCGGCCTGACCTGCAATGCCGCCACCCTGAATGTCGCAATCGACATCGTATGCAGTTGCAACTTCAGCAACATGCAATGCTTCTGATGCAACCATGCGCTGTACTGCGTTTGGAAAATAGTTTTCAAACTCACGACCATTGACAGTGACTTTGCCAGTGCCTGGTCGCAAACGTGCGCGCGCAACTGCTTCTTTGCGGCGTCCCGTTGTTTGTGTAAGTGGCTTTGTTCCCATGATTGTTCCTCTATTCGGCTTGTGTGTACTCAGCGCGACTTGGCGTGAGCGATAACGAGAACTTTTGGATCTTGTGCTTCGTGGCCGTGTTGTGCGCCAGCATGTACTTTGAGTTTCTTGATCATCTGACGACCAAGTGGTCCTTTTGGCAACATGCCGCGAATGGTGCGACGAATTGCATCTTCAGGCTTTGCCTTCAACAAGGTGCCGTAAGTCTGTGTGCGAAGACCGCCTGGGTAACCGCTGTAGTCGTGAACGAGTTCTTTTTCTGCTTTGCCACTTGTGAGCACGATCTTTGAAGCATTGATGATCACTACGTGGTCACCGGTGTCCATGTGTGTCGAAAACATTGGCTTGTGCTTGCCGCGCAAAATTGCTGCGACCTCGGTGCACATACGACCAAGGACAAGACCCTCGGCGTCGACGATGTGCCACTCGCGCTTGATTTCACTTGCTTTTGGAGAATACGTACGCATCAGATCTACTTTCGAAAACTTGAGAACTTACTGTGGAAACCGATTATCAAACCGTCTCCGTGAACCGTTTAAGGATAGGGGTCACTGGGCCCATTTCACAATGCTGAGGCTGGGAATCCCACCTCCCACAGGCACAATCCCTGGGGCGGAGCCACAGGAGCAGCCTGTGAGCGATCCCCTGAAAGGATCAGCCCCCGCATGTCACTTGGGGGCCGTTTACTCAGGCCGATTTCGATAAAGGTGCCCACTAGAGCCCGCACCATCTGGTGGCAAAAGGCATTGGCCCGGATGTCGAACTGCAGCACTCCGTCCCCCATCTCTTTCCAATGGGCAGACACCACACTGCGGCGCATGGAGTGCTCAAAGGTGTCAAATTCGTCTGCAGGTTTTGGCTTGCGACAAAACGCCGAAAAATCGTGATCGCCAATAATTGCGTCGCACGCAAGTTGCATCAAGCGAACCTTGAGCGGCTTAGTGATGTGCCATGCGGTCTCGGTCATAAACGGATTGCTGACTGGCGTGTTGAGCACGGTGTAGTGATATTCGCGCCACAGTGCCGAGTACCGCGCGTGAAAATCTGGGTCTGTCCACTGCGCATCGCGCACAACAACTGATGGTCCACACAACGCATTTAATTGCTTCATCAACACTTCTAAGTTGACTCGGTCTGCCAAGTCGAGACTGATCACTTGGCCCCATGCGTGCACGCCTGCGTCAGTGCGACCTGCCGGAGTTACTTGCACTTGTTCTTGCAAGATTTGCGCAAGCGCTCCCTCGACTGTGGACGCGATGGTCTCAACACCAGGATTCGTTGCAAAACCGTGAAACTCGTCGCCCTTGTAGGCGATAGTCATTCGCGCGCGACGCACGATCGACCAAACGTTCTAGACGAGTTCGATGCGCGCCATTGGCGCGTTGTCACCGTGGCGGGGTCCGAGTTTAAGAATGCGGATGTATCCACCGTTGCGTGTGGTGTAACGAGGTGCGACAACATTGACGAGCTTGTTCGTCATTTCCTTGTCGTTCAAGTACGCCTGAATCTGACGAATGCGGTGAACACGCATTGGGCCTTCGCCCTGCGCTTTGATCGCTTTGGTGATCAACTTTTCGGCGATTGGACGCAATGCCTTGGCCTTGCCTTCAGTCGTGGTGATGCCTTCAGCGGCAAACAGCGATGCAGCCATGTTGGCGAGCAGCAAACGCTGGTGGTGTGCACTTCCGCCAAAACTGCGTGAACGTCGTGGTGTTGCTGGCATAAATCATCGTCTCCTTGTTTATCGAATGTGTGATCAGAGTCGCAATGACAAGCCACGCTCGTCAAGCTTGAGCTTGATTTCGTCGAGGCTCTTCTGACCAAAGTTGGTGATGTTGAGCAAGTCTTCGTCGCTACGCAACAACAACTCGCCAATGGTGTTGACCTGTGCGCGCTTGAGGCAGTTGCGTGGACGCTCTGACAAGTCGAGGTCTTCAATGCTCAAGTCGAGGTCTGGTGAGCCCATTCCCGAAGTTGAGATTTCGCCAAGCTCGAGAGCCATTGGTGCATCGCTCATCGTTGCAACCAAGTCAACCAATGAACGCAAGGTTGCTCCGGCTGATGCCAGTGCTTCTTGCGGCTCGATTGAACCGTCTGTCTCAATGTCGAGGATGATCTTGTCAAAGTTGGTCGACTGCTCTACGCGAGTTGGCTCAACGATGTAGGTGCAACGACGAACTGGCGAGTAGATGGCATCGATTGGAATAACGCCGATTACTTTGCGGGTGTCGCGATCGCTTGATGCGTAGCCTTTGCCGCGCTCGACAGTGATGTCGACAACCAAACGGCCCTTTGCCGAAAGAGTTGCGATGTGCTGCGATGGGTTAAGAATCGTGACGCCTGTTGGGCACACGATGTCTGCTGCAGTGACATCAGATGGGCCTTTGACATCAACAGTGATCACTACTGGCTCGTCGCCTTCAGACATCACAACAACGTCTTTGAGGTTGAGGATGATCTCGGTGACATCTTCAGTGATGCCTTCAATGGTGTCAAACTCGTGCAATGCGCTCTCGAACTTGACAGTTGAGATTGCTGCACCAGGAATCGATGACAACAACATGCGGCGTAACGAGTTGCCGATGGTGTGGCCTAGACCCGGATCAAGCGGTCCAATCGAAAACTTCTGACGATTGTTGCTTGCTGTGCCGATTGCTTCTACTGATGGGCGCTGAATAACGAGCATTGGTATCTCCTATTTGCCGATGTCTATGACGTATGAATTTGCGGGGTTTACTTCGAGTACAACTCAACGATGAGCTGTTCGCGGACTGGGATGTCGATTTGCTCGCGTGTTGGAAGTTCGCGAACAGTAATTTGTTTGCCACCTTCGGCAGCATCGATCCAGCCCACCATGCGGCGGTCAAGAGTGTCGATGTTGTGCTGAATGATGATCATGTTCTTTGCCTTTTCAGACAGAGTGACAACTTGACCACGGGTGACGTTGTATGACGCGATGTCTACACGCTTGCCGTCGACCAACACGAGACCGTGGTTGACAAACTGACGAGCCTGCGGGCGGGTTGAACCCCAGCCGGCGCGGTAAACCACGTTGTCAAGACGGCACTCGAGCAGACGCAACAAGTTTTCACCGGTTGGGCCAGACAAGCGAGTCGCTTCTTCGTATGCCTTGCGAAATTGACGCTCGAGAACGCCATAGATGTACTTGGCCTTCTGCTTTTCCTGCAACTGCAAGAGGTATTCGCTGGTGTTTCCACGACGACGTGTGCGGCCGTGTGTACCAGGTGGGAATGGGCGACGCTCAAGAGCCTTCGCGCCTTTCGCATTTTCAAATACGTTGATTCCGAGACGGCGCGAAATGCGCACCTTTGGTCCTGTATAGCGAGCCATGACTTACGGCCTCTTTCGCTTTGGCTGGAGGCAACCGTTGTGTGGAATCGGCGATACATCTTTAATGCCGGACACTTCGATGCCTAGTTGTTGGATAGAACGCAATGCGGTGTCACGACCAGAACCTGGACCCTTGACATGCACTTCTGCACGACGGAGACCCTGCTCCATCGCTGCTCGGCCAGCCTTCTCTGCTGCCATTTGAGCGGCGAACGGAGTTGACTTGCGCGAACCAGAAAAGCCAACGCCACCCGACGATGCCCAGGCGATGACATTGCCTTCGGTGTCGGTGATGGACACGATGGTGTTGTTGAAAGAACTCTTGATGTGCACGACGCCTGTCGTGACATTTTTGCGGTCACGCTTGCGCGTGCGACGAACTGGTGCTTTTGCCATGATCTACTTCCTCACTGCCATCTTCTTGTTGGCCACTGTTTTCTTCGGGCCCTTACGAGTACGAGCGTTGGTGTGGGTGCGCTGTCCGCGAACTGGAAGACCCTTGCGGTGACGTGTTCCCTGGTACGAACCAATTTCGATCTTGCGCTTGATGTCGGTTTGAACGTTGCGGCGAAGGTCGCCTTCCACCGTCAAACCATTTTCGATGTACATACGAATCTTGTTGACTTCAGAGTCAGTCAAGTTACGCACGCGAGTGTCTGGGCTGAGTTCGAGTTCTTTGCACATCTTGGCTGAGGTCGCACGACCAATGCCATAGATATATGTAAGAGCAATCTCGAGGCGCTTCTCGCGCGGAATGTCTACACCTGAAATACGTGCCATGAGTGGTTCCTTTTAGCCTTGACGTTGCTTGTGTCGCGGGTTTTCACAAATCACCATCACGCGCTTGTGCCGGCGAATGACCTTGCACTTTTCGCAGATTTTTTTGACGCTTGGTTTAACTTTCACTGTGAATGCCTCTGATGGTTGGTTATTTATGTCGATAGGTAATTCGGCCTCTGGTGAGGTCGTATGGCGTTAACTCAACTTGGACTTTGTCCCCCGGCAAAATGCGAATGTAATTCATTCTCATTTTCCCGGAAATGTGAGCTAACACTGTGTGTCCGTTATCAAGTGCGACACGAAACATTGCGTTGGGCAATGACTCGGTGATTACGCCTTCCAGCACAATCGCGTCTTCTTTATTTTTTGGCAGAACTTTCTCCTCAAAACGCACGGACACAAGCCAAGAGGGCGATAATCCTCCCAAAAGGCGAAGGGTTATGCTACCGCCGCATAATCCCACCCCAAAACCCCTAGAACCAGGTCTGGGGGTACTTTTTCCTCAAATTCCTAGGCTTGAGCCGCTTTGACCGCAGAGGTCAGGCGCTCAAAGACTTCCTCAGTTGTGCCGAGGCCGTCCACGATCACGAGCCGTGATTTGCTCGTGTAATAGTCGATTAATGGTGAGGTCAAAGAGTCATAGAGGTCAAGACGATGGCTGATTGCCTCAGGTGTGTCGTCATCACGTTGGTGCACAAGACCACCACATTTGGCGCACTTCCAAGGCTTTGGATCATTGCCGTCCGAAATGTAGTTGGCATCACACTGCTCGCATGTGCGCCGTGCCGACAACCTGCTCAACACCAACTCACGCTTGACTTCGAGGTTGATCACAATGTCGACTGGACGCACTTCGGTGATGTGATCAAACGCAGTTGCTTGACCCACCGTGCGCGGGAAACCGTCCAAGATGTAGCCACTCACACGAGCATCTATTTCGCCGATGCGACCCTGCACAAGGCTGACCATCAGATCGTCTTCAACAAGATTGCCCTCGTCTAATACTTTTTTGACTGCTCGGCCAACAACGGTGTCTTGCCTGATCGCACTGCGCAACATTTCACCTGTTGAAATATGCGGAGATCCAAAATGTTCAGCCAACAATCGGCACTGTGTGCCTTTGCCGGCACCCTGGCGACCAAGCATGATGACGCGCACTGCTGTTGGCATGATGTCCCTGTTCGATGAAATTTCTGAAGGCGTTTCCTTTTAGGAAAGCGTCACTTCAAGAAACCCTCATAGTTGCGCTGCATCAGTTGGCTGTCGATCTGGCGCATCAATTCAAGTGCAACTCCCACTGCAATCAACACAGTGGTGCCTGCAAACGGAAACGATTGCACGTCGCCGACCCACAAAATGATGTACGGCAGGATTGCAATGAAGGCGACAAACAATGCACCAGGCAAGGTAATGCGGTTGACGGTCTTGGCAAAAAAGCTTTCGGTCTGTGGTCCTGGTCGAATACCTGGAATAAAGCCGCCCTGCTTGCGCAACTGGTCTGCTTGACGAATCGGGTCGAAAGCAATCGAGTTATAGAAGTAGGCGAACGCAATGATCAACAAGAAAAAGATCGAGATGTACAGCATGTTTTGGCTATTGACCAAGTAGTTGTTTACGAAACCGGCAATTGAACCGCGCCAGCCTTCTCCGCTACCGAGCATGTTTGACATCAACACTGGCAACAACAACACCGAGCTTGCGAAGATGATTGGCACCACGCCAGCCTGATTGACCTTGAGCGGAATATAGGTGTTTTGGCCGCCATACATCTTGCGGCCGACAACTCGTTTGGCAAATTGCACGGGGATACGCCGCTGCCCTAACTCGACTCGCACCACCGCAAACAAAATGCCAATTGATACTGCTACGAGAACGATGAACGTGATGGTTTTCTTGCTTTGCAAGAGCGAGTAATAGTTGTATGGCAAACCACTCACGACCGAAGCAAAAATCATCATCGACATGCCGTTACCAATGCCGCGCTGACTGATCAATTCACCAATCCACATCAACAATGCAGTACCTGCGACAAGCGAAGGAATGACGAGCAATGCGCGGGGCATAAACGGATCCAGCAATACAACGTCAGGCGCGCTACCTGCAGCACCAAAGAATGCCGAGCCGTTGCCTTGTCCAAATATAAATGTGAGTCCAGAACCCTGCAATACGGCAATCGCAATGGCCAAATAGCGGGTCCACTGTGTGATCTTGCGCTGACCGACTGCGCCTTCTTGTTGCCATTGCTCAAGTTTTGGAATGACCACACCGAGCACTTGCATAATGATGCTCGCCGTGATGTACGGCATGATGCCGAGGGCGAAGATGGAAAAACTTCCGAAGGCTCCACCAGAAAACAAGTTAAGGAATCCAAGTGCACCTTGTGAGTTGGATGCTTCGCGCAACTGACGCACAGCCTGTGCGTCGATACCCGGCACGCGCAATGCAGCACCAAAGCGATAGATCGCAACCATGGCAAATGTGAACATCAGCTTGTTGCGAAGATCTTCCACTTTGAAGATGTTTTTCACATTGGACAACATCGTTGTGGCTCCTATTTTTCTCGTCTTCGATTTCGTGTTAAACGGATACGTCCGACAAACAGTACTAGCGGTTGGTGAACTGGCTGCCCTTGGCGGCTGGACGAGGACCCTTGTGCGGCATTGCCACAATCGTGACGCTTCCGCCGGCTGCAACAATCGCCTGCTCGGCAGTTTTGGAAACGGCGTGTGCCGAAACTTTGACTGCCTTGGTGATCTTGCCACGGCCCAACACTTTGATCAGTGTTCCCTTGTGCGCAGCACTGCGTTGCACAAGCACGGCTGGATTGACTTCGTCAAGATTCAGAGCATCAATGACGTCGAGGTTGACCGCGTAGTACTCAACGCGGAACGGGTTATTAAACCCCTTCAACTTTGGTACGCGCTGCTTGAGCGGCATCTGTCCACCTTCGAAACCACGGGCAACCGTGTTACGGGCGTACTGACCCTTGGTACCACGACCTGCGGTCTTGCCACCTTTACCGCCGATACCACGACCGACGCGCTTTGGTTTTTTGGTTGAGCCCTTTGATGGGGCCAGTTGATCAACGCGCATGATTACTTGCCTTCCTTGATTTCAATCAGGTGAGGAACTCGTCGCAACATGCCACGAATTTCTGGACGATCTGGCAACACGTTGGTGTGTCCGATACGACGCAAACCAAGTGCGCGCAATGTTGCGCGGTTCTTTGGCTTGTTGCCGATTTCGGAACGCACTTGCGTCACAGTGATAGTTGGACCAGTGTGTGCAACCTTGACGCGCTTGACGCGCTTTGTCGAGGTGTTGCCCGATGCGGCTTTGAGTGCTGCTGCTTCGGCGCGTGCCTCTGCTGCAGCCTTCTTGGCCTGTGGCTTGCGGTCGCGAATTGTGCGACCAGGCTTTTTAAATGCACCCATGGTTAGTGAGCTCCTTGTGCGTTCTTGCGCTCATTAAATGCACGCAACAATCCTTTTGGAACAAATGACTCTGCAGGAATTCCGCGACGACGAGCAATTTCGTCTGGTCGTTGCAGATCTTTAAGACCATTGATCGTTGCACGTGCAACGTTGATTGCATTTGACGAACCGAGCGACTTAGCAAGCACGTCATGAATGCCGGCTTCTTCCAAGATGATACGAGCAGCACCGCCAGCGATAACGCCGGTACCAGGAGCAGCAGGCTTCAAGAGCACGCGGCCAGCACCATTGATGCCGAGCACTTGGTGCACGATTGTCGAACCAGCAAGCGCCACGTTAAAGAGGTTGCGCTTTGCTTCTTCTGTGCCCTTTTGGATAGCCAATGGAACTTCTTTGGCCTTGCCGTAGCCCAAGCCAACACGACCTGCTCCGTCACCGATCACAACAAGTGCGGTGAACGAAAAGCGACGACCGCCCTTAACCACTTTGGCCACGCGATTGATGTGTACCACGCGTGACTCGCGCATCTGACCAGGCTCGGTTACGCGAGGAACTGGGTAATGCGACTCTTGCTTGCGTGGTGGCTTGCCTGTTTTTTCCATGTTTGTCATTAGAACTCCAACCCTGCTTCTCTGGCGGCTTCTGCCGCTGCTGCTACACGACCGTGGAACAAAAATCCACCGCGGTCATAGACAACTTTTGTGATTCCTGCAGCCTTTGTGCGCTGACCAACAAGTTGGCCAATGCGTGTTGCTGCTTCGACAGTTGCACCCGAACCCTGCTTGCGCTGTTCTGGTTCGACGGTTGATGCCGATGCAATCGTCGTGCCGTCCAAGTCATTGATCACTTGCACGCTGATGTGCTTGTTGCTGCGATACACAGCCATGCGTGGACGATCGGCTGTACCTGTGATCTTCTTGCGCACTCGTCGATGACGACGCAAGCGACCTGTGTGGCGCTGGCTTGCTGCTGTTTTCATAATGTCAAAATCTCCAATGTATTTCTGGTTACTTCTTGCCGGTCTTGCCTGCTTTACGCAGTACTTTCTCACCCAAATAACGCACACCCTTGCCCTTGTATGGCTCTGGCTTGCGAATTTCGCGGATGTTGGCAGCAACTTGACCGACAACTTCCTTGTCTGGACCTTTTACGATCACTCGTGTCTGAGTCGGAACATCAAATGTCACGCCAGCTGGTGCATCAATCACGACTGGGTGTGAAAAACCAAGAGCCAACTTCAATTTGCTTGGGCCCTGAGCCTCTGCGCGATAACCGACGCCGATGATTTCAAGTTCTTTTGAATATCCATCGGTAACACCGATAACCATGTTGCTCACCAATGTGCGCACCAAACCATGTCGTGCGCGTGCATCGCGCTCGTCGTTGTCGCGTGCAACAGTGATGTTGTTGTCGGCATGTGTGATCGAGACACCAACTGGAAAGTCACGCGTGAGCGTTCCCTTTGGTCCCTTGATCGTCACGGATAAACCCGAGATCTTGACGTCTACACCCGAAGGTACGACGACTGCTTCTTTTCCTATTCGAGACATGATGTTTACTCTTTCCTAATAGTTCTTTGCTCTTACCAAACGAAGCACATGACTTCGCCGCCTACGTTGCGCTTGCGCGCTTCGCGGTCGGTCATGAGCCCTTGGCTGGTGGACAGAACTGCTACACCCAAACCGCCGAGTACGCGAGGTACGTCGGTGGCTGCGCGATAGACGCGCAATCCTGGTGTGGACACGCGCTTGATACCTGAAATCGTGCGCTTGCGGTCATCGGAATACTTGAGATCAATTTTCATGATCTGTGCTGGGCCCGATGGATTTGGTGCGATGGTGAAGTCGGAGATGTAGCCCTCTTTTTTCAGAATGTCAGCAAGTGCTGTCTTCTGTT
>JAIOXC010000022.1 GCA_021741795.1 Ilumatobacteraceae bacterium | reverse complement strand
GGTATTCGTACCAGCTGAGAACTTTCGAAATGTTGAGGTGCTGTTGCATCCACACATTGGGATCTGTGCCAAAAAAGAGTGCGCGGTCAAAGTTGCGCACTGCCAAATACGAGATTGGGCGACCGAGTTGGTCGGAAAGACCACGGCTGTATTCGTAGGCAAACAGCATTCCTGCAAAGATCGACCAGTCTCGCAACATCGCAAATTGGTCTTTCCACGACCTACCAACGTTGGCAAATATAAATGCGACGAGCACCCAGCCCGTGACCGCAATGCGATCAACGGGTATTCCAAAACGCTTGATCGACCATGCAAACAGCGCTAGATACAGCGCAATGGCAACTACACGCGTGCGTGTTGGTTTACGCCGAAGAAAGGTTGCAACTGACAGGCTTACAAGTTTAGCGAAATCGTTATGCCGACGCTTTTTCGAGCGCGCGACGCACAAGCACTTTGGCTAAGTGCACACGGTATTCGCTCGAAGCGTTGAGATCGTCTTGTGGTTCAGCCTCGGCTGCTGCGAGTTGGGCAGCGTCTGCGACTGATGCACCCGACTTGAGGGCCGCCGAGACACTTGTTGCCAAGATTGGAGTGCTACCCATGTTGACAAGTGCAACTCCGGAAGCGTCTTTGCTGCGCCATGCAGCCACACCGACGATTGCCCAGTCTTGAGCACGGCGATTGAACTTTTCGAAACCCCACTTCGCGCCATTCATTTTTGGCACACGAATTTCGGTCAGCATTTCGTCTGGCTGGAGTGCGCTTTCAAGGAAGCCTTTGTAGAAGTCGGCTGCGGCAATGAGTCGTTCTCCCTTGGGGCCTTGTGCAACGTACGTTGCACCGAGTGCGAGAGTTGTTGCAGGAAGATCGCTTGCTGAATCGGCGTGAGCAAGTGATCCACCGATGGTTCCGCGATGGCGAACCTGAGCGTCTCCCACATAACCAGCAGCATGGGCGAGCAGCGGCACTTCTTTGAGTACAAGCGCCGATTTCTCTACGTCCATGTGGCGAGTCAATGCACCAATTGCGATGAAGTCTCCGCCATCTTTGATGTAAGAGAGATCTTTAATGCGACCAATGTCGATGAGCATCGCAGGCTGGGCCAGGCGAAGTTTCATTAACGGAATAAGGCTGTGTCCGCCCGCCAAAAACTTGGCTTCGTCGCCGTATTGCCCGACGAGCGAAATTGCTTCGGCTGCCGAAGATGCACGCTTGTAGTCAAATGCTGCTGGTATCACGATGTGCTCCCTTGAATTATTTCGTAGTTACTTTGCTTGTGCCGCTGATTGAATTGCGCGCCACACAGTTTGTGGTGATGCTGGCATTGGCATAGAGGTGACTCCAATGCCGGAGAGTGCATCAACAACTGCATTAATGACAGTGCTTGCTGCACCGATAGTGCCGGCTTCGCCGATGCCTTTGACTCCGAGTTGATTTGTTGGTGATGGTGTGACGGTGTGGGCGGTGGTGATCGATGGAACATCGCTTGCTGCCGGTACCAAATATTCGGCAAGTGTCGTTGTCTTCAAGTTGCCATCTGTGTCATACACGGCCTCTTCGAACAACGCTTGAGCAAGCCCTTGGATTACGCCGCCGTGCACCTGGCCCTCAACAATGAGCGGGTTGATCTGTACACCGCAATCATCAACGGCAACGTATTTGAGAATTTCGATCTGACCGGTCTCGGTATCAACTTCAAGCACGCACATGTGCGTACCAAATGGCCATGAGAAGTTTGGCGGATCGTAGGTGTACTGCGCTTCGAGGTTTGGTTCGAGACCATCTGGCAAGTTGTGCGCAGTAAATGCTGCAAAAGCAATTGCTGCCATAGGCACTGCGCGGTCTGGCGAACCTTTGACGCTAAACACGCCGCCAGCAAACTCGAGGTCATCGGCTGAGCACTCCAATTGGTGCGCAGCAATGAGTCGAGCCTTGTCGATGACTTTGTCGCAAGCACCTGCAATAGCAACGCCACCGACAGGAAGCGAACGCGAACCGTAGGTGTCGAGACCAAGTGGCGAAATCGCGGTGTCGCTATGCAACACATCGATGTCTTCTTGAGGGATGCCAAGTTTTTCGGATGCAATCATGGCCCACGAAGTTTCGTGACCCTGACCGTGTGGCGAAGTGCCAGTAACCACTTGCACTTTGCACGTCGGCAAGACGCGCACTGTTGCTGCTTCCCATCCGCCAGCGCCATAGTTGAGCGAGGCGAGCACGCGCGATGGAGCAAGACCGCACATTTCGAAATACGAACTCATACCAATGCCCAAACGTTTTTTGGCACCTGGAACATTTTGCTTCGCTTGTTGTGCGCGAATGCCCGCGTAATCTGCAAGACCAGCAGCTTTTTCGGCGGCCTGCAAGTGGTCGCCAGAGTCGTATGTAAGCCCGCTAAATGCTGTGTACGGAAACTGCTCTTTTTGAATGAAGTTGCGCTTGCGCAATTCGAGTGGATCGATTTTCATTGCACGAGCAAGCGCGTCCATTGCCGACTCGATGGCGTATGTTGCCTCTGGACGACCAGCACCGCGATAGGCATCGGTTGGTGTGAGCGTGGTGAAGATGCCATCGCAACTGAAGTCGTAAGCAAGTGGGATGTCGTAGACGCCTGCATACAAGAACGCACCCAAGATGGGCACGCCAGGCGTGACCAACTGCAGGTATGCACCCATGTCGGCTTTGATGCGCACACGAACCGCGGTGAGTTTGCCGCTCTTGTCGGCTGCGAGTTCGACGTATTGCACTTGGCCACGACCATGAATGGTGGCCATCGAGTTTTCACTGCGCTCTTCAACCCAACGTACGGGCAGGCTGTGTTTGCGTGCAAGTGCCATGCACAACAACTCCTCGGCATACACATCGAGTTTTGATCCGAAGCCACCGCCGACACTCGGTGCAACCACACGCACCTGATGCTCGGGAATACCGAGTGTGAGTGCGGCCATCACTTTGAGGATGTGAGGTATCTGGGTAGAGGAGTACAGCGTGATGTCGCCACCAAATGGTTGAGGTACTGCGGCAACCGCGCGTGGCTCCATGGCCATTGGCAACAAACGTTGCTGCACGTAGCGCTCGCTGACTTTGAACGCGGCTTTTTGAAATGCGTCTTCGACGCAACCCTCGGTGGCCTCGATCTTCAAGTTCCAGGTGTAACTCTTGTTCGTTCCCAAATCTTCGTGGATGATGTTGGCATCACTGAGAGCCTCTTCAACATCGACAACTGCTTTCAAAACCTTGTATTCCACATCAATGAGGTCGAGTGCATCGCGCGATGCACTCTCACTTGTTGCAAGCACCGCAACCACGCCATCACCGACGTAACAAACCTTGCTCGCTGCAAGTGGGAAGTGTGGCGGGTTCTTCATGTCTGGCGTTACTGGCCATGCACATGGCATTGGACCTGCCCACTGAGACTGCAACTCTGCTCCGGTGTAAACAGCAACGACACCTGGTGAAGCTTTTGCTGCAGCAGTATCAATGCTCACAATTTTCGCGTGCGCGTGTGGAGACCTCAAGATCGAAAGATGCAGTGCACCGGGCAGATTGAGATCGTTGGTGAACTTTGCTTCACCAGTTAAGAGAGCAGGATCTTCGCGACGCAGTTGTCGCGTACCGATCACGCTATTTTGGCGATTCTCTGTCATGGTCATGACCGTCTCCTATTTCTTCGCCGCAGCGAGCACCGACTTCACAATGTTGTGGTATCCGGTGCAGCGACAGAGGTTGCCCTCGAGGCCGAGTCGGACTTCTTCTTCTGTTGGATTTGGATTTTCATTAAGTAAACCAATTGATGCCATCACCATTCCCGGTGTGCAGTACCCACACTGCAGTCCGTGGTTCTCCATAAATGCTTGTTGCATTGGATGCATCACGCCGTCTTTGCTCAGACCTTCAATGGTTGTCACCGTGCCACCGTCGGCCTGCGCGGCGAGCACTGTGCAACTCTTGACTGCTTCGCCGTCGAGATGAATGGTGCAAGCGCCACAACTCGATGTGTCACAACCAATGTTTGTGCCGGTGAGTTGCAGTTGATCGCGCAAAAAATGTACGAGCAGTGTTCGAGGCTCTACATCTTTTTCTTGTTGAGTTCCATTGACAGTGATACTGACTTTGATATGAACCATGATGTAGCTCTCACTTTCCCCTTGTGCACGAATGTCGTGGCGAGGCTCATCATGCCTCATTGAGGCTGGTTTGTAAAACGGAAGAGTTACTTGACGGTAAGTGTTGCCTTCAAACTTGGTACTTTGGCGCAGGTAATGGAAAATGTTCCACGCTGAGGCAACGGAACGATCTTTGACCCCTTGGCAGGGATGACTACCAGGGTGGCGCCAATTTTGATGCGGTAGGCACTGTTGTCGGCATTCTTCAGGGTGAGGGTGCCGCCTTTGAGTACCACAACTGAGGTTCGGCTGAATACTCCATCTTTGATTGCCAAACGAGCACTGGATACATTTGCGTCAACTGCACTCGTTGGAAGAATGACAAGCAACAACGCAAACATCAGCGCACGTCGGGTGATTACCGTGCTGCGTGCAAATGCTGCGGGCATACAGGCTTAACAATAACTGCTTATTTGTCGAGTTTGTCGAGACCACGTCGCGCAAAAACAAGCGTGAGTGTTGCCATGCCGGCAATTGCAAGCAAACCACCCCAAGTATTTGACCAACTCATGTAGTCGGGCGAAGTTTTGAGCACAAGCCCTTCGCGGGCGAGACGCAAAATATTGGTTGTTGGATTAATGCGTGCAACGTTGTGCAACCAACCACGCATGAGTGGAAGTGGCATCTGTGCGCTGGAGAGATAGAGCACTACAAACATAGTGAGCTGCATCACGGCAGCGCCGCGCATATCGCGAAAACGAAACGCAAGTCCGAGACCCCAGCCGAGCGAAATTGTCGACACCCCGACGGCGGCAACAACCAAAGTGAATAATCCGAGCAGTCCACTTGTGAATCGAACACCCAACAGCATGCCCATCGGAATGACGAACGCGCACAAGATTGCAACTCGCACCCATGCGGTAAGTAGTGGCCCGATGATGAGCGAACGACGCGGTGCGGGCGACATCAACAGACGATCATAGAAACGAGTCTCAATGTCTCGAATTGTTGAAAAGCCAAGACCGATGCCGCTAAATGCAGCACCGAAACAAATACCAAGTGGCATAAACCAGTTGACGGAACGATCGGTGGGGAATCCCGGCAATCGGGTGATGGCGGCAAATGTGCCGGCGAATGCAATCATCGTGAACACCGGCATCGCCATTGCTGGAAAGAATGCTGAAGGAAGGCGACGAATATTTTGAATTCCACGATGAGCTAAACCACGAGCACTGCGCATCGTCGTTGGCCTTGCGACTAAATCGGCAACTGGTGCGGTCATTACTTGTGTGGTCGTTACATTTGTGCTCATAACGCTGCCAACTTTCGGCGGAGTTCTTTGAGGGCAAACAGGATTGCAGCGAGACAAATAAGGGTTGGTACGAGGAGCGAGCGAATTACTGCAGAGAACGTGAAGCCTTCGAGGACGAGAGCCCGTAAACCTTCAACGAGATACGAAATTGGGTTGATATCGGCGATTCGCTTGTAGGCCCCACTCATTGTCTCGCGTGGGAAGAACGCGCTTGAAAAGAAAAGCAACACAAACAACAGAGGGAATGCTCCTTGGACTGCTTCTGCCGATCCCGTGCGTATGGCAACTGACGACATAATTGCACCAATAGCGAGCGAAACAATTCCACCTGACAACACCATCACCAAGGCGCCGGGGATTCCTGCAGTGATAGGTGCGTCAAAGGGAACAAGCACGGCGAGGAAGAATGCAGATTGAAAGAGTCCGAATATCGCACTGCCGGCAAGACGTCCGAGCAAAATGCCTGTGCGAGTTGTTGGTGCTAGGAGCAAGCGATCAAAGAATCCAATTTCGATGTCGGTTGCCAGTGCCGCTGCACCTGTTACTGAGCCGAACAACACACCCTGAACGATTGTTGATGCAAGTGTGAATTGCATGAACGACTCAACTTTTGGAAATCCCGGAATTGAAGTTGTCCTACTAAAACTTGATGCGCTGAGTACTGCAAAAAATATGGGGAAGAACATGCTTGGCGCAATAAGTGCAGGTTGTCGCGCAATCTCGTAGGTGGAGCGCTTAGCCATGGCGATGGTCTGGCGCATTGAGAGTTGTCGGCTGCGCACAGTCGTCTCAATTGCAAGTGCAGGCGATGCAACTGTCATGCTTTGGCACCCTCGAGACGGTGGCCAGTTGCTTCTGCAAAGACGTCGTCAAGACTTGGCTCATTTATTTCGAGATGCTGAACTCGCACCGAAGCTTCGTCGAGTTTGCGCACAACGTCGGTAACAACATTGGCACCACCGCGCAAGCCGACACCAAGCGAACCCTCGGCGGTTGGGCGCATATCGCCGAAAGTTGCAAGCACGGCTTTGGCGCGCTCGGTTTGATCGGATGGAACGGTGATCAGGAGCGTTGGAAATCCGACGCCTGCCTTGAGATCTTGCGGCTTTCCTTCGCGCACGATTTTGCCTGCGTCAATAATGGCAATGCGATCTGCGAGTTGGTCTGCTTCTTCCAAATACTGCGTGGTCAACATAACCGTCGTGCCTTCGTTGTTGAGGCGACGCACTTCTTCCCACAACGACATGCGGCTCATTGGATCAAGACCGGTTGTCGGTTCGTCTAAAAACAAAACAGTTGGTTGATGAATGAGGGCAAGCGCCAAGTCGAGACGTCGACGCATGCCACCTGAGTATGTGCCAACACGGCGATCTGCCGCAGCAGTGAGACCAACTCTTTCAAGCAACTCACTTGCTCGGTTTTTCATCTGAGCCTGCGGTATTCCGTAGAGCACTGCTTGCAAGCGGAGCAATTCGGTACCAGTCATCAATGGATCAATCGCTGCATCTTGCAAAGCGACACCAATGCGGCGGCGCACTTCATCGGGGTGCTTTGCAACGTCAAAACCGGCGACGGTAGCAGTGCCAGAAGTTGGGCGTAGCAGGGTGGTGAGCATGCGCACAGCCGTAGATTTTCCTGCACCGTTTGGCCCGAGAAAGCCAAAAATCTCGCCTGTTTTTACTGTGATGTTGATGCCATCAACAGCTTTGACATCTCCAAAATACCGAACAAGATTTTGGGCAACAATTGGGTCAGCATGTGAACTGGAAAAAGAATTCATAGAACAATTTTACGACTGGTGTCGTGCACATACTCTATCGGGGTTGATTTAGTTGGCTGACTGAACTGCGCTCCACACGCGTTCTGGAGTGGCCGGCATGTCAATGTGACGCACGCCCATGTGGGTGAGAGCGTCCACAACAGCAGATTGCACAGCAGGAGTAGAGCCGATAGTGCCCGACTCGCCGATGCCTTTTGCACCAAGTGGGTTGCGGGGCGTTGGTGTCTCCATGTGGATGACTTCGAAGCTTGGCAACTCTGCAGCCGAGATAAATGCGTAGTCAGCAAAGTTGGAAGTGATCGGGTTGCCATCTGTGTCGTAGCGAACTTCTTCGAGCAGTGCTTGTGCTGCACCTTGGCCGATGCCACCATGAATTTGGCCATCCAAAATAAGTGGGTTGATTACACGGCCCGCATCATCGCATGCAACGTGGCGAATCAATGTGACTTTGCCAGTCTCGGTGTCAACTTCGACAACTGAAACGTGTGCCCCAAACGGAAATGTTGCACCGTTGGACACGAAATTTGATTCTTGGATTAAGCCACCATCGGCTGCAAGTGCGGACGAAATGTCGGCCCATGTTTTTGCAACTGCTGGAGTACCTGCCACATGGAATGCCGCGGTGAACTTGTCGAACACCACGTCGTCTTCGTTGGCCTCGAGCAAACGTGCTGCGTGCTTGCGTGCTTGTTCAACCAGTTCTTTGGAAGCCTGGTGCACTGCAGCGCCACCTTGCTGTAGCGAACGTGAACCCATGGTGCCACCGCCCGATGGAATGGCATCGGTGTCGCCCCAGACAACATCGATCATGTCCATGGCGATGCCAGTTTCATCGCTTGCGAGCATTGACCACGATGTGACGTGACCTTGTCCGTGCGGTGATGTGCCGGTGTACACAATTGCTCGACCGTTTGGAAGAACCTCAACCTTGCCGTATTCACCCGAAGATGTTCCTGCAGTGATTTCGACATACACGCTGATGCCAATGCCGAGTTGTTTGGTGCTGCCACTTGCGCGACGAGCAGCTTGGTCTTTGCGAAGTTGTGCGTAATTAGATGCCTCGAGTACTTTGTTGAGTGCTCCTTCGAAGTCGCCTACGTCGTACGTTTGTCCAATCGAAGTGGTAAAGGGTTCAAGAAACTTTGGAATCAAGTTGATGCGTCGCACTTCTGCAGGGTCTTTGCCAAGTTCGAGTGCAAACAAATCCATTGCTCGCTCAATTGCTGCTGTTGCCTCTGGGCGTCCTGCACCTCGATAGGCAACCATCGGTGTGGTGTTGGTTGCAACCGACGTGGTGCGCACTTCGATCACTGGAATGTCGTAAACACCAGAAGCCATTGGGCGGGTCATGAACGGGGCAAGGATTGCACCAACATCAACCCACGCACCCGAATCTTGAAGAGCGTGTAATTGGTAGGCGGTCACTTTGCCCGCACGAGTTCCACCAATAGTGATGTATT
Source organism: Ilumatobacteraceae bacterium (assembly GCA_021741795.1). GTDB lineage: Bacteria > Actinomycetota > Acidimicrobiia > Acidimicrobiales > Ilumatobacteraceae > UBA3006. Next base: position 6,836 of record JAIOXC010000022.1, on the reverse strand, counting down.
GAATTTGGCCACGGCCATGACCGAGTGCGACCATCGATTCGCTGCGCGTTTCAGTCCAACGCACCGGTTTGCCAACTTGCTTTGCAATTCGTCCTAACAAGAGATCTTCTGGGTACGCATCGATCTTTGCTCCGAAACCACCGCCGACATCTGGTGTGATCACGCGCACTTGACCAGCTTCGAGTGCATTGACTTTGAGGATTGCATCGCGTGCGCCCTGTGCGTGCTGCGTCGACAACCACTGCACCAAGCGACCGTTGTCCCATGCGGCTGCGGCACCACGCACCTCGAGAGGGCAAGGTGCAACGCGCTGATTGACGAACCGACCTTTGACGACAACTTCGCAATCGGCGAACAATGCATCACCCGTGTTGTCTGGCATGCCGATGGCGGTCGACTCAAACACAACGTTGCTGCCAACTTCTTCGTAGATAAGAGTTGATGAAGTCATTGCCTGCTCAACATCAATAAGAATTTCGAGTGCGTCGTAATCAACGATCACGCGCTCTACTGCGTCTTCGCCTTGGTTTGCAAGTTCGGTAAGCACTACCGCAAGTGGTTCGCCAACGTAACGGACTTTTCCACTCGCGAGAAGTGTTCGCTTGGCCATCGGATTAAATGAAGCTTCAACAGGTTGCAGTCCAAGATCTTGCGCAGTGTAGATAGCAACGACGCCCGGCATCGTGAGGGCTTCAGAAACATTGATGCTTGTGATGTTGGCGTGGGCAACAGTTGAACGAACAAAAGTTGCATGCACCGCTCCGACTAATAACGGCTCGTCGCGCAAGTCGTCTACATATACGCCACCAGTTGTAAGAAACTTTGGGTCTTCTTTACGAAGAACGCGGTTACCTAAAATGCTTCCAGCCATTACTTCTCCTCTGTGGGGGTTGCAGCAAGGTTAGTGATCGAAGAGCGTTACGGAACTAGTGGGTCAAGTGAAATCTGACCTTTGGCGTCCTGCTGTGCTGCTTCGAGTGTTTTAACAAACATCATCGTCGAAACGATTGTGTATGGCCAGCGCTCGGGAAGCGTTGTTGAAAGTGCGGGGGTGTCCATCATTGGAACTCGGCGCTCGGATGGATAGAGGTAGCCAAGTTGTGTGCGAATGGCATCGCGCAATCCCGAAGGCGATTGCAGATAGTTCACTTGGTCTTGCATATTCTCAACTATGTCTTCATAGGCGGCGTATTCCTGCTGCTTTGTGTTGAGCACGTTGCGCTGACTCATCCAGGTGCGCACGGGTACAACAAACAGTGTTGTTGCGAGTGCAAAGACCACGAGAACTGTGAGAGGAACCGCAAATGCGCGAACACCACGATGGCGCACGAGATGCAGATCGGTACTTGACACCCCTCCATTGTGGCTGTTGAGAAGCCCAAAATGGGGGAGTATGCGGTTGCTGATGCCTAACGGCTTACGGCTTGCTTACCGAGGTACTGCGCGCGATTACCAAGAATTTGTTCGATGCGCAGCAACTGGTTGTACTTTGCCACTCTGTCACTGCGGGCTGGTGCTCCTGTTTTGATCTGGCCACAATTGGTAGCAACAGCCAAGTCGGCGATGGTTGCATCTTCGGTTTCGCCGCTGCGGTGACTCATCACACTTGTGTAGTGATTGTTGCGAGCAAGAGAGATGGTGTTGAGGGTTTCGGTAAGTGTGCCGATTTGATTGACCTTGATGAGAACGCTGTTAGCGACGTTCTCATCGATGCCGCGCTGCAATCGTTTTACATTGGTGACAAACAGATCATCACCCACCAGTTGCACGCGAGATCCCAATGCCTTGGTGAGCGAAGACCATCCGGCCCAGTCGTCTTCTGCCATTCCGTCTTCGATCGAGACGATCGGGTATTTATTGACAAGCATTGTCCACCACGCAACCAATTGATCGCTGGTAAACACTTGACCTTCGCCAGCCAAGTGATAGTTGCCATCACGAAAGAGTTCGCTCATTGCTGGATCGAGCGCAATGGCAATATCGACGCCTGGCTTGAAACCCGCTGCATCAATTGCATCAACCAAAATTGCGATTGCGTCTTCGTTGCTTGCAAGGTTTGGGGCAAAGCCACCTTCATCACCAACTGCTGTCGCAAGTTTGCGATCGTGCAATAACGATTTGAGCGTGTGATATGTCTCGACACCCCAGCGCAACCCTTCAGAAAAACTTGATGCCCCAACCGGCATGATCATGAACTCTTGAAGGTCAATGTTGTTATCGGCGTGCACACCACCATTGAGCACATTCATCATTGGCACGGGAAGCACGCATGCGTCGTCGCCACCTATTGATGCAAATAGCGGCAATTGACGTTCAGATGCTGATGCATGAGCAGTTGCCAGACTTGCACCGAGTATTGCATTGGCGCCAAGCCGAGATTTGTTTGGAGTTCCATCAAGTTCGCACAATGCGTTATCGATTGCTGATTGATTACTTGCATCGCTACCAACAAGCGCAGTCGAAATTTCGCTATTGACGTTGGCAACCGCATTGAGTACGCCTTTGCCTTTGAAGCGAGTGCCGCCGTCGCGAAGCTCGGTTGCTTCATGCGCACCAGTCGATGCCCCGGAAGGAACAATCGCTCGTCCGGTTGCACCCGATGCAAGAGTCACATCTACTTCGACGGTTGGGTTGCCTCGCGAATCTAAAACCTCGCGCGCCGCGACGTGGCTGATCTTGCTCATGAGATGATCTTATTGTTTTTTGACTTCGTCCCACAAAGCATCAAGTTGCTCAAGTGGTGCATTGGCGAGATCGATGCCTCGTGAGAGTGCTAGTTGCTCGACCTGCTCAAAACGATGGCGAAATTTGTCACTTGCTCCGCGCAGCGCTTGCTCGGCGTCGTGGCCAAGATGACGCGACAGATTGACCACACTAAACAACAAGTCGCCCAACTCCAATCGCACCGTCTCTGGGTCACTGTTGAGTGCAACTGCTTGACGAATCTCTGCTGATTCTTCAATAATCTTTTCAAACGCACCATCGGCGTTTGGCCAGTCGAAACCAACGTCTGCTGCTCGTTTTTGAATTTTGGTGGCGTATTGCAGCGAGGGACCAGACTTGGCCACGCCAGTAAATGTAGAACTTGCGGCGCCATCAGCAGATTTTTTCTCTGCACGCTTCACTTCATCCCACGTCTGCACTACATCATTGGCGCTGCTCGCTACAACATCCCCAAACACGTGTGGGTGTCGACGCACGAGTTTGTCGTGGATCGATCGCGCTACATCGGCCATGCTGAAGCGACCCTGCTGTTCGGCGATGGTGGCATGAAATTCAACTTGGTAGAGCAGATCGCCGAGTTCTTCAATCAACGCTTCGTCGGTTGCTGGGTCGTTCGCATCGAGAGATTCGATGGCATCAACTACTTCGTAAGTTTCTTCGATCAAATGCTTAATTAGCGAGTCGTGGGTCTGCTCGCGATCCCATGGGCACTGCTCGCGCAATGTGCGGGCCAATTGATGTAGTCGAGCGAGTTCGCCCGCCACTGGCTCGGCCATCTGTGGAATGTACAAAGTGGTGAGGTGATCTGCTGGCAATACGCGATCAAGTTCTTGCCATGTGGTGTGCTCGACACGTTGATCGGGGAGACCGAGATGATGCAGCAACACCACTGGCTCGCTGCCGTTTGCAGATTCGTGTGACAACTTGACATCAGAGAGCACCCAATCGGCGTGCACCTGAGCGACAAGTAGAGGTCCGCGTTCGCCAGATGCTTCGAGTGCGAACCGATGTCCATCAATCAGACGCACGCCAGCATTGACAGGATCGATACCGAGGGCTTCCCAAGCAAGATCCAAAAAACTTAAAGCGGGTAGTACTTGCACCTCAACTCGCGAGTCGGCACGCAACTGCGCCACGCTTGACTCGAGAATGAGTGGTGAACCTGGTACTGCATACAGCACCTCGCCGTGTTCGATAGCTGCAGTCACAACCGCTTCGGTGATCGCGCGATACACATCATCAAATGTTGGAAGTGTGTCGTATAACGAGTCGAAACTTGTTGCTTTCGGCATCAAGTCGGCAGTTGGGTGACGCTTGGTGCGCACAAACTGCACATCAATGCGTTCGATTGTTTCGAGTGTTGCCTGCGTGACGGTATTGCGTGGCCCTGGGCCAAGGCCCACAATCACAACACGCGCGGTCATGACTGGTGAATTCTGACCGATTTAGTTGGCGACGATTTTGTTGGTGGCCGCATCAAAGTGACCGTACTGCGAACCAACGGTGACCGTGCTCGTGGCAAGTAGCCCGACAACCAGCATTTGCCCTGGAGTTTTTGCCAAGAGTCCATTAAGTGACAAGGAGATGTCTGAATATGGGCGAACCAGGATGATGTGGTATCCAAAGCTGCTCTTTACTGGGCCTGTTGGAACACCAGCTTTTGCAAGCAGTGCTCCTGCAGTGAAACCAGCATCAAACTGTGCCTGATAATCACTGAGTAACAAGCAGTCGCCGTCGGCACTTCCGAGTACGCCACCTGTTTCGCCAGCATTTGGTTCAATCGAATATTCGCCGGCCAGTTTTTTGAAGTCTCCACCATCATTGAGCAGTTTCAAGACTTTGTCGGCGGTTGCTGATTCTTTGACGAGGATGTGTTGTGCGCACATTGCACCAAGTGAAGCTGGTGCTTTTTCATACATTGCTGCAATTTCTTCTTCTGCTGGTGCCTTGATGCGAGCGAGCGCCAAGTCTTCTGCATTGATTGACAAAATGAGATCTTTTAGGTCTGGTCCTAATGCATCAAAGTTTGGATCCTCTTGCATCTGGGCGAGCACAGCGTCTTTGTCGGCTTGCGTGACTGCTTCGTCGTATTGCTGAACAATCTGAGTTGTTGCAACACCGCGCAACATCGCGCCGAGTACTGAACGGGCGACATCTCCTGTGGCTTGACCATTCTGGAGAGTAATTTGCTCAGCATCTGCTAATTGAAGAATCGTTTTTTCAAACCTGTCAACCGAAACAGTGTCGCCATTGAGCGAGAGGGCTTCGTTTGCAGATGACGAAGATCCGCAACTTGTGGCAACAAGGACCAACGAAACTAGCATCGCTGCGAGAGCAGTCGGGCGACGGAAATGACCGGTTTGCGGGGTATTTGCGGGGATTGGCATCTGATAGATCCTAGTTGGCTGGCTCTACGAGTTCTTGGAGGAAACCAACAAGAAATGTAACCGTTGCATCGTCGTCGAGCTTTGGATTTGTTGTTCGCGGCAATGTGATGATGAGTTGTTTGATTTTCTCGTTCCAATCTGGGCTTTTGGCGATGCGTTGCAAGCGCATAACTTCACTTGCTTTGAGTGTGATGGGCAACATGCGCGCGCGTCCATCGGCGACAACCAACTCCCGTAAACCAAGGCGATGACATTCGGCTCGCAACAAACCCACATTGATCAGTGCAAGAGCAGGTTGTGGCAATGGGCCGTATCGGTCGAGCCATTCGTTGCGAATGTCTTCCACGTCTGCAATCGACGTGACCGATGCAAGTCGGCGGTACGCATCCAAACGCGACTCTTCTTTGGTGACATAGTCGGTCGGCAAGAAAGCATTAGTCGGTACATCAAGTTTGAGCTCTGGCACAACAGATGGAACTTCTTCACCTTTCATCTCGGCAACAGCCTCGGTGACGAGTTGGCAATAGAGGTCGTAGCCAACAGCCGCGATGTGTCCGCTCTGAGCTTCGCCAAGTAGGTTGCCCGCGCCACGAATCTCGAGATCACGCATTGCAATTTTGAAACCGCTGCCAAGTTCTGTTGCTTCGCCAATGGTTTTGAGTCGTTCATAAGCGTCTTCTGAGAGCACACGATCTCGAGGATGAAAGAGATATGCGTATGCCCGCGAACCACTGCGACCAACGCGGCCGCGCAACTGGTGCAACTGACCAAGTCCCAACAAATCTGCGCGCTCAACTACCAGCGTGTTGACTGTTGGCATATCGATGCCGCTCTCGATGATGGTTGTGCACACGAGCACGTCGTATTTGCCTTCCCAAAAATCGATCACTGTCTGTTCGAGCAACGCCTCGTCCATCTGGCCGTGGGCAACAGCGATGCGGGCCTCTGGCACCAACTCGCGCAATTCACGTGCACGATCATCAATTGACTGCACGCGATTGTGCACCCAGAACACTTGGCCATCGCGCAGAAGTTCGCGCCGAATTGCTTCGGTTGCTACTCGCTCGTCTTGTTCTCCGACAAATGTGAGGATTGGTTGCCGGTCGGCAGGTGGTGTTTGCAACAGCGACAGGTCGCGAATACCCACAAGGCTCATTTCGAGTGTGCGGGGGATTGGGGTTGCAGTCAGTGTGAGCACATCCACATTTGTTTTGAGCTGCTTCATTGCTTCTTTGTGAGTGACTCCGAAGCGTTGCTCTTCGTCTACAACTAAGAGACCAAGGTCTTTGAACTTGATGTTGTCTTGCAACAGTCGGTGTGTGCCAATGACGCAATCGATTTCTCCTGTTGCGAGTCCAGCAATAACTTTCTTGGCTTGTGCGGCAGTAAGAAATCGCGAGATGACTTCAACACGAATTGGGTAGCCAGCAAAGCGATCACTAAATGTGTTGCCGTGTTGAGAAGCGAGCAGTGTTGTGGGAACAAGAATTGCAACCTGTTTGCCGTCTTGCACGCACTTGAATGCAGCACGCACTGCAACTTCGGTTTTGCCAAAACCAACATCGCCACAGACAAGGCGATCCATCGGCACGCTTCGTTCCATGTCTGCTTTTACAAGATCAATAGCAGTGCGCTGATCGGGTGTTTCTACAAAAGGGAATGCGCTTTCCATTTCGTGCTGCCATGGAGTGTCTTGAGAAAAAGCATGACCAATGGCATTCACTC
>JAIOXC010000021.1 GCA_021741795.1 Ilumatobacteraceae bacterium | reverse complement strand
GGGTCCACACACGGCGCGTGGCCAAGTATGAATACAAGTTTTTCGTATGCAATGCGCGAGTTCCAAACAGAAAACAGCGACTCTCGTGCATTTGAACTTTTGGATGTGCTTGACGAATGCGTGATGCGCCAGATAAAGAAAAAGTCTCAGTAGTTCTCGATCAACTTATGGCGAGACAAGCGAAGACGAAAAATGGCTTTTCACCGAAGATTTGTGTGCGCTGTAGTTTGCCGTTTGAGTGGCGCAAAAAGTGGGCCAAAAATTGGGATGAAGTGAAATATTGCAGTACCCGGTGTCGCGACGACAAATGATGCGGTAATTATTTGCCTTGCCACTTTGGTGGGCGCTTTTCACCAAAAGACGCTGGACCTTCAATGGCGTCCTGCGAATCAACTGCTTTTCTATAAGCTGCATTGGTTCGCATCTGCTTCATTGCCTCTTGAATGTCGACATTTTCAAGTTTTCGATTGAGTTCGAGTACTGCGGCCACGCTCAGCGGCGCTGACAAACAAATCTCTGCAGCCAACTGACGCGCACTTGTCATCAGGTCGGCGAGTGGCACAACACGGTTAACGATTCCCCACGATTCGGCTTCCGCGGCGGAAAGTCTGCGACCACCAAAGATGATCTCGTTTGAAAGCTGTCGAGGCATGAGGCGGGGTAGACGCACGGTGCCTGCATCGGGCAAAACACCTACACGCGTTTCAGGAAGAAAGAATTGAGCATGGTCTGCGGCAACGATGAAGTCTGCGGCCATTGCGATCTCGAAGCCGCCACCCACAGCCATCCCATTGATGGCCGCAATGATTGGCTTGTTGCGATTGGGCAGCTCGGGGTATCCGCCGAATCCGCCCACGCCATAGTCGGAGTCGAAGGCTTCGCCGTCAGCGGCCGCATTCAAGTCCCAACCAGCCGAGAAAAACTTCTCGCCTGCGGCGGTGAAGATCGCTACTCGGTGAGTCGGGTCAGAGTTGAAAGCTGAGAATATTTCACTCAGTTCGCGGCTTGTTGCTGCATCAATTGTGTTGGCCTTCGGGCGGTCAAGAATGATCTCGAGAATTGAGCCAGTGCCTGCAGGGGTGGTGGAGGTGCTCGTTGTTATTGGCATCAAAGTCTCGTTTCGCTATTTGGTTTCTTCAATGAGTAATGCATCGACTGCGATCGCGGACGTTGTGGTGGCAAGCACCGGATTTAACTCGACTTCCACAACCGAAGAGCCTACGACAGCTTGTTGTAGTGCAGTCACAACGTCGACAAGGGCTTCTATGTTGGCTGCAGGCTTGCCTCTATAGCCATTGAGAATTGGCGCGATGCGTAGTTGTTGCAATGCAGCATGAATGTCGGCGTTGGTCGCTGGCGCCAGCAAGCACTGCGTGTCACGCCACAATTCGGTGAGCACTCCACCTGCACCGAGCGTGATCATCCAACCAAGCGGGGCGGTGCGTCGAATGCTCAACAGCACTTCGGCAACAATGCCGGTGACAGTTTGCTCTACCAAGAATTCGGTGATGCTGGCAGGCATGGAAGCTATTGAAGCCTGCAATTGTTCGGCACTTTGTAGGCCTACAGCGACTGCGCCAGACTCACTTTTATGCGCAAGTCCAAGACCCTTGAGCGTGATCGGGTATCCAATATTTTGTGCTGTTTCTACAACTGAGTTGCGGGTGCAACGAGCACCCTGTGGCACGGCAACGTTCCAGGTGCCCAAGCGTTCTTTGGCACGTGCCTCATCAACAATGACTGTGTTGCCGGGTGCACTCACGTTTGCCGGTGCGTTCTGCGGGGCATGTTGACCAAGCCATGCGCAACGGTCAAGTGCCACGAGTGTTTCGCGCAAGCCTTGTGCTGGAGTCATGCCGAGTGCAGTAATCGAATTGCGCATCGATTCCGAAAAACATTCTGGAATTGTGGCAACGATGATGCCGCGTCGCTTGGTGCTATTGCTTGCAGCAGCAAAGGCTTCGGCCGCCACAACCCAACTGCTGGCATCTTGGTCGGGGCGGGGCGGGGCATCGAGCAACAAAATCGTTGCGTCATGTTCGCCACGCATCGTTTCCGAAAACGTGCGAGTCATGGCCTCTTTGTCGCCCCACATAAATGTGTGATAGTCAAACGGATTGCCTACCGACACCAGTTCGGTCAACGTTGACTCGATGCGAGCGCGTTGCTCGCCGGGGAACGGAGCAAAAACCAAGTTTGTTGCCTCGGATAAATCGGCAACGAGCGAAGCCTCGCCGCCCGAGCATGACAACGATGCAATGCGATAACCCGAGAGCGGCCCACCGTTGTCCAGCAATTTGAGTGTCTCAAGAAGTTCGGTTGGTGTTTCTACAGTTGCAACGCCACAACGGTCGAAGAATGCCGAATAAGCCTGACGATTTCCAGCCAGCGATGCAGTGTGTGATGCGGCAATCAGTGCACCTGCTTCGGACTTGCCGGTTTGTAATGCGACAATGCGCTTGTTTCGTGCAAATGCCTCTTGTGCAAGGGCTGCAAAGCGAGGCGCATCACGAATTGCTTCGATGAACATGCCTATTGCAGTCACGCGATCGTCGTGGATAAAGGTCTCGAGCACGTCTTCCACGCCACCGCCGGCTTGGTTGCCAACCGTAACCATGTATGCCATGCGCAAATTGCGTTGTTGCATCGTGAGGTTGATGCCAACGTTGCCGCTTTGCGAGATCATGCCAACACCACGGCCAACCGAAACGCATCCGTGCTCGTCGGGCCATAAGGCAACGCCGTCGAGAGTGTTGATAAAGCCGTAACAGTTAGGCCCGAGCAGGGGCATGTCGCCTGCAGCATCAACAAGTTGTTCTTGCAAGTCGGTATCGCCGGTCTCAGAGAAACCCGATGCGTAACACACTGCGCCGCCAGCACCCATCTTGCTCAGTTGTTTCACAGCATCCAGGGTGAGGTGTCGGTTGACAGCAACAAATGCTGCGTCTGGAACACCAGGTAAGTCGTTGACTGAAGCAAAACACGCAACGCCATGCATCTCTTTGCGAGTTGGGTGCACTGGCCAAATTTTGCCAGTGAAACCAAGCTTTTGGCATTGCCTCACCACAGCAGCGGCAGGGTTGCCACCAATTACAGCGATGCTCTTGGGGTTGAGCATGCGGGCGAGGGCAGTGTGCGCTTGCGGCATGTATCAGCCACCAAATTCGCGAAGTAAACCGCGGGAAATGATGTGACGCTGAATCTCGCTTGTGCCATCCCAAATGCGGTCAACACGCGTATCGCGCCACATTCGCTCGAGTGGCAATTCGTCCATTAAGCCCATGCCGCCAAATATTTGGATGGCTTCGTCGGTGACAAATTGGCACATCTCACTCGCGAACACTTTTGCCATCGCGATTTCGGAGTCATCAAACTTGCCGTGCGCATCATTCCATGCTGCGCGCAGTGTGAGTAGCTCGGCTGCATCTAGTTGTGTTTTCATGTCGGCCAATTTGAACGAGACGCCCTGAAACTTGCCGATCTGTTGACCAAATTGCTCACGCGTTGCAGCCCATTCGGTTGAGAGTCGAAGCGCGCGACGAGCACGGCCCACACAAACAGCAGCAACTTGCAGTCGTGTAGCACCTAGCCATGTGTTGGCAACATCAAAACCACCGTGCACTTCGCCAAGCACTTTGCTGTTTGGAACGCGGCAATTATCAAAGTTGATAATCAGGTTGTGGTAGCCAGAGTTGGAGACGCAGTTGTATCCCGCAACGCGTTCGCAGCCTGGAGTATCAAAGTCAACAAGAAAACCGGTGATCTTTTTCTTTGGACCCTTTGATGTTTGTTCTTCGGCGGTTGCCGCAAACAAGATCACATAGTCGGCCATGTCGGCGTGAGAAATAAAATGCTTTGTTCCATTGATCACCCAGTCGTCACCGTCGCGTACGGCCGAACACTTCATGCCACGCATGTCAGACCCAGCGTCTGGCTCACTCATGGCCAAGCAGTCCACACGGTCGCCTGCAATGGTGGGGATGAGGTATTCCTGAATCTGACTTTCCGTACATGCGCGCAAGATATTGGACGGGCGAGCAACGATGTAATGCAATGCATAGGACGTTGCGCCAAACTCGCGGTCGACCAAGGTGGTGTCAAACGAGTCGAGTCCGCCTCCGCCATATTCGGTAGGCATGTTGCACGCATAAATACCTGCATCTATTGACTTCTTTTTAATCTCTTCTTCGAGTTCTTTTGGCACGTGGCCAAGCTTTTCAATTTGCTCTTCGTGGGGGATGAGTTCGCGCTCTACAAATGATCGCGTAGTGGCAACAATTGCTTCTTGTTCTTCGGTGAGTGCAAACTGCATGGGAGTCTCCTGTTTGTCTTTATATTTGTGCTTGGCTTACTTTTTCTTGATCTTCATTATTCTGCCAACGTCTTCTGGTGTGGGAAGCGAAGAGTGGCTCAGTGCAATCGCTTCCAACGCGGCAGCAACGTGGGGCAGTATCGGCGCTGACTTTCCGGCATTCATATCGACATGCACCAACATCTGCTCGGTAGTCGAAAGCCTCTTGCCGTTGTCGCCGTTGAACATGGTGTGATGAATGTGTAAACGCTTTGCGTCAACATCGAGAACTCGTGTTTCGATACGCAGTGGATCGTTGAGAAATGCCTCATCTTCGTAGACAATGTGAGTCTCGACCGTATAAAACGAATTGCCAGCAGCTCGGTATGCGTCGTTGTCGCCGATATAGGTAAACAGTGCGTCGGAACCCCAACCAAAAGCAGACAAATATGCGGCCTCTGTCATGTGGCCGTTGTAGTCAACCCACTCTTGCTCGACACGACACGAATAGATGTTGAGGGGTGCAGGCACCGCATCGCCTGGCTGCCAAGGGGCAAGCGGCGAGACGCTGCTACTTTGCGGGGCGTTCGCCGACATGTCGACCGATACCGATTGGGGCAGGAAGTTTTGCATGGGCATCAGCAATTGGCTTGAGCAGCGCAAACATTTCGCTACCCATTGGCGATGTTTTTTCTGTCGACGTGTCGACATGCATAAACAGGTGCTCGGCAGTAAATGCCACAACGCCGTCTTCGCGCACGACTTCAGACCACAAATGAATTCGCTTTTCGTCGTATGACGAAACCCGAGTGAGCACCTTTATTTTTTCACCAGCACGAGTTTGGTCAAGAAATCTTGAGTGTCCTTCAACGGTATAAAACGTGCGGCCGGTTGCGAGGTATTCAGGAGTGAAACCAATCGCTCGGAAAAATGTGTCGCTTGCCTCGCTCACGAGTTGCGAATATCGCGAGTCGTTGGTGTGGCCGTTGTAGTCCGTCCACTCGGCAGGAATAAACATCTCGTGCGAGACCGATGGTGCAAGTGGGTCAAGCACAGGTATTGGGCCACGACCAAACAACATCTTTTCGTAATCGGCCAACACTTGTCCTGCACCGTAATTTTGGTTGCGCAGACCCTGAAACACTGAAACCAAACAGTCGTCACGCAAGGCTTCGAGTTCGCGAATAGTTGCTGTGCCAGCCTGATCGTCAGATTGCGAAACGATCTTCTCGAGCAGTACATCGTCTAGTTCGGGTACGTCCATCAACTTTGTCCATGGCCACTTCAATGACGGACCAAATTGAGCCATGAAGTGTCGCATGCCAGCTTCGCCACCAGCAATGCGATACACGAGGAATGTACCCATGAATGACCAACGCAAGCCAGGGCCAAAGCGCATTGCATCATCTATTTCTTCTGCTGTAGCGATTCCATCATTGACCATCCACAACGCTTCGCGCCACAGTGCTTCCATAAGTCGGTCGGCAACAAAACCATCGATCTCTTTGCTCAGCATGAGTGGTCGCATGCCGATTTGTGTGTACACCTCGCGCGCACGTTCTTTGGTGGCCTGCGATGTGAGATCTCCACCACAGATCTCGACAAGCGGCATGAGATACACGGGGTTGAATGGGTGGCCAACAACGAAACGCTCTGGGTTGACCATGTCTTTTTGTATTTGTGTAGGCAACAGACCAGATGTAGACGAGCCAAACACTGTGGTCGGTGAGGCCGCTTTGCTTGCGCGTGCAAGCAATTCTTGTTTTAACTCGAGGCGTTCTGGCGCGCTTTCTTGCACGAAGTCAACATCGGTTACTGCTTCTTCGGGCGTCGATACAAATGTGATGGTGCCTTCTTGGGGTAGTGGTGCAAGTGTGAGTTTGCGATAGGCGCGGCGAGCGTTGCCCATAATTTCGCCCATCTTGCGAGTGGCTTGTGGGTCAATGTCGTACAACTTGACATCGACACCATTGAGCGCAAATCGTGCAGCCCATGCACCGCCAATAACTCCGCCACCGAGCAGGCCAACAGTTTTCAATCCGGGTAGACCGCTCATTGCTGTTCCTTACGCGTGCTTTGTGAGCTGTAGTTTTTCGCGCACTTCGGCTGGGCCCATGACAGATACGTTCATGTTTTCCAAAATATTCACCGCACGCTCGACGAGTTTGCCATTGGTAGCCAGTTCGCCTCGATTGAGATACAGGTTGTCTTCAAGACCCACGCGTACGTTGCCACCCGCAAGCACTGCTTGGGCAACGAACGGAATCTGCATTCTTCCAATGGAGAATGCAGAGAACACCGCTCCTGGTGGTATTTGATTGACCAGCGCCATAAATGTGTTTGTGTCATCTGGTGCGCCGTATGCAATGCCCATGCACAACTGAATCATCACGGGGTCATCGAGCAGTCCGTCTTTGATCAAATCTTTTACCATCACCAAGTGGCCTGTGTCAAAGACTTCGAGTTCTGGTCGTACACCAAGGTCTTGCACGATCTTTGCCATCTTGCGCAACACGCTTGGCGTATTTGTCATCACATAGTCACCGCCACTCGAGAAGTTCATCGTGCCGCAGTCGAGTGTGCAAATTTCTGGAAGTAGGCGGGTGACGTGGTCGAGGCGCTCTGTCGAACCCACCATGTCGGTGCCAGCGGCAAGCGGCAACACATCTTCGTCGCCACCGAGCACTAAGTCGCCACCCATGCCAGCGGTCAGGTTGATCACCACGTCGGTGTCGGATGATCGAACACGATCAACAACTTCTGCATACAGTTCGGTGTCGCGCGAACCAAGACCGGTCTGAGGGTTGCGCACGTGAATGTGCACCACTGCGGCACCTGCTTTGGCGGCCTCGATGCACGAGTTGGCAATCTGTTCTGGGGTGACGGGTACCTTGTCGCTCTTGTGCGCTGTCTCTCCAGAGCCAGTAACGGCGCAGGTGATAAATGCTCCCCAATTCATAACGTTCCCCTTCACTTCATATGATTGTCAGACAAAAACTGCCCGTAATTGCCAATGTTTGTAACGGCTTTATTAGGTTAGTGCCGATGCCCGAATTAGCCAAAGCCCTGTGGACGCCAACTGATGAGCGCATTGCTCAGTCTCGAATGAATCAGTTTGCGAAAAGGGTCAATAAATCGGCTGATTTGCATGCGTGGTCGGTTGCGCAACCGAGCGAATTTTGGTCGCAGGTGTGGGACGAGTGTGGTGTCATTGGGCATAAAGGCGATCGTGCATTTGTTCCAAACAGTGCGGGCACACCAATCTCGACCGCCAAGTTTTTTCCTGATGCCCAACTCAGTGTGGTCCAAAACTTTTTACGAAAAAGTGGCACTGCTCATGGCGCGAATGAGGCGCTGGTGGCCATCGACGAGAGAGGTGTGAGACGCAGTCGCACGTGGAATGAATTATCTCTGCGTGTGGCCGCAATTGCCGGGTCACTTAAACAACTCGGTGTCGTCGCGGGCGACAGGGTGGCTGCATGGTTGCCAAACTCGATCGAGGCGGTTGAGGTAATGCTCGGCGCAGCATCAATTGGCGCTGTATTTTCGTCGGCTTCGCCCGACTTTGGAGCAAACGGCGTGACCGATCGTTTCGGTCAAATTGAGCCAAAGGTTCTTGTTGCAGTCGATGGCTATCGCTACAACGGAAGAGACTTTGATTGTCTCGAAAGGCTGGCCCAGATTCGTGCGAGTTTGCCAACTCTTGTAGCCACAGTTCTGGTGAGCAACGTGAGTGTGGGTGAGCACAGTCGCGATGGATTGCTTGATTACGAAAAGTTTGTCTCGAGCGGATTGTTGTCGCCTGTTGCACCTCAACGTTTTGGATTTGATCACCCGTGGTATGTCCTGTATTCGAGTGGCACAACTGGTGTACCAAAATGCATCGTGCATCGAACGGGTGGCGTACTGATTCAGCACATGAAAGAACATCAGTTGCATTGCAATCTTGGGGAAGACGACCGTGTTATGTACTTCACAACCACTGGTTGGATGATGTGGAATTGGTTGGTGTCGGTGCTTGCAAGCGGATCGACCGCTGTACTGTTTGACGGAGCGCCAACAATGCCAAATACTGATCGACTGTTTGACATCGTTGACAGCGAAAAAATTACGTTGCTCGGTGTGTCGGCTAAATATATTGACTCAGTACGCAAGGTGGGTATCGAGCCACGCACGTCGCACAATCTCAATTCACTGCGCACTATTTGTTCGACTGGTTCTCCGCTTTCGCCAGAAGGTTTCGACTGGGTGTATACGTCGGTCAAACAAGACGTGCATTTATCGAGCATCTCCGGCGGCACCGATTTGTGTGCATGCTTTGTGGGGGGAGACCCAACGCGACCTCTATATAGAGGAGAGATCCAAGGCCCAATGCTCGGCATGGCCAGTGATGCTGTTAGCGATGAAGACGATGGGTATCAATCGCTGTTTGATCAACCAGGTATCGCTGGAGAGTTGGTGTGTCGTCAACCGTTTCCGTCGACACCACTTGGTTTTTGGAATGATGGCACAGATGGCGCACCAGACCCGATGCAGCCAGGGCCCAAATATCTCAGCGCATATTTCGAGCGCATTCCTGGCATGTGGGCGCAAGGCGACTTTGCTTCTTGGACGCAGCATCACGGAATGGTGATACATGGTCGCAGCGACACCACACTCAACCCGGGTGGCGTGCGTATTGGCACAGCAGAGATCACTCGTGTGGTTGAACAGCACCCCGACTTACTCGAGAGTCTGGTGTTTGGTCAAGAGATCGACAATGATGTGCGCATCGTGTTACTTGTGCGGTTAGCCCAAGGTGTGACTTTGACTGACGAACTTATTGGCGACATCAAATCACGAATTCGCGTGGCGTGCACACCGCGGCACGTGCCCGGCCTCGTGGTGCAGGTGCAAGATCTCCCAAGAACACGCAGTAACAAACTGGTCGAACTGGCTTTAGCCGATGCGGTCAATGGCCGACCCGTGCGCAATAGTGAAGCAATTGCCAACCCAGAGTGCATTTGGCAAATTGTCGAAACGCTCAAATCGCAACGCTAGGATTGTCAAGACTTCCTTTCCGAGGTAGCTCAGCTGGCAGAGCAACGGACTGTTAATCCGTGGGTCGTGGGTTCGATCCCCACCCTCGGAGCGCAAGGTTAAACGGGCCAGTAGCTCAGTGGTCAGAGCAGGGGACTCATAATCCCTTGGTCGTAGGTTCGATCCCTACCTGGCCCACAGACAATTTTCGACTGAACAGGTGATCAACGTGCCAAGCAGCAATCAGCCAGCCGAGTTTGACGACATCTTCGCGGCCAATCAGGCTTTTGCCAATTCGTTTGAGCACTCGCATCTCACCGGCACTGCAACTCGTGGCTTAGCCATTGTGACATGCATGGATTCGCGCATTTCTCCACTCGCAGTGGTGGGCATGCAGGCTGGTGACGCCAAGATCTTGCGCAACGCTGGCGCGCGAGTAACCGACGACGTGTTGCGCACACTGGTGCTTGCCACATACCTGCTTGGTGTCAAGCGAGTATTGGTGATGCCGCATACCGATTGCCGTATGGCGAACAACAATGAGGCCGAGATTCACGCAATGATCGACACACAGCATGGGGTCGATACCCGGAGTATCGAGTTTCGTACGGTAGACGACCAACAGTCAGCATTGATCAGCGACGTCACGCGAATCCGCACATTCCCGCTTTTGCCAAAAGGGCTCGTTGTGGTTGGCGCTATCTACGACGTTGCTACTGGTCTGCTCAATACGGTCGATTGCGACGCCTGACTTATCGCTAAAAAGTCCATTTTTGGTGTCAATCGGGTAAACATCACCCCGTAAATATGGACTATTATCTCCCTACCAACAAACGCACGTATCTACATGGATGCGTGAGAGGGAGAAAATGAATATGAGAAAGCAGACCATGAAAGGTCTTGCTGTTGGTTTGGTAGCAGTGTTCGCGCTTGCCGCATGTGGCGGCAGTGACACAGCATCAGACACAACTGCAGCCGCAGTAGATACCACCCCAGCCGCACCAACAGGTCTTGCCTGTGAAGTCACCGACACTGGTGGCGTGGACGACAAGGGTTTCAACCAGATCGCATACGAAGGTCTTCTCCAAGCAGCAGATTCTTTGGGCGTTACAACAGAAGTGCTCGAGTCAGTATCCGATGCTGACTACGCACCTAACTTGCAGTCATTCGTTGACAAGGGTTGCAACATCATCATCACAGTGGGCTTCTTGCTCGCAGACGCAACGAAGACATTTGCAGAAGCAAACCCAACCGTTCAGTTCGCAATTGTTGACTCCAACACTTCGGCCGCAAACGTTCAGGGTCTCACCTTCGCAACTGATCAGCCATCATTCTTGGCTGGTTACATGGCAGCAGCAACAACCCAGACTGGCATCGTTGGAACATTCGGCGGAATCAACATTCCACCAGTGTCCATCTTCATGCAAGGTTTCGCTAAGGGCGTTGAGTACTACAACGCACAAAAGGGAACTTCAGTCAAGGTTCTTGGTTGGGACATGGCCAAGCAAGACGGAACTTTCGCTGGAAACTTCAACAGCCTCGACGATGGTCGCAACATTGCCAAGAGTCAGTCTGACGAAGGCGCCGACATCATCTTCCCAGTGGCTGGTCCAGTGGGTCTTGGTTCAGCAGCATTCGCGATGGAATCAGGTGGCAAGGTCAAGATCATCGGTGTTGACGTTGACATGAGCGTTTCGAACGCAACACAGGCAGAAGTTTATGTCGCATCGGTCTTGAAGAAGATTGACGCAGCAGTTCTTGCAGCAGTGGGCAGCGCGCTCAATGGCGAAGGTGGCGGCACTGACTACCTCGGCACATTGGAGAACGGTGGAGTAGGCGTAGCAATTACGTCAACCATCACTCCTGAGTTGCAGGCAGAACTTGATGCTGTAACAGCAGGCATCATTGACGGTTCAATCGTCAGCAAATAATTTCTCGCTCGAAAGAGTGAAGCAAGTAGTAACGAACGGGGGTCGCGAAAGCGGCCCCCGTTTCGTTTTGTATTAGTGTTTGCTAAATGGGGATCGGCGCCACATGCAACTAGAACTGCGCGGCATCACTAAACGTTTCCCTGGTGTTACTGCAAATGACAATGTCAATCTCACACTCAAGACAGGCGAAGTTCTTTGTCTGATCGGTGAAAATGGCGCGGGTAAATCAACACTGATGAACGTGCTGTACGGCATGTATAAGCCCGATGAAGGGCAAATTGTGCTCGATGGAGAATCGGTCGTGTTCACGTCTCCGGCTGACGCAATTGCAGCAGGGATTGGCATGTTGCATCAGCATTTCATGCTCGTGCCCGTATTTACTGTTGCCGAAAACGTGGTGCTGGGTGTTGAACCTACAGGCCGGTTGGGAAGTTTGGATATCGACAAGGCGCGCGAGATGGTGCGCGAAGTATCAGATCGCTACAACCTCAACCTTGACCCAGACGCGATCATTGAAGATCTGCCCGTTGGTGTGCAACAGCGCGTCGAGATCGTCAAAGTGTTGTTGCGCGATGCCAAGGTCGTGGTATTCGACGAACCAACAGCGGTGTTGACACCAAAAGAGATCATTGAGTTCTTCGAGATTGTCAAGACGCTGATCGCTGCTGGCCGCGGTGTGGTGTTTATTACCCACAAGCTCAAAGAGGCGCTCAATGTTGCTGATCGCATCGCTGTCTTGCGTCGCGGTCAAGTAGTAGGAGAAGTTAATCCGAAGGCTGCATCCGAGTCGCAGATTGCGGAAATGATGGTTGGTCGTCCGGTGCAACTGATTGTTGACAAAAAGCCTCATGCGCCCGGTGAAGTTGTTCTTGAAGTAAAAGATCTTTCAGTGGTTGATGCTGATGGCCGAACAATGGTTGATCATGTGTCGTTCAATGTGCGTGCGGGCGAGGTCGTTGGCATCGCTGGGGTGCAGGGCAATGGACAGACCGAATTGGTGGATGCACTTACTGGATTGCGCAATTCCACTCGAGGCAGTGTTGCGTTAGACCGACAAGACATTACATCTGCCTCGCCACGTGTTCGACACGCCAAAGGTATTGCGCACATTCCAGAGGATCGACAGCGCCAGGGTTTGGTCGGTGGTTTGAGCGTCGCAGAAAATTTAGTGTTGACTAGGTATCACGACGAGGAATTTAGCAACGGAATCATCATGGATTGGCCTGCGGCGCACCATGCGGCAGAAAATCTTATTGCCGAGTACGACGTGAGAACGCCTAGCCCGGATGTAGAAGCCAGCACTTTGTCGGGCGGCAATCAACAGAAAGTGATTGTTGCACGAGAACTTAGTCGTCCTCTGCGGTTATCAATTGCCGCACAACCCACACGTGGTGTTGACGTTGGTTCAATCGAATATATTCACTCGCGCATTATCAAAGAGCGTGACACGGGCACGGCAGTGTTGATTGTGAGCACCGAACTGGATGAGGTGATGGCGCTTTCTGACCGATTGCTTGTGATGTATCGGGGAAAAATCGTTGCCGATCTCGACCCTAAAGTGACATCGGCAATGGACGTTGGCTTGTACATGGCCGGTTCACGACCTTCAAACACGGTGAACGCATGAAAATTGTTGTAACTCTGCGCAAAATCGCCGAACGTATAGCGCGAACGAGTTCATTTCGACTGACCCTGCTTGCAGTGTTATCGGCGATGGTTGTCGGTGCTTTCATCATCGTCTTGTCCGATATCAACAAACTGCAAAACGGCGACATTCTTGGCGCGATCAAAACTGTGGGTAGTGCGTATTGGGCTCTTGTTATTGGTTCGGTCGGTTCGCTGCGCGCAATATCGGCCACGATCAATAGCGCTACGCCACTTATCTTGTGCGGAGTCTCGGTGGCAGTTGCATTCAAGGCTGGTCTCTTCAATATTGGTGCGACAGGGCAAATGCTTGCTGGCGGAATGGCGGCGCTGTGGGTTGGCTTTGCAATGGACGGCCCAGGGTTTGTTCAGGTGCCGCTTGCAGTGTTGGCCGGCGCTTTGGGTGGTGCGGCGTATGGCGCGATACCTGGAATCTTGAAGGCCCGCACTGGTGCGCATGAAGTAATCACCACGATCATGCTCAACAACATGGCCGGTTTCTTGGTGTTGTGGCTACTCAAAACCAATCTCTATCAGCGCGAAGATCGCACAGATCCAATTTCTAAACTTGTGACGGCCCCCGGTCACTTGCCGCGTCTCTTTGGTTTTATGGACAACAGGCCAGACTTGATTGCTCACGCCGGATTCGTCGTCGCCATTTTGGCTGTCATTGTGTACTCGTGGTTTCTTAATCGAAGCACAACCGGTTTTGAGTTTCGTGCGTTTGGAATGAATGCAGACGCCGCGCAATATGCGGGCATGCACACCAAGCGACTCACGGTGATGGCAATGATGTTCGCAGGCGGGTTTGCAGGTCTCGCGGGTTCAGCAGAAGTATTGGGCACCTATGGCTACGCATCACAAAATTTTGCAGGCAACATTGGCTATGACGCAATTGCCATCGCGCTGCTTGGTCGATCAACCCCACTCGGCACACTCTTTGCTGCGCTGTTGTTCGGTGCGCTGCAAGCGGGCGGACGACAGATGCAAGCAAACACCGACGTGCCGATTGATTTGATCGTCGTGTTGCGCGCACTCATCGTCATGTTTATTGCGGCACCGCTGTTGATTAAGGCCATTTGGCGCATCAAGGTTGAGCCGACATCACTTGGTCAGGCTTTTAGAGGACAGGGATCATGAGCGCAGTTGACGCAGTTGTGGCTCCGCTGATTTCTGCCGAGCAGCGCAAGCAGGCACGCAGCGTAGGTTTCACACTGGTCGTACTTGGAATTGTCGCTGCATTTGTGCTCGGCAATCGACCAGGCGATGCTGGCTTCAAACTCGTTGACTCATATATCTTCGTCATTCCTGCTCAGCCCTTTGCGCGCATACTTGCATTGGTGCTGATTGCGCTTGGTGCAGCACAGTTGCTCAAGGGTTTTGGCAAGTGGACAAATGTTGTTTTGGGTATTGCAGCAGCAACTTTTGTCATTTCGTTTTTGGCCTGGGCTGCATCGGGTGGCTCATTCAGTTTTACTGGCATGTTGCAAGACACTGTGACTCGCAGCGTGCCAATCATTCTTGGCGCTATTGCCGGAATCGTGTGTGAACGAAGTGGCATTATCAATATTGCAATCGAGGGTCAATTGCTTGGCTCTGCATTTGCTGGTGCGGTTGTTGGGTCATTATTCGGTCCGTGGGCAGGAATTCTCGGTGCAATTGCAATGGGGGTAGCACTTTCGGCAATTTTGGCGGTTTTTTCAATTCGGTACCGTGTCGATCAAGTGATCGTTGGGTTTGCAATCAACTTCTTCGCGCTTGGGCTCACGAGTTTTCTTGCAGCGCGAGTTTTAACAGAACATCCTGACTACAACATTTTGTCTCCGCTCCGTCCAATAGCGCTGCCGCTACTCAGTGACATTCCAGTGATTGGTGTGGTGCTCTTTACACAAACATTGTTTGTCTACTTCGCCTATATGGCAGTTGCCATCGCTACGTGGAGTCTGTATCACACCAAGTGGGGTCTGCGTACTCGTGCAATCGGTGAGTATCCCAAAGCAGCGGGAACTCTTGGTGTTGACGTCATCAAACTGCGTTACCGCAACGTACTCATCGCTGGCGCGGTAGCCGGAGTTGGTGGAGCATGGTGGCCGATTGGCATGGTCGGCAGGTTTGACCAAAACATTACGAACGGTCGCGGATTTATTGCACTCGCTGCAGTGATCTTTGGTCGCTGGCATCCGGTTGGTGCATTGAGCGCTGCGCTTGTGTTTGGTCTTGCAGAAGCAATCCAATTAAAGATGTCAAATCTCGACACGGGTATTCCATCTGAATTTTTGTTGATGGCACCGTATTTGGTGACGCTCGTTGTTGTTGCTGGCTTCGTTGGACGTAGCCGCGGACCTAAAGCTGCCGGACAGCCGTACGACGCACAATAAGTATTTCTTATTTTTGTTTTGGCCTAAAGGCTGTAAGACCGCCGCCGACTTCCAAGTGCGCTCCACCAATCAAGTCGACACAGTAGGGAACTGCTGGCATAACAGCAGTCATGCACTCGGCTATCGAGCTCGGTTTTCCGGGAAGATTGACAATCAGTGAAGAGCCCCGGATGCCAGCCGTTTGTCGCGACAAGATTGCCGTTGGAACTACTTGCAAACTCACTTGACGCATGAGTTCGCCGAAGCCCGGCATCATCTTTGTGCACACG
>JAIOXC010000020.1 GCA_021741795.1 Ilumatobacteraceae bacterium | reverse complement strand
CAATGCGTCAGCAAGCTCTCCGCCAAGTATTGCTTTTGGTGCAAACGGCGGGATTGGAAGAAACGCTGGGCGTTTGACTACGCGTGCGAGCGTGGTGGTGAACTCTGCGTTAGTAACAGGATTTGGCGCTGTCAGGTTGACTGCGCCGCTCACGTTGGCAGTCAGCAGGTGTTCGATCGCACCAATCTCGTCGTCAATCGAGATCCAACTCTGCCACTGCTTGCCATTGCCAAACTTGCCGCCAAGGCCAAGTTGGAATAAGGGCAGTTGCTTCTTTAGTGCGCCACCTTTGGTCGTGAGCACAATGCCGGTGCGCAACAATACGGTGCGAACTCCAGCATCGGATGCAGGCTTTGCCTCATGCTCCCATTGCTCGCAAACGTCGGCAAGAAAACTCGTGCCATGGGTACTGACTTCGGTGAGTTGCTCTTCGCCACGTGGGCCGTAAATACCTATTGCCGAACCAGACAAAAATACCGAGGGTTTTTGGTTCATGCTGGCAATTGTGGTTGCGAGCAAATTGGTGGTGACGGTACGACTCTCCAAAATCTCACGCTTATACGACGCTGTCCATCGCTTGTCACCGATGCCGGCACCCGACAGATGGATCACTGCGCCAGCACCTTCGAGGGCAGAAGCGCTCAGCACGCCAGCCTTTGGATCCCACATGATTTCGCCAGTACTGGCGGCGCGACGAACGAGTCGCACAACGTCATGGCCGTGCTGTTGCAAGTGCGTGACGAGACTTTTGCCGATGAGCCCACTGGCTCCAGAGATCACAATTTTCATGTAGTCAGACTACGCAAAAAATTAAGGAATAACGATAGGCACCGATGTGACAACTGTGTTTGGCCTAAACAACAAACGGGCCTTGATGGCAAGTGCCGATTGGTTGTGGAGCCATTGGGATCTCACGCTGGTGACGAACTCGGGGATGATGACCGTAATCAGGTCATCGTCATATTCGGCATCAAGTTCGTTAATGCGGTTGAGGATCGGTTCGGTGAGATCGCGATATTCGGAAGTAACTGTCTGAAGTTCGACCTCGGACAGATTGTATTTAACCCAAGCCTCGTCGATCTTTTGTCGGTCTTCTGGGGTCTCCACTACCGAGATCGCAATCAATCTGTCTGGGCGCAGACTTTGTGCATAACGAATTGCCTGAAGGGTTCCCTGATTGACCGAACCCACAAGCACGATGACAAAGTGCGTGTGGAATGGTGCGGTGTAACCCTCTTGTACATTGAGGAAACTTCGAACACGTGTGTAGTGGCGATTAATTGCCACAAAGCAAAAGACAAGAGATGGGATTATTACTGCAGGAATCCATGCTCCGTCGGCAAACTTGACAACAACTACGACGCCTGCAACCAGTGCGGTTGTCGACGCACCAAATGCCGACATGATGGCACGAGGCACCCAGCCGTCCTCTTTAAGTTTGCGGTGACGCACAAACATTCCCGCTTGGCTCAATGTAAAACCGGTAAATACACCAACGGCATAGAGCGGAATGAGTGCGTTGACGAGTCCACCGAAAATGACAACGAGTGCGCCAGATGAGACTCCAAGAAAAATCACACCGTTAGAAAAGACGAGTCGGTCCCCACGATTCATGAACTGCCTAGGCATGTAGTTGTCTTTAGCAATGATCGACGACAACCGGGGGAAGTCTGCATATCCCGTGTTGGCCGCAAGAATCAAGATTCCAAACGTTGCAAATTGTGTGACGAAGAAAAAGATGTTGCGACCACCATAGACCTGCTCTGCCAACTGGGCAAGCACGGTGTCTCTAATCAGACCCTCATGGTCTTTGAGTGGCTGAAGGTGTTGTGCGAGAACACTGAGTCCAAAAAAACTTGTTCCAAGAATGAAAGCCATGATGATGAGAGTGATGGAAGCATTTTTGGGTTCTGGTTTTTTGAAAGCGGGCACACCATCAGCAACTGCTTCAATACCAGTGAGTGCAACTGCTCCCGAAGAGAAAGCCTTGAGGAAGAAAAATAATGTCACGCTATTTGTTTGGGAAAGGAGTTCTTTGGCAACTTCGGAATCATGACTGATCGGGGGTAGATCCATAAAGAAAACCTTGAAGAGGCCAACTCCGATAAGTGAAAAGAGACAGATGATGTACAGGTATGTTGGCGGCGCAAAGAGTGATCCAGACTCTTTGAGGCCACGAAGGTTGGCAATTGTGATCAGTGCAATAAAGCCCACACACAACTCAACTCGGTACGGTGCCATTCCGTTGAAAGCGGAGATGATTGCAGCGGTACCACCGGCAACAGAGACCGCAACGGTGAGAATGTAATCGACGAGCATTGATCCACCAGCGACCAATGAAGGGTATTTGCCTAAATTTTCTCGCGAAACTACGTATGAGCCTCCACCATTTGGGTAGGCGAAAATAGTTTGGCGATAACTACTCACAACGATGGCAAGCAAGACCACCACCATGATGGACAATGGGACGAGATTGTTATATGCGGCGACACCTGCACCAGCCAGCGACAAAAATACGATCAGGATCTCTTCCGTTGCATAAGCGGTAGACGAGATGGCATCGCTTGCAAACACAGGAAGGGCAATTTTCTTGGGAAGCCGATGATGGGCGTCGTCAACTGACGAGATTGGTTTACCGATGAAGAACCGCTTAATCGCACTGGATTTAGTTGATGTAGCCATAAGCGTTGTAAAGCCTGCCACACGAAGGCCTCTTAATGCGAGTAATTCGCCTACGCTGTTTGACTGTCAAGGAAACTAGGAGACCAAAGTGCATGTAGTCATAGTTGGATGCGGACGGGTTGGCTCGACACTCGGTCGAGAGCTCACCGCTGCTGGTCACACCGCGGCTGTCATTGATCGCAAGCCAGAAGCGTTTTCGCGGCTAGGTGAATCGTTCACGGGCCAGAAGATCACCGGAATCGGTTTTGATCGCGAGGTGCTCATCGCGGCTGGTATTGAACGAGCTGGCGCACTTGCAGCGGTTACCAACGGCGATAACTCAAACATTTTGATTGCCCGTGTTGCTCGCGAAGAGTTTGGTATCGAACGAGTTGTCGCACGTATCTATGATCCGAAGCGCGCCGAAATTTATGAGCGACTTGGCATCGCCACTGTTGCAACCGTCAAGTGGACATCGGAGCGCATCTTGCGCCGAATCTTGCCGGAGCTACCAGCCGTTGAGTGGACAGACCCAAGCGCCTCGGTCGTACTCGTGGAACGTGAGATGCCAAAACATTTGATTGGCCAACGAGTTGCAACTATTGGAACTGCTACAGCCCGTGTTGTTGCTGTGCGCAGACTCGGCTCGGCAATGATCCCAAATGCAGACACAATTATTCAAGAAGGCGATGTTGTGTATGTCGCGGCAGAGATTGCCGCACTGAGCCAATTTGATGCAAGCCTTGCATCAGCACCAAACGGAAAGGGTCACTGAACATGAAGGTGGTCATTGCGGGTGGAGGCAGTGTCGGCAGGTTTACTGCACAACAACTTTTTGAATCTGGACATGAAGTAACAATTATCGAGAGCGATCGCGCAGTCGTGCGCGAGTATGGGCAGTCGAGCACAACAACTGGAGTCAAGTGGCATCAAGGTGATGCATGCGATGTGGCAGTGCTTGCAGCGGCCGGAGTAACACTTGCTGATGTTGTTGCGTCTGTAACTGGCGACGACGAAGACAACCTTGTGGTATCGCTCTTGGCAAAGCAAGAGTTTGGTGTGCCACGGGTGGTTGCTCGCGTCAACAACCCAAACAACTATTGGATGTTTAATGACATGTGGGGCGTTGACGTATCAGTGTCGACGCCGCACCTCATCACGAGCCTCGTGCAAGAAGCAGTGACTGTCGGAGCATTTGTGCGCTTGATGCAACTGAAGGGTGGAAAAGCAGAGCTCGTTGAGGTGACGTTGGCAGAGTCATCGCCTGCCAAAGACAAGGCACTGTCGGAACTTCAGTTTCCACGCAGCGCAACTGTTGTTGCCATTGTGCGTGACGAACGAGTGATGGTGCCCGACAAAGCAACGGTGTTGCGCGTGGGCGACGAAGTGATGGCGCTCATCTCGGAAGACGCCGAAGCCGCGGTACAAAAAATATTGGTTGGCTAATCGGCAACTATTTTTGTTGCATTACTTTGCGGCATTAGTCTGCAGCGTGCGGCAATAGTGTGTACGCAGGGTTAAGAAAAACCATACTGTTGCGTTCTCGATAGGCAACACCTTCAACTGCGATGCATCCACCATGTTCGATGCCGGCGATGTGGCGACGGCCACTGAAAATAACAGTGACCTGACCTGTTCCATCGTTGATCACAATTTCCATTGATGGAATACCAGACCTTGGCTTCATCGTCATGCGCTTCACTTCACCACACACCTTGACTTTGGTGCGCACAACAACTTCTCCGAGCGGTGTCAGATTGAGGTCGATGAATTTGTCAACGAGGCGCTCGGCATCCAACTCTCTGATGCCTTTGTTGGCAGACTTCATCATATTTTTTAGACCCATCAGGATCCCCCCAACTTCTCGAGCATCTTCGTCAAGGTTACTTCGTCCATTGCACCCAGATTTGTTTCGGATGTTCCATCTTGTTGGATGAACACCCAAGCTGGTTGATAAGGCACTTCGAACTGCGTAAAAATCAGACCATCGTTATCTTTGACGTTTGCAAATGCGAGTTGGTGCTTGGCGATGAACTCCTGCATTGATTGTTCTGATCCATTCCATGCCACACCAATGATGCGTACTTTGTCTGCAAGTTGTTTGTTTGCCGCCTCGACCGAGGGTGCTTCATAGTTGCACGTCGTTCAACCAGGCGCCCAGAACCACAATGCAACAGGAGACTTCTGTAATTCGGATTGCAAATTGATTTCGCCACCGCCAACAAGGGTCGCATTGAAATCAGTGGTGGTCGTATCGGATCCGCATGAAATAGTGGCAACAGCAAGAATGCCTATCAACAGTGCTTTACTCGATGCTCGCATGTGACTGATAGTACTCAAACAAACAAAGGCGTACTGATCTAGGCTGAGCTTTGCATGAGTACTCGTAAATTGATTTTGTGGGCTTTGTTATGTGGTGTATTGATCTTGGCTGCAGGCTCAGCCAAGTTGTTTCAAACGTCGCAAAAACCAGTTGAAGTGCAGTTGCTTGCATTGGGTGATTCGGTAACTCTTGGTGACATGACGGTAAGCGTTACGGCGCTTCGCGACATCGACGATCGGACATTGGTGGACGTGACGATGGTGGGGGTTGCAGAGGCACAGGCGATGGACGGATGGAAGATGCTTGCAGCGGGTGAAGTATCTGACCCGGTGATGTTGCCAGTTGGTGCGGGCACCGAATGCACACTCACAAAACTCGCCGAAACGCTTGCATGCACCGTTGCATTCCCTGTGTCTGAAGGCACGCGCACTATTGCCTATATTCGTGCAGGTGAGCAACGACAATGGGCGACTGCGCCCTGATGCTCAAGCGTTATCGTTAACAATGACGATTTGTTGGAGGTGGTGAGTACGGTCGAGCAATTTGATCTCGTGGTCATTGGTGGTGGCCCAGGTGGCTACGCTGCTGCTTTTTATGGCGCGTCGGCAGGTCTCAACGTTGCGTTGATCGAGCGCGACACAATCGGCGGTACATGTTTGAACCGTGGTTGTATTCCGGCCAAAGCCTTTCTGGAAACTGCTGCAGTCAACAGACACGTGATGCACGCCGCGGATTTTGGCATCAATGCCACCGCAACTGGTGTGGACTTTGGTGTTGCACAAAAGCGCAAACAAACAATCGTCAACAATTTAGTTAAAGGTCTTACAGGTCTTACTAAATCAAAAAAAGTTACGTACATTCTTGGCACTGGTTCACTTGGCGCAAACCGCACGGTGAGTGTGCAATTGTCGGCTGGCGGTACTCAAGAGTTGCAAGGTCGAAACATTGTGATGGCGGCTGGTTCGGTACCGCGCACGATCCCTGGTTTTAGTGCCGGTGGGCCAATCATGACGTCGGATGAAGTGTTGATGCTCGACAAAATTCCTGCGCGCATCGCAGTTATCGGTGGCGGCGCAATTGGCTGTGAGTTTGCATCCACATTTGCCGACCTCGGTTCAACGGTGACGATTCTTGAAGGTCTGCCAAAGATCCTTCCTGGTCTTGACCCGGATGTTGCTGCAGTTGTTGTCAAGAGTTTCAAGAAGAAGAACATCGATATTCGTACTGGTGTCAAAGTTAATGGTCACGAACCAACGACGAGTGGCGGAACCACGGTGTTGTTTGGTGAGGGCGAGCGACTCGATGTTGATGCAGTCATCGTGTCGGTTGGTCGCAAACCGTTCACCGATCATCTTGGGCTGACTGGTACAGCAGTAAAAGTTACTGATCGTGGGTTCGTTGATGTCGATGGGTTTTGTTTGACAGGTGAACCGGGTGTGTATGCAGTTGGAGACCTCATCAACACACCGCAACTGGCGCACGTTGCTTACGCCGAAGCGATTGTGGCAATCAAGCACATGCGCGGCGAAAAGGTGTATCCCGTGATGTATGACAGAGTGCCGTGGGCAATTTATTGTCACCCTGAAGTTGCATGGTCCGGACCGTCTGAAGAAGAGGCGCGCGCAAAAGGGCACGATGTCGTTGTTGCCAAGCACCAATTTCGAGCAAATAGTCGCGCAATGATCATCGGCGAGGCCGAGGGACTTGTGAAAATCATTGCCAAGAAAAACGCCGATGGTACGGCAGGCCAAGTGCTTGGAGTGCACATGGTTGGTCCGTGGGTAACCGAACAGTTATCGGGCGGTTACTTGGCGGTCAACTGGGAAGCAACAGTGGAAGAAATCTCTGAATTCATCATGCCGCACCCTTCATTGTCAGAGTTGTTTGGTGAAACTGTGATGTCCTTGACTGGACGCAGCATCAATGCTTAAGAAAACTCACACGCGATTACAGGAGAACCATGGCTGACATCACACTTCCACAACTTGGAGAAACAGTCACCGAGGGAACTATTACCAAATGGTTTAAAAAAGTCGGCGACACAGTTGCTGCTGACGAGCCACTGTTTGAAGTTTCAACCGACAAGGTGGACACCGAAGTGCCATCACCAATTTCTGGAACACTCACCGAAATTCGGGTTGCCGAAGGCGACACCGTGCCAGTTGGAACAGTGATTGCCGTTGTTGGAGTTGCTGGCGCTGTACCCGTGCCAACTCCTGCTCCTGCACCAGCTCCTGTTGTTGCTACTGCTCCCGCACCAACTCCCGCTCCTGTTGTTGCTGCGCCAGTTGTTGCTGCTCCCGCACCAACTTCAGCACCAACTCCTGCTCAAGCGCCAGCTGCAGCTTCTAACAAGTTGCTCTCACCAGTTGTACGCAGGTTGGTTGCCGAACACGGCATTGATGTAAATGCATTGGTTGGCACCGGACCTGGCTCGCGAATCACGCGCGAAGATGTGCTCGATTACATCGATCGCAATGGTCTCAAAGCAACGCCTGCTGCTGCGCCTGCACTTGTTATTACTGCACCAGTAGTTTCTGCACCTGCGCCAGCGCCTGTTGTGCCAGCACCAGTGGTTCATGCTCCAGCACCCGCACCCGCACCGGTGTCGCGTCCGGCTGTGGTGTCAAGCGAGCGCGAGCAAGTAATTGCCCTGACGAAGATTCGCAAGCTCACTGGCTCACACATGATCATGTCGAAGAGCACGAGCCCACACGCATTCAGTGTTGTCGAAGTCGATTACGCCAATGTCGATCGTGCGCGCACTGCAATCAAAGAATCTTGGAAAGCCGGAGAGGGATTTAGCCTTACGTACCTCCCATTTATTTCGCGCGCGATCGTGGATGCATTGCGTGAATTTCCACATCTCAATGCGTCCATTGACGGTGACAACCTCATTGTGCATGGCTATGTTGACTTGGGAATTGCTGTTGACCTGGATTACACAGGGCTACTTGTGCCAGTAGTACGTAATGCGGATGGCAAGCGAATTCGGGCCATCGCGAGAGAGATCAGTGATCTTGCTTCACGTGCGCACAACAGAAAGCTTCTGCCAGACGAAATTCAAGGTGGCACATTCACCATCTCAAACAATGGCTCTGCCGGGTCAGTACTGACCATGCCGATCATTAATCAACCTCAAGTCGCGATCATGTCAACCGATGCAATTGTACGAAAACCAGTTGTAGTTACGTCTTCGGATGGCAGCGAAAGCATCGCAATTCATCCTGTTGGCAACTTGTCAATGTCGTGGGATCATCGTGCATTCGACGGTGCATACGCAGGCCGATTCTTGGTACGCGTCAAACAGATTCTTGAAACACAAGATTGGTCAGCCGAACTCTAAGAGCGGAATAATTCATGAGTAACTCATCGACAACGCTGCATATTAGGTGGCTTGGTCGTGTGCCATATCGCGAAGCACTTGCAGTGCAATCTGGATTGTTTGAACACGGGGTAGACCAACACTTGCTGCTGCTCGAGCACCCACATGCTTTTACTTACGGACACACAGCAGACTTGACAAATAATTTGCGCTGCGAGCCAGTGGCAGTCGGTGCAGAGTTGGTGCAGGTGCAACGCGGTGGCGACATCACCTATCACGGGCCTGGTCAGTTGGTCGGCTACCCGATATTGAGTTTGCCGGCAAAGCATGGCATCGATGGTCCTGCTGACACTCGCTCCTATATATATGACGTTGAGCAATTGATCATTGACACACTGGCCCACCTTGGCGTGCACAATGCAGGTCGAATGGGCGAGTTTCCAGGCGTTTGGCTAGATCCAAATACTGACAACGCTCGAAAGATTTGTGCGATCGGTGTGCGGGTGGGCAGTGGTTCCACTGATCGTCGAACAATGCATGGGTTTGCACTCAATGTCTCGACCGACATGACATTTATGCGCGAGCACATCGTGCCGTGCGGTATTGCCGACTATGCGGTCACGTCATTGTTGGAAGAGGGCATTGATGTGTCGATGAACGATGTTGTTGACATCGTTGCGCAATTGGCTCAATCGAGATGGGGTTCGCAACACAACACGCGAGCCGATGTGGCATGGAAGCACAGCCTGCAAGATCTTTCTGCATTTTCAAGAGGCGAAGGCGCAGGTGAACCAGTGCGCATGATCAAGCGACTTGAACAAGCAGGCGTCACAGACGGCTTAAGTATTTCGGTGCGTAAGCCAGAGTGGATTCGTCCACATGTGCAACACACTGACGAGGTGGTAAAAACAAAGCGCACACTGCGCGATCTCAATTTGGTGACCGTGTGTGAACAAGCAGGTTGCCCAAACTTGAGTGAGTGTTGGAACGATGGCACCGCAACATTTATGGTGCTGGGAGAGCGATGCACGAGGGCGTGTGGGTTTTGTTTAATAGACACGCAAAAACCGCTGCAGCCCGATGCCGACGAGCCGCGCCGAGTGGCCGAAGCAGTGCAGCGAATGGGTCTTGAGTTTGCCGTGCTCACCATGGTGGCTCGAGATGATTTGGTGGATGGTGGAATGCAACATGTGGTTGACACTGTTCGCGCAATTCGAGCGATGAATGTGTCTACAAAAGTAGAGACATTGATTTCTGACGTCAAAGGCACTGATGTGCTCGACATTCTGATCGCCGAGCGACCCGACGTCTTAAACCACAACATTGAAACAGTTGCCAGACTGCAACGCGCAGTGCGACCATCGGCTGGGTATGCGCGCAGCCTTTCGGTGCTGGCACGAGGTCGTGCTGCTGGTCTCACAACGAAGTCGGGAATGATTGTGGGTATGGGTGAGACGCGCCAAGAAGTAGAGGAAACCCTGATTGATCTCGCCAGTGTTGGCGTGCAAATTGTCACCATCGGGCAGTATCTGCGACCTACGACCAATCATCTTCCTATTGCTCGCTTTGTAGAGCCCGAAGAGTTTGATCATTACAAGGCTTTTGGCGAGAGTCTTGGTATGCAACATGTGCAGTCGAGCCCGCTCACTCGCTCGAGTTATCACGCCAAACACGCACATGGGCAGTCGCAACTCGTACTCCATGCATAGTTGTGTCTAGTTTGGCAATAAAGTAGAAACGAACATGACGAAGACCATCGCATCCACATCTGATTACGCCGCACGCATTGCAAAAGTGCGTGCCGCAATGGTGTCCAAGCAAGTTGATGCTGCATTACTGTCTGTCGGTCATGATCTTCCGTACCTATCGGGTTATTTTGCAATGCCGCTCGAACGTCTGACCATGTTGGTGATTCCGCAAAGTGGCGAAGTGACGATGGTGGTGCCACGACTTGAGGTCGCACGCGTAACACCGCAACCCGGAGTTTTTTCGATCACTGCCTGGGGAGAAACCGAAAACCCTGTGGCAATTGTTGCCAAGTTGCTGGGTAGTGCAAAGTCGATTGCGGTTGGCGATCAAATGTGGGCCAGATTTTTGGTTGAGTTATTACCACTCGTACCCGGTGCAAACTTTGTTCGTGCAGTTGATGTTGTTGGTGCGCTTCGGATGAGCAAAGACGCAAGCGAGATCGCAGCACTTATCGCCGCTGGTGCTGCAGCAGATCGAGTTGCTCTACAACTACATTCTGGCTTGATTCCTCTTATTGGTCGCACAGAAGCTCAGGTGTCAACCGACATCTCGGCACGATTGATTGCAGAAGGTCATGACGTCGTTAACTTTGCAATTGTGGCAGCCGGAGAGAATGCTGCGAGCCCACACCATCACGCAGGCTCGCGTGTCATCACAAAAAACGAGATTGTGTTGTGCGACTTTGGTGGCACAATGAACGGCTATTGCAGTGACATCACGCGTTGCGTATATACGGGCAAGCCAGCAGCCGATGTGGCAGCGGCATATGAAGTGTTGTTTGCTTCACAAGCAGCAGGTGTTGCTGCGGGTGTCGTTGGCGCAGCGTGCCAGGACGTCGACAGTGCGTCACGACGCGTGATTGAAGCAGCAGGATTTGGTGAATACTTTGTGCACCGCACCGGACACGGCATTGGTATGGAGGCACATGAGGAGCCGTACATGGTCAGTGGAAATACTTTGCCTATCGCTGCCGGTCATGCGTTTAGCGTCGAACCCGGCATTTATATTGCGGGCAAGTGGGGCATGCGCCTAGAAGACATTGTTATAGCAACGCATGCGGGGCCAGTGTCGATGAACACTGTCAACCATGCGCTCGTAACGGTTGAAGCCTAAGTTCCAGTAGTCACGATGATTCATCTCGACGCCGCAACAGTGCTGTTGCAATGGGCTGTTGGTGGTCTTGCATTTTTGTGGTTTACCACTCGCCGTCACGAAATTGGTCTTGGGTATGCAATGTTGCTGCGCATTACCTATGGCGTGTTTGCCGCTGGCGCGTGTGGATTTGGGTTGCGCTACGGCGTCGAGCCAGTGCGGGAAGTATCGGCAGTTGCTGTTGCGGTCGCAGCATTTGTGCTCATTCGCAACAAGCGTTCGCGGCTTGATCTCGTTGCGCCATTGTTGGGTATTCCTGGCATCATCGTTGCTGGTTTTGCTGCTGTTGTAGATGGTGGCGCGGGGGACTATGCGGTATCTCTCATCAGAGTGGTCGTGGGCACGTTGTTTCTTGGCGCGGTCAGCGACACGATGCTTCTTGGTCACTGGTATCTCGTGCAGCCAGGAATGCCACGCAAACTCATCAACGAAATTGTTAACGCCGTGATTTATCTGTGGCCGCTCGAAGTCATCGCGCTGTTATTGCCAACGGGCATGATCAGCGTGATTAATGGAACGATTGACGATGGGTGGAACGGTGTGCTTGGGTGGTTTTGGCTGGCATCCGCAATTGTTACTGGAGTGCTCGCACTTGTGACTCGCGCAGCGCTCAAAGAGCGAAGTTATTCAGCAGTGATGGCTGCGACTGGCCTGATGTATTTGGCTATTTTGACTGCGTTCTGCACGGACATTGTTGCTCGAGCACTGCTCGCTGCCTAACACCACTGCACAAGCTTTTTGTAATCACGCGCTTTCAACGGTTATTGATTTAGTGCCAAGTCGGGTCTATAGTGGGCAATTGGAGGAATACATGAAACCACAAACGATTTTGAAGGCGACAACACTGTTGGCGGCGGCGGGAAGTTTGGCCATGAGCGTATTTTTGTATTTCAAGGGCACTGGTGATTCACATCAGTTGGATGGCATCTATGTAGGTGTTTGGGTTCCATCGATTTTGGCGCTCGGCGCATTTTTGGTCGCTGGACAAGAAAAGGCGTAAGCGCGATGTCAACTGGTGCACTGTTTGGTTTCGGATGCGTCATATTTTTCATTGTGATGACCGGAGTATTTCTGTGGGGTCTCGAGACTGTTAAGGCAATTGCAGAGCGCGACAAATAATTCTGTTGTCAATCAAGTAGGTATTTAGAGTGGCGAGTTGGGTGCAACAAGCGCCCATGGGCGAGTGCGCTCCATGGCAAGACCAAGATCAAGCAGCAGTTGCTCGCTGAAGTGGCGGCCATTGATTTGCAACGACACGGGTAAGCCATCAATTAATCCAGCTGGTATCGAAATTGCTGGGTTGCCATACAGGTTGGCAGGAAACGTGAGTTTGCCGTTATTTCCTGCGCCAGCTTTAACGCCACCAAATGCTGAAGGCAAAGGCCCCTCGGCATTAAATGCAACATCGGGGTTGCTCGCAGTGATCACAAAGTCAACTGCATCAAATATCTCTGCCATTCGCTGATTCAATATTAAACGTCGTGCCTCAATTTTGGCACGTGCCTCTGTTCCGTATTTACCAAATGTGGCTTCAATACCAAAACGCATTTCGGGTGTCAGCACATCGGCGCATGCAGGCCAGTGGTCGGCGAGTTGGGTATGAATCTCGACCATTCCGCTGATTGACCACGCGGCACCAATGCGGGGTAGTGAAGTATCGACAGTAATAATGCGAAGTCCGGTTGCGGCACATAGATGCTGCGCGTATTCCTCAAGTTGAGTCCACATGGCAGGCGACACAACTGCGCCGCCCCAGTCGGGTGCGAGCACTGCGATTTTGCCACGCAGCGAATCTGTATGTGTGCCAAGTTGTGCTTCCCAATTTTCGACACGTTGCAAACTCAGTGGGTCGCGAGAATCGTGACCGTTACACACATCAAACCAACGCGCAGTGTCGCGGATGCTTCGCGCCATCACTCCTGTATTGACGGTGAGGTTTCCGAGTTCGGTATGTGGTGCGCGCGGAATGCGACCAAAAGTTCCTTTGAGTCCGACAAGACCAGTGAAACCAGCAGGAATTCGAATTGATCCACCGCCATCGCCACCTGTTGCGATGGTGACGAGTCCACCAGCAACCGCTGCAGCGCTGCCGCCAGATGATCCGCCTGGTGTGCGCCCATGCATCCACGGATTGTGGGTTGCGCCGTTGAGCACAGTGCGCGTGATGTTGACGCCACCAAACTCACTCGCGGTGCACAAACCAATGTGGTTTGCTCCACCAACTTCTGTCGCGCGTTGCACCATCACGGATGTATACGTTGCTTTTCGATCTGCAAACACCACGCATGCTTCTGTGTATGGCCATCCGTTGACAGCATCAAGTTCTTTTACTCCGAGTGGTACGCCACCGAATGGTTTGGTGACATCTGCAGACTTCGCTCTCTCGAGAGCGCCTTGCGGGTCGAGAAACGAAAAAGCGTTTAAGTCGCTGCGCTCAATGGCTGCTAGCGAGGCCTGCAACTCTTCGACAGGTGAGCGATCCTTTGACCGAAACGCGTCAACAAGCGAAGATGCGTCACCCATCCACGGAGAATCTGTTGTAGTCACGACCTCTAAAGTATCTACAGTAGTTGCTCAAAACATGCTTTCTATTAGTGTGTTTTCGCACATGAATTCGTCAACATTCCTCGGTCTGAAGCCAGTCAGCAACCACACAGAAAACTCTGGATCCTGGTCAATGCTTGTACAGCCTGGGTTGTGCACAGGTGGCGGATTTTTGTGGGGTGGTGCCGGCTTGGCATCGGCTGTATCGGCGATGGAGCAATTCAGTGGTCGGCACTGCGTCTGGTCGACCGCGCAATATTTGTCGTATGCACGGCCAGGCGAGGTGATGCATATCGATGTCATGCTTGCGGTTGTCGGGCATCAGATCACTCAGGCGCGCGCGGTGTGTCATGTTGGCGAACGTGAGATTCTTACAGTCAACGCCGCTCTTGGTGAGCGCACATTTGAGCATGCACATTTGTTTATACCCATGCCAGACGTGCCGGGTCCGAATGAACTTGAAACGCGCAAGCATCGTCACCCTGTCGACGGCACGATTCATGATCGTCTCGAAGAACGACTCGTGATCGGCCGCGAACTCGAACAACTGGACGGCAAACCAAACAACGGTCGCACAGTGATGTGGGCACATATTCCTGACGTCTTGACCGACGTGGACGCCGCAACTCTTGCTGTGCTTGGCGACTTTGTGCCGATGGGCATTGGTCAGGCACTAGGCGTTCGTGGAGGTGGAAACAGCCTTGATAACACGCTTCGCGTGGTTCGCCTCGTGCCCACTAAGTGGGTCTTGTTAGACATACAGATACAAGGTGTCGAGCGGGGATTCGGTCATGGATCGGCAAATATGTTTGCCGAAGACGGAACACTGCTTGCTACCGCAAGCCAAAGTTGTATAGCCCGAATGTGGAGAGAGTAACAACATGATTCGTCGTAACGGAATGACAGTCCCACTGCCAGGACACCTGCACGCGCAGCGCGACAAACTTGCGCAACTTGCCGACTGGGGTTATAGCGATATTTGGTCTGCCGAGACCGATG
Source organism: Ilumatobacteraceae bacterium (assembly GCA_021741795.1). Taxonomy (GTDB): domain Bacteria; phylum Actinomycetota; class Acidimicrobiia; order Acidimicrobiales; family Ilumatobacteraceae; genus UBA3006. The sequence goes on along the minus strand of JAIOXC010000020.1, from coordinate 1,009 downwards.
GAGCCGATGCGTTTACGCCACTCGCGCTTGCCGCAGCATGGGAGCCACGACTTCGTTTGGGCACTGCAATCGTGCCCGCCTATACGCGCACCGCACCTGTCATTGCACAAAGTGTTGCGGCACTGGCCGATGCAGCACCTGGGAGATTTGCGATCGGCATTGGTTCGTCGAGCAATGTGATTGTCGAAAAGTGGAATGGCGTGCCATTCATTGATCCGTACAAGAAAGTGCGCGATGTTGTGCGCTTCATGCACGATGCATTTAGCGGCGAAAAGATCACCAAAGACTACGACACGTTTTCGGTCAACGGCTTTCGTCTCAGCATCAAGCCCGAGCAAAAGCCAACCATCTTGGTAGCCGCACTTCGCGAAGGCATGCTCAAGTTGGGTGCGCGTGAAGCAGATGGCGTGATCATCAACTGGCTGTCGGCACAAGATGTAAGCAAAGTTGCCGCGGTAGTCAACGGCGCGGCCAACGGTGTCGAAAAAGAAATCACAGCGCGCATTTTTGTGTGCCCAAGCGAAAACACCGAAACAGTGATGGCCGGCGCCAAGTTTGCAATTGCTGCGTATATGAACGTGCCTGTGTATGCCGACTTCCATCGTTGGATGGGTCGTGCGCCGTTGTTGCAGGGCATGTGGGACGCGTGGGCAGCGGGCGACCGCAAGGCTGCACTCGCCGCCATTCCCAATCAGGCCGTGGATGAACTTGTCGTACATGGAAGCCCGGCACATTGTCGCGACGTCATTAACGAATATTTCAAAAATGGTGTCACCACGTCATCGCTCGCGATATTGCCACTCGACCCAGATCTCGACTACTGGAAGGCCGTTGAAAGCCTTTCGCCAAGTGCTTCGTAAGTAGCACCACAAAACATGTCAACAATCGAGACCGATGCAGAAGTAGCAACGCGTCTTGAGTTCGAGCAAACGCAACGCAGTGAGGGTTGGAAACTGCTGCGAGGAATGTTGCGCGAGCAGCGACGCAATTTACTTTTTGGTGCAGTGAT
>JAIOXC010000019.1 GCA_021741795.1 Ilumatobacteraceae bacterium | reverse complement strand
TCACCGAGATCCTTGCAGTGCTCGCCCAAGACGATGGAGTCATCGCGCACAACATGCTCTCGCCCCAGGTCGTTGCCAATCTATTGAGCGAGCTCGCACCACAGAGCGAGACATCTCAGGTAGGCCCAAAATCAGATAATGAAAACGTCAACCATTTTTGGGGTCAACAGACCAAGCGCTTCACGCGTCTTGCCCAACGTTCTCAGACATTTGCCGACGAAGTATTAGTGCACCCAATCTTGACCGGCGTAGCCGACGAACTGCTCAAGCCTTATTGTGCGTCGTACTGGATGAACACCGGCCAGATGATGATCGTTATGCCTGGCGGTGCTCCCCAATATATGCACCGCGATTCTGATGACTGGCCAGCAATGTGCTCACCAACCGCGCCACCCTGCCAGATCAGCTGCATGTTTGCGTTGTCTGACTTCACCGCCGAAAACGGCGCTACGCGAGTTGCACCAGGCAGCCACTTGTGGAGCGATTATTCACGTCAAGCCACAGATGACGAAATCACTCAAGCCGTAATGCCAGCAGGCAGCGGAATGATCTACCTAGGAAAGACGCTGCACAGTGCTGGCGCAAACAAGACCGAAAACGAACCTCGGTTCGGAATGCATCTTTCGTATGTGCTCGGATGGCTGACTCCGGAAGAAGCAGGCTGCCTCGGCGTCACCGAAGATCGCGCCAAAACATTTACGAAGCAACAGCAGCAACTGCTTGGCTATCGCTGCTACGACGCATCAGATCTCAATGGAGGCCGCCTCTGGACTGTCGATTACGAAGACGTTCCTGTCGGACTCAACTGGTAATTGTGCAAAACAACGAACACGAAAGCAGTATGCAATATGTCAATCAATAGTGTCAGCATCAGCAACAACATTCAGGGCTTGCGCCAAAGCTTCACGCGTGATGAATATGTATCACCAGCGATTTTCGCTCACGAAATGGAAGAGATATTTGCAAAGCGCTGGAACTTTGTTGGTCGTGCAGAGCAACTCACCCACATCGGCGATCGCCTTGTCGTTGAAGTTGGCAACGAGAGCATCCTCATCGTGCGTAATCGTGAAGGCGAACTGCGCGCTTATTACAACGTCTGTCAGCACCGTGGCTCGCAATTGTGCGACAAAAGTGGCAGCGGTTTTGGTGCGGCCATCACCTGCCCATATCACTCGTGGAGTTACTCACTCGAGGGCAAACTCGTCAGCGCAATTCACCACGACAAAGAATCATTTGATCGAGACAGCATCTCACTCACCCAAGTGCGCGTGGATGAGTGGCAGGGCAACATGTTTGTCTGCCTCAACGATGACGAAGAGTCATTACATGATTGGCTCGAAGATTTGTATAGCAAGCCTTTTGACTTAGATAAGTTTGAGATGGGCAAGCTCAAAGTTGCCTACACCACAGTCGACGAAGCCAAGGCCAACTGGAAAGTACTCGTTGAGAACTATTGCGAGTGCTTGCACTGCTCGGTTGTGCACCCAGAGTTTTGTGAAATCGTGCCGGTGTATGGCAAAGGTTTCAACTTCCAAAATGATCGCTTTGATAGTGGCGTAAGCCTTGCTCCTGGCATGACCGCAGTGTCTTTTAAACAAAATGAAGGCCTTCCACTTCTTGCATCTATGGAAGACCTCGACGACTACTCGGTGTTTGGTGCATACGTCTATCCAAACATGCTGATCGACGTAAACCCGACGCTTGTCGCGGTCACCGCATACATTCCGCGTACGCCAACTCACACCACCATCATCACCACTTACCTCTTCCCTGCTGAGGCCATCAATAATCCAGCGATGGACATCATGCCAGCAGTCGAGTTCAACGACCTCGTCAACCATCAAGACATCGATGTGTCCGAGCGCGTGCAGCGCGGTGTTGCTTCAAAGTCATTTAAGCGCGCATATCACTCCGAGATGGAAAAGTATGCACAACGTTTTGTCAAGCAATACCGCCAGGACATAACTAACAGCTAGTTGAAACTACCAACCTCGAACTCGACAGATTGCTGGTCGCTCATCGAAGCAACAGTTTTTCCAAGCCGTGCAAGGTTCTCAAGAAATACATCGCCGTGCTTGCGTGTATGGGCAACCGAAAGCGTCAGTGATTCGCTCTTGCCCCATGGCGCCAAAAATACTCCACCATTAAATTGCATCAAATAGTGCAGGTGCATTGCTCCAGTGCTGACTTCAAGGAAGTCACGATAATTCTTTGCAGGCTCATTGCTGTACACAACAGAGACCTTGAACCCAAACTGATACCCGTGAGCCTCCTGCCCATATCCGTGCAGTGTTGCCAGTGACTGCTCGAGAATGTACGCACCAACATCGTTGGCTTTGGCGTACGCATCGTCGGTCAAAACTTCGGTCAGCACAGCGCGTGCCGCAGCCATCGTTAATGGGTTTCCATTAAATGTTCCAACTTGGCTATATCGCCCATCGGTAATCGCCGACATCACTTCTGTTGTTCCACCAACCGCACCACATGGCAATCCTCCACCAAGTGCTTTGGCAAGACAAATGATGTCTGGAGTAACTCCATACATGGCTGTCACTCCACCGGGGTGAACTACCAATCCTGTTTTGACTTCGTCAAACGCCAACAATGCTCCATGTCGATGCACAATATCTTTGATGCCTTCGAGATAACCAGGCTGCGGCACGATGATGCCTGCTCCCATCAAGATCGGCTCCAGGATCATTCCCGCAATTTGTCCAGGATTTTCGGTGAACACTCGCTCGAGTGCGTCCAAATTATTGAGTGGCACAATGCGCACGCAATCTGCGATTGCCTGCGGGATGCCTGCACCCGGCGTGCGCCATGGGTTGTCTGCAGGACCAAGTTCTTTTGCCGAGCGAAAGATTGAAATAGCAACGGAGTCATGATGGCCGTTGTATGAGCCCTCGACTTTAACGATCAGGTCGCGGCCGGTGACTGTGCGCATGAGATGCACGGCGTCCATCGTTGCTTCTGTGCCTGAGTTGCAAAAACGCCACTGCGGCAATCCAAATCTGCGCGCCAATTCTTCGGCAACAACAATCGAGTCAGGAGTTGGCTGGGCAAAGTGCGTACCCTTCGTGACTCGGTCTTGCACAGCCCTCACGATGGCTGGGTTTGCATGCCCGACAATGTTGGCGCCATACCCGGCGTGAAAGTCGATGTACTGATTGCCATCCACATCCCACACATGGGCACCTTCACCATGGCTCACCCACACAGGGACTGGACGCGAGCTGGCCCAACTGGATGGCACACCACCAGGAATGGTGAGTGATGCGCGCTCGTGCAGGGCTTGCGACTGCGGAACCCGACTTAAAAACAACGACTCTTGGCTTCTGATTTCTTTGTCAAGTGCGCTCATAGTGACTAAGTTACACCTCATGCTTAGACGCGACTTCCTCAGGAACCTAGTTATCACTACCGGCGGCCTCGTTGTCGCTCCAACCCTGCTCAGTGCATGCGGTGGGACGTCAAAAACCTCAAGTGGTGGTCTTGTCATTGGCACGCCCTCGGCTCCGGTGACACTGCCCCTGTCGGGTGAGGCTATTGCCGACGGCCTTCCAGAAGAAAGTGGCACAATCGAAATTCTCAATTGGGCCGACTACACCAACCCAGAAGTAATTGCAGACTTTGAAAAACTATTTGGCATCACAGTGAAACAAAGTATTTATGACAATGAAGATGCCGCAATTGCAAAACTGCGCAACGGCACCCTGCAACCAGACTTGATTATCGGCATGACCGACACAGCACTTGCTCGTCTTGTGGCTGCCGATTTATTGCAACCATTAAACAAGACTTATATTGACAACTTCGGCAATTTGCTTACCGGCTTGCAAGACCCGTATTACGACGGCGGCTCGCAATACACCGTTGCTCAGTTTATTTACGGAAATGGAATTGGATACCGAACAGACAAGATCGACTCGGCCGACTTGATCGCACAGGGTTATGACAGCATGTGGAACCCTGCATACAAGGGACGCCTCGCCGTGCCGGATTCGTACCGTGACGCAATCAGCCTTGCGCTGTTTCAAGCCGGCGTCACCGACGTCAATACCACCGATGCAGCAACAATTACCGCCGCACAAGAAAACCTCATTCGCCTCCGTGATGCGACCCAACCAAAAGTTGACATTTTGTCGTACCAAGAAATTCCTGCTGGAAATCGTGACATTGCCTACATGTGGTCTGGCGACATCCTGATTGCTCCATGGAACCTGCCGGAGGGAACCTCAACCGATGTACTTGGCTTCTGGTATCCGGAACAAACCATCACCGCAAACGATTTCTTGTGCATTCCAAAAGAATCAAAAGCACCAGTGCTTGCGCATCGCTTCATTAACTATCTGCTCGACAACGATGTTGCACTCAAAAATCAGTCATACGTCGGATACCAGCCGGCACTCACCGCTGTTAACGCAGAAGCACTGATCTCGAGTGGCGCAATACCCGAATCTTTGGTTGATGCAGTCGTAGACGCCGAACGTTACGCATCAGGCCAGCGCCTTGTCAGCCTGAGCCCCGAAACAGACGCGTTGTGGAACGACGTCTGGGCCACATTCACTGCTGGCTGATCGGTGCGTCGCAACACTCGCATTTGGAATGGTCTTGCAGCACCTGGTGCAGCGTGGCTCTTGACATTTTTCGCAGTTCCTTTTTACGCCGTCGCATGCGTGGCCTTCGGTTCGATTGACCCAGTTTTTCGCGATGCGATTCCTCAATGGAACCCACTGCAATGGGACTTCGCTCAAGCACAAGACGTACTCGCAAGCGCGCTAAACGGGCCGTTACGGGGCGTATTCATTCGCACCTTCATCTTTGTTATCGCGGCAATGATGATCTGCTTTCTCATCGGCTTTCCTATTGCATATTTTCTCGCACGACACGCGGGTAAGCGCCGCTTGTTACTGCTCACACTGATCATCATGCCGTTTTGGGTCAACTATCTCATGCGCATGTTGTCTTGGGTCAACCTCTTAAGCCCAAGCGGTTTGTTTAGTCGCTTCATGAGCAACTTTGGCATTGACTACAACTGGCTTGACGGCTCGCCAATCACTGTTGTCCTTGGTCTGGTGTATGGATACGTTCCATTCCTCATCTTGCCCCTGTACGCCACTCTCGAGCGCATGGACTGGCGACTTGTTGAGGCTGCACGAGACTTGGGAGCGTCATCCCGACAAGCGTTTCGTCTTGTCACAGTGCCAACGGCTAAGGCTGGCGTTGCCGCTGCAGCAATTCTGATTGCGCTACCGATGTTTGGTGATTATTACACCAATGATCTCCTTTCTCGATCGCCTAAAACAGAAATGCTTGGCAACCAGATCGACTTCTACATCAACAACAGCAGCCAACCGCAACGCGGTGCAATCTTGGTGATGATGCTTTCGGTTCTGCTACTCATTGCATTGTCATGGTATTTGCGAAGCACCGCACGAGTGGGCAAGGAACAAGTGCGATGAGCACAATCGCCCCGCGTCGAATCAGAGTTTTGCCCATTCTCGCTTGGGGGTACGTCGCTTGGAGCTTGGTGCCCGTACTTATCGCCGTTGCCTATTCATTTAACGATGGTCGCAGCCGCACAATGTGGCAGGGTTTTTCATTTCGCTGGTGGTTTGGAGACCCCAACGCATCGGTGTTTCGTGATGAATCGATGCGTCAGGCAATTGTTAATTCACTCGTACTCGCAACCGCAACAATGCTGATTGTTGCCCCACTCGGAATTGCGCTTGCAGTCGGTTCACACCGCATGCGCGGAAAAATCTCATCTGGCGTGCAAGGCCTTACGTCCATTCCTCTTATTACGCCCGAGATCGTTGTCGGTGCCGCACTCTTACTGACCATCACTCGCCTCTTCAGCGGCATTCCTCTTGGATTTCCAGCGCAGTTGCTCGGAAACATCACCTTCTCTATTTCGGCTGTCGTTGTCATCGTGCGTGCACGCTTAGTTTCCATCGGCTCTGGCTTCGAAGAAGCAGCGCGCGATCTTGGTGCCACGCGAATGCAAGCCTTGCGCTATGTCTTGATGCCCATGTTGTGGCCGTCAGTGATGGCCAGCCTCGTCGTGGTTTTTGCGACCGTCATTGATGACTTCGTCATCACCAGTTTCCTCTCTGCTGGCGTCGACTCGGAGACCGTCCCGCTGCGCATTTATTCATCGGTTCGTGGCGGAGCAACGCCTGCACTCAATGCGCTCGCAACGCTGCTGGTAGCCACCACATTCGCAGCACTCACCATTGCACTCTTTGCACTCTCGCATTGGCGCAAGCGACACGGAGAACCAGGCGGTATCAGAGCAGCACTTGCCGACATTACCCGGATGGGCGAATAACTAGTTCAGCGGCAAAACACGCAATGCGTCTGGCATCACATCAATATTGGTTGTCGCATTTTCCTGCAAATTGCGGGAAGATTCATCGTTAGGAATTTCGGCAACCAGCTTGATTCCCGCAACATCGAGCGTCACGCGCAGCGATGAGCCAGCAAAGATCACCCGCTCAATGGTGGCCTGCTGTGTGCCAGTGCCAACATGAATTCGCTCTGGACGGATCATGATCATCCCGTCACCTAGAGGTGCACTTGTAGGTGCAGCAAACTTCACTCCGTCAATCACAACGACACCGCTCGACACCACTTTTCCAGACAATAAGTTGGCGGCACCAACAAACTTGGCTACATCTATTGTTGCGGGCTTCTCATAGATCTCTCGTGGTGCACCAACCTGAATCAATTTGCCATCGCGCATCACACCGATGCGATCACTCATCGTGAACGCTTCATGTTGGTCGTGAGTGATATAGATAAAAGTAATACCAATCTGACGCTGTAACGACGCCAACTCCACCTGCAATCGCGCACGCAACTGTGCGTCAAGTGCGCCAAGTGGCTCGTCGAGTAGCAACACACTTGGCTCAAGCACCAATGCTCGTGCCAATGCAACACGTTGCTGCTCACCACCCGACAATTGCGGAACACGCCGTTCACTGAACGAGGCAAGCGAAACCAACTCGAGCGCTTGCATCACCCGTTCTTTTTCTGGCTTTGGCGAAACACTTCCCTTTTTCTCAAACTTCAGACCAAACGCCACATTGTCAAACACATTGAGATGTGGAAACAACGCATAGTTCTGAAACACCGTGTTCAGTGGTCGTACCTCAGGCTCATCAAACGTGACATCGCGGTCGTCAATCAATATCTGGCCACCGTCTGGTCGCTCAAAACCACCAATCATCCGCAGAGTTGTTGTCTTGCCACACCCAGATGGACCAAGCAACGAGAAGAACTCGCCCGCACGAATCTCAAGCGATACGTCATTAACGACAACACGCTCGCCGTACGACTTATTAAGTCCGCGAAGTGTGACAGACCCATCCAAAACCTGTTGCGTCATAGTCCCCCGACCCTATTTCTTTTGTGGAGCTAAGGGGAATTGAACCCCTGACCTCTTGCATGCCATGCAAGCGCTCTACCAATTGAGCTATAGCCCCATTCACATGGACTTATTTCAGCCGTCAATCTATCGTGGCTATGCCCTCATCGTTTCAATATTGCCGTCGACTGGAAGCACCTGACCCGTAATAAATCGCGCTGCCGGTGAACTCAAAAATACTGCAGAAGCCGCAATATCGCTTGCATCGACAAATGTCTGCAGTGAAACTTGTTTTTCATAACCGGTGCGAATGTCACTCGCTGTCGAACCAGTTGCCAATGCTTCACGCTCAATAACTCCATCCATACGCGGACCACTCACCGAACCTGGGCAGATGGCATTGACGCGCACCCCAAACTCGCCAAGCTCCATTGCCCACGACTTGGTGAGACCAATGATTCCCCACTTTGCCGCAACATACGGCGAACGTAATGGGTAACCAAATATTCCAGCACTTGTAGAAATGTTGATGATCGATCCTTTGGACTTCAGCAACATCGGCACTGCAACATGCGTGCAACGAAACGTGCCTCCAAGGTTGATGCGCACACACTCGTCGTAGGCATCGGGATCCATTTTGTCTACTCGAGCAGTTGGGCCAGGCACCCCAACATTGTTGACCAAAATGTCGAGACCTCCAAGGTCGCGTTCGATCGCTGCAAACATTGCTTCCACATCGCTTGTTTTTGAGACATCGCAGATGTAGTTGGGCTTTGTCGAATCATTGACGTCGCAGACCACCACTGTTGCGCCAGCATTGATCATGGCATCGGCAATCGCTCTTCCAATACCAGAGCCGCCGCCAGTGACCAGTACACGCAAACCAGTTAATCCAAAATTGGAGTTGTTCATTGATGCGTTAGTCGATGCGTCCATAATCACGAACTTAGTCTCCAAGACTCCAACTCACCACAGGCACATCAAAATACAAGCGCTCGATTTCATAGAAGTCTCGTGCCTCTTGAGCGAAAATGTGGATGACAACATCGCCGTAGTCGATCAGTACCCACTGCTGTTCAACCGTTCCCTCGCTGCGCAACGGAGACCGACCAAGCTTTTCGCGCACTTTGTGGCTGACCTCGCTCTGAATTGCGCCTACTTGACGCGAGTTACTCGCCGTGGCAACCACAAACAATTCGGTGATTGCCAACACATCACCCACATCCAAGACGGTGATATCTGACCCCTGTTTTTCATCCGCGGCACGGGCTGCCACTTGGGCCAACTGCAACGCAGTCGAAACTTTTGGTTTTCTGGTTGCTGCTTTCTTCGCTACTGCCTTCCTAACTACTGCCTTCTTCGCTGCTGGCTTTTTTTCAGCCATCAGTGGCCACGGTCGTTGGTGGCAATGCCGGCGCTGATGCCAAGAAATCAATGAAATCTTGGCCGAGGATTATCTGTGCACCAATTCCCTGCACAGGGTCTTTCCACTTCCCGTACGAGATAGGTCCAATAACACCATCAAGACCTATTTTTTTCAACTCATCTGTAATCACGGTTGAGGTTTTGATCTCAGTTTTTTGCTGTGGACTAATCGTCAAATTCCTGATCAATGCCACAGTCACATTGAGATAACTCAACCGTTCGACGATTGCGCGAGTGATGTTTGCATCGTTGAATGGATTATCCACCTGCACCGCAAGTGTGTCATTGGCAATTGACAAACTGCTTGGCGCCACACTGGCCATAATCATCAACACCTCAAAGCGGTCGAGCGCGTAAATGTCAATCCCCAATGGGTTGTCCGCACCCACGAGAGGCTGTGCACTCAACTGCCAGACCTGGATCGGGCCGCCAAGCACCCTGCGTATAAATGCTCCGATATCTTTGGGCGATTCTGTGCCTACGAGCCCAGGATCAAATTGTGCAACTTCAGGCGCAAGCCCGGTGCCAACCGCTGTAGCAACTCCGTTCCACATTGCTTTGATGTGAGCAAGTCGATCGAATTCTGGCTCGCCAGCTTTTTGCGTGTACAGCACTAATGCCGCTTGATCACCGGTCAACGTCTGCTCTCCTGCAGGGAACATTTCGGAGTCAACTGCAGTTGGTTGTGGTGGAAGAGTTGTTTCAGTTGATTGAGAACTGCGCGACTTAATCGTTGTTGTAGTTGTTGGATCAGGCATCACCATTGCGGTGTTGACAACTGGTGTCTCAAATGTGACAGGTATCGGCGGCAATACATTGAGCACTCCTGCCAAGTCACTACGTCCAACAGCCCCAACAACACTGAACGTCACGTCGAGTGCGCCCTCTGTTTCGAGCAGCATGGCTTCCACACCCGCCTCAGCAAATGTGTCAGCGATGCGATGCGGCGCCTGACCACCAATAGTTTCTGCTCGAGTACCAACGGGAAGCGAAATGATGGTGCCACCAATGCCGCTTGGCGCAAGCACAAATGCGGTGAGCGATGTGACTTGATTGATGTCGTTGACAGTGGCAAGCAATGCGGCAGGCGTTGCAGGAATCAGCAATGCTCCACTGTCGTCAACCCTTTGACCACCTGACGAATTCAACAACGAGCGCGCAGCAATCACGCCACCAATTGGTAATAAACATGCCGAAGCAATTCCACATGTGAGCGCCGCGAGCATCCTGTTGCGTTGCCTTGAAGCTATTGCGGTCATGAATGACTAATTCTCTCACCCGATCCATACATGCCACGAATCTGAATCTCGTTGAGTACTGCAGTTGTCACGAGATAATCGGTTGGACGACCGTCGGCAAACCGTGAACGCAAGTCGGTGCTGCTCACTTCAAGTCGCGGAGACCCAACTCGAAGCCACTCAAAATGTTTTGGCAACTCAACACTCACTCCTGGTCGATCAACAACAACCAATTGCGATTGCGCGACAACATGATCAACACGCTCCCAACTTGGCAAACCTGCAGCCGCATCATCACCAACAATGGTGAACAGTTGCGCGCCTGGATACCTGTTTGCAAGACCTTGCAGGGTGTCGGCAGTGAAGCTTGGTCCACCGCGATCGATCTCGTCTCGCCCAGCAACGAGTCCATCAACATTGCGCACTGCGGCTTCCACCAACGCAAACCGGTCTGCGGCCGGCGAAACATCGCGCACACCAGACTTTTGCCACGGGTCATGGGAGACCATCAAGATCACCACATCCAGATTCAGGGCATGGCGCACATTGATTGCCGTCACTAAGTGACCCACGTGAGGCGGGTCGAAGGTGCCACCAAACAATCCAATTCGCTGATGTTTGGGTTGTGACACGCCTGTCAGTCTAGAAAGATCTGCTTCTACCTCGGCCCTGCAGTTTTGCCACACGGATGCCTGGTTTGTGCGTGAGCAATATGACTCTTCACCAATAAACATAAGGCTTTAAGAATTTAAAGAAATATCTATTTACCCCTAGCGCAAAACCTGCCGATGAACTAATGTAGTTAATCCCCCCATAAACCCCCCACACACTCGAAACGGTCCCCCCACCATGTCTGACGCAATCGGTCTCTATCTCAACGAAATCGGCAAAGTCGCCCTCCTCAATGCTGAGGACGAGCGCAACCTGTCCAAAGCCATCGAAAAGGGTCGCGATGCGGCTGCAGCGATGAAAAAGGGCGAGCGCAGTGCAGCATTGCGCGCCGACCTTCGTGGCGCAGCCAAGGCCAAAGATCACTTCATTCGCTCAAACCTCCGACTAGTCGTCTCGATTGCCCGTCGTTATCCATTGCCACAGGGCATGGACTTGTTGGACTTGATCCAAGAGGGCAACTTGGGCCTCGAGCACGCCGTCGACAAGTTTGACTGGCGCCGTGGTTTCAAGTTCTCGACATACGCAACATTCTGGATTCGTCAGGCCATTGGCCGCGCGCTCGACCAGAAGGCCAGCCTCATCCGTATTCCCGGTGATCGCTCAGCAACATTGCGTGCAGCACTTCGTCAGGGCTCAGGCGATGCAGAAGGTCTCGACGCAATGAACGCCGAATTGCACCGCCTCACCACCCCGGTCTCGCTCGACAAGACCATCGGTGACGACGGCGACGCAACTCTTGGCGACTTGGTGCCAAACGATGACATCAGCCCAGAAGAGGCAGTGATGTCGATGGTTGACACCGATCTGCTTGACAATTTGCTCAACACACTTGACGAGCGCGCCCGTTACGCAGTCGAAGCACGCTTTGGCATGCACGACGGCGAGCGCAAGAGCTTCCGTCAGGTTGGCGAAGAACTCGGCGTTACTGCCGAAGCCGCGCGCCGACTTGTGAGCCGTGCAGTTGACTCATTGCGCGAAGATTCTGGCGATTTCCTGACCGTCTAAAACCCGCTGGGTTTCAACACGACAGGTTCGTACACTGAAAGTACTGAGCCCTATGACACGCAACTGGACACCTTCATCTTGGCAGAGCATGCCTGCTGTGCAACAGCCACAATGGCCTGACACAGGCGAACTCGAGCGCGCACTCAAACAGATTGCCACGTTTCCCCCACTCGTTTTTGCGGGTGAAGCGCGCTCGTTGCAAGCAGCATTGGGACAAGTTGCGAGCGGCAACGCATTTCTCTTGCAAGCCGGTGACTGTGCTGAAAGTTTTGAAGAGTTCACTGCAGTAAACATTCGCGAAAAGCTTCGCGTTATTTTGCAGATGGCTGTCATGCTCACCTATTCGATGGGTGTTCCTGTTGTCAAAGTTGGTCGCATCGCTGGCCAATTTGCAAAACCACGTTCGGCCAACACCGAAAAAATTGGCAGCGTTGAGTTGCCAGTGTTTCGCGGACACATGGTCAACGACCCTGCGGCCCATGAAGATGCCCGACGACCAAACCCAGAACGCTTAGTGCAGGCCTACCACCAGTCGGCGAGCACGCTCAACTTGTTGCGCGCCTTCACCAAGGGTGGCTTTGCAGATCTCAACCGAGTGCACGCATGGAACCAAGAATTTGTGGCCACAAGTGCCGAAGGCCAGCGCTACGAGCAAGTGGCTGCAGAGATCGAGCGCGCGCTCGCATTTATGCGAGCATGCGGTGTCGACACCGAGACTCACAGTGCATTACATCAAGTCGACGTCTACACCAGTCACGAAGCACTCATTTTGGGCTATGAAGAAGCACTTACCCGTCAAGATTCATTGACTGGCGGATGGTATGACTGCAGTGCACACATGCTGTGGATCGGCGAACGCACACGCCAACTCGACGGAGCGCACATCGAGTTTCTTCGCGGCGTAGGTAACCCAATCGGTTGCAAAATTGGCAAAGACACAAGTGTCGATTTTGTGCTCAACCTGTGCGAAACACTCAACCCATCGCGCATCCCAGGCAGACTCACGTTGATCACTCGCATGGGTGCAGACAACGTTGAAGAAGCATTGCGTCCCCTACTTCGCGCAGTGCGCGACACCGGGCACCCAGTTGTGTGGGCATGCGACCCAATGCACGCCAACACATTCACCGCACCAAATGGCCGCAAGACCCGCCACTTCGACGACATCATTCGTGAAATCACTGGCTTCGTTCTAGCGCATCGTGCAGAAGACACATGGCCAGGCGGCATTCATATCGAACTCACCGGCGACAACGTCACCGAATGTCTTGGTGGTGCAGAGGCAGTGAGCAATGATGATCTCGATACTCGCTACGAAACCGTGTGCGACCCACGCCTAAACGCTCGTCAATCGCTTGACCTTGCATTCCGCGTTGCAGAACTGATTCGCGACAAGAATTAGTGCCTATGGGCACAACACTGACGCAATCATTTGCGCTCACGAACACCTGGGGCGCACCCAATGTCGCAGTAGGTGTCATTGACCAAACTGGCACGCTGCACATAACTGGCGACACCGATTACAGATTTCGGCTCGCATCGGTCAGCAAACTCGTTACAGCTTGGGCCGCGCTTATCTCGGTAGAAGACGGCTCGGTTTCGCTTGACGACACAGTTGGTCAAGAGGGATGCACACTTCGGCATCTCCTTTGCCATGCCGGTGGCTACGGATTTGACAATGGCGCACCGATCATTAGCCCAGGTCGCAAGCGTGTGTATTCCAACACTGGTTTCGAAATGCTTGCCACACATATTGCAACGCATGTCGAAATGAACTTTGACGAATATTTGTTTGAGTCGGTGTTTGCTCCGCTGGGTATGTCATCAAGCGAATTGCTTGGCTCCCCCGCCGCAGATGTGCACTCAACAATTTCTGATCTTGCATTATTTGCAGCCGAGCTGCGTGCACCGAAACTCATTGCACGATCTACATACATCGAAGCAACGACACCGCAGTTCGGCGAGCTTGAAGGCGTGGTGCCAGGCGTAGGAAGGTTTGACCCGTGCCCTTGGGGTCTCGGCCCAGAAATCCACGGCGCCAAGTCACCCCACTGGATGACAACGCGCAACAGCGCATCCACCTTTGGACATTTTGGCGGTAGCGGAACCTTTATTTGGATTGATCCCGTAGCAAACGTTGCGTGCTTTGCGCTTTCCAACCGCGAATTTGGCGAATGGGCGCTTGACGCATGGCCAAAATTCGGCGACGCAGTGTTGAACGAACTGGGTCGTTAATGACACTCGACCTGCGCGACCACAAGGCAGATGCCTTTTTGCTGATGTCATGTTCGTTCGGCATTGCCACCGCCAACAGCGTGATCTTTGCTGCACTCGGCGACATTCAAGACAAGTTTGGGTTTGCCACCGCAAGTCTTGGATTCATTTCTGGTGCCGGTTTCCTGAGCGGATTTTTGGCGCAACTGTTCATCGCTCCGTACGCCGACCGAGGGCATGCCAAACGACTGATCATGCTCGGTCTGTTGGTCAGTGCACTCGGTGCGATCCTGATGTCAACAAGCACATCTCTTACACAATTCATTGTTGCTCGCGCGGTCATTGGCTCTTCATTCGGTCTCGTTATGCCTGCTGTGCGCGCACTCATTTCGCATGTCGACCCAGAGCGACGTGGAGAGCGTTTGGGCAGGCTTGCAGGGATTGAATTGCTCGGCTTTGTTGCTGGCCCGCTGTTTGGTGGAATGTTGCTCGACCCAATTGGCATCTCGGCAACATTTCTGGTGTTCGGTTGCGTCAGCCTCGTCACATTGTTGCTGATTGCATTTCGCTCGTTTCCCGAATTGCCAACCAACGAAACATCACAACGAGCGAGCATCGAACTGTTGCGTTACCCGCAGGTGCGCATTGCGGTACTTCTGGCAATGGCAATTCAGGCCCCCGTTGGCATCTTTGACTCACTGTGGGATCGCTACCTCACCGACTTGGGTGGCGGCAACATGATGGTCGGCATCTCGTTCGGTTTGTACACCATTCCATTCATTGTTTTTGCTTCGTATGGCGGCAGATTGGCCGACAAACATGACCCACAAAAAGTTGCCATGTACGCAATGACTTTTGTCGTCCCCGCAGTTGGTGGATACGGACTTTTTCAAACTCTTCCACCTGTTGTTGCGCTCAACGTGCTCGAAGGTATTGCTCAAGCATTGATGTATCCGGCATCAGCCGCGGCAGTGGCACTCGCCGCGCCAATTGGTCGCGCATCTGCAGCGCAAGGCCTCGCAGGTGCGTCTGGTTTGTTGATGTCGATGTTGCTTGCATTTACAACGCCAGCAATTTATGGACACTTTGGTGGAGCAAGCGACATCGGAGGCATCGTTGCATTCGGTGCGGTTGCACTGCTCATGGCAGCACTAACGGTGCTGGCTGCGGTGATGTTGTGGCGACTTGGTCGCCGAGAAAAACTCGCTCGTCTCAGCTGAGGCGTTCGATGATCATGGCCATACCTTGGCCACCACCAACACACATCGACTCCATACCAACCGACTTGTTAGTCGACTGCAGGCCGTTGATCAGGGTTGTCATGATGCGAGCACCGGTCATACCGAATGGGTGACCAAGTGCAATCGCTCCACCGTGCACATTGAGCTTGTCCATTGAAATGCCAAGGTGCTTTGCCGACGGAATAACTTGTGCAGCAAATGCCTCGTTGATTTCAACAAGGTCGATGTTGTCGATGGTCATGCCAGCACGCTTGAGTGCCTGACGACAGGCTTCGATTGGGCCAAGACCCATGATCTCTGGGTTGAGACCAGAAACACCTGACGAAATAATTCGTGCAAGTGGTGTGAGTCCAAGTTGTTTTGCTTTTGTGTCGCTCATGACCATGACTGCCGCTGCACCGTCGTTGAGCGGGCATGCGTTACCAGCAGTGATTTGTCCGTCTGGACGAAACACTGGCTTGAGTGCTGCAAGACCTTCGGCAGTTGTGCCATCGCGCGGGCCATCGTCCTTGCTGATCACCGTTCCGTTTGGCAATGTGAGCGGAGTAATTTCGCGCTCAAAGAAACCGTTGTTTTGGTTCTTCACTGCAAGCTGCTGCGAGCGAGCACCAAAGGCATCCATCTCTTCACGAGTGACGCCTTCGATTTCGCGCACGTTTTCTGCGGTCTGACCCATCGAGATGTAAGCGTCTGCCAGACCTTGTGCAGGTGTCCATGTTGGCTGACCACCGGCGCTGCGCAATTTGGTGCGCTCGCCTGGTCCCTTAAAGATTGGGTTTGGTGCCATGTCGCTTGCACCATGT
>JAIOXC010000018.1 GCA_021741795.1 Ilumatobacteraceae bacterium | reverse complement strand
GTGTCCACATTGTGCGACGGATGGCGATGGGTGTTTGCACACTGTCGATACCGAGCAGATTGACACCGCGCAGGATAAATGGCAGCACTGTCGTTGCTAATCCATTGCCACCAGTAAGGCCACTTGCCGCAACCGATGCTCCGTAATTGAGAGTGCGTAACACGTAGGCGAGAGTCGATCCACCAACACAGTCAACAGATCCCGCCCAACGCTCTCGCTCGAGTGGTTTTGGGGACTCTGCGCTGGTTTCTTCGCGCAAAATGATGTCACTTGCACCAATCGACTTCAGCCAATCGCTCGATGCTGCTTTGCCGGTAGACGCAACAACTTCGTAGCCGCGCGCTGCCAACATTCCAACCGCAACTGAACCAACGCCTCCTGTGGCGCCAGTAACCAATACAGGGCCTGAGCCAACGATGAGACCGGCGCGCTCGAGTGCATCAACCGAGAGCGCTGCAGTGAAGCCAGCGGTTCCAATCATCATTGCGGTGCGAGCGGTCATGCCGGCTGGCAAAGCAACCAACCATTGCGCTGGTATGCGAGCAAGCGCGCTGTATCCGCCATGGCGTGCAACACCAATGTCGTAACCATGAGCAATGACCTGGGTACCGACTGCAAACTCAGGACTTGATGACTCAACAACGGTGCCCGCAAGATCCACTCCTGCAATCAATGGATCGATCCGTGCAACGCGACCCTTCTCACTTGTAGCTAGGCCGTCTTTGTAGTTGATGCACGAATACTCCACGGCAATCAACACATCGCCATCACCCAGATCGTCTACTGACACGTCGGTGATCTGTTGTGTCCATACGTCGTTGATCTTGCCAACAGTAAAAGCGCGGGATGTTGTTGGGTTGCTCATGTTGTGTGCCTTTCGGTGAGTATTAAAACTTTATGCGCTGATCTGTAATTCTTGTACAACGGCGTTGGTGTGCGCCGACCAACTCTTTGCTGAAACATCTTGTGGCCGAACAAGAGTGAGCAATCGTTTGGCTGCAGAGGTGCCGGTTGTTATTGACTTGTTTCGCGCCGACCAAACATTGTCATGACTGCGCAGTAGGTCTTGAGCAACCTCAGCCGGATTGTGAAGGCTCAAGAGATTGTCAATGCGGTACACGCAGATGTTCCATGCCGCAAATGCACCAACCGCTTGAGTCGCGTCGGTAACCACTTGCTTCCAATCATGCTCAAATTCAACAATTGACATCGGGTTGTTGACGTGGTTCATCAGTGATGATGTTTCGTCAAAGACAATCCCTATATCGCTTCCCGAAATATTTGCTTGGTGTCTAGATAATTCGTTGCTCAGAGATGCAGTGATCGCTTTCGGTTTGTAAGCATTGTTGCTGTCGCGATGCAGATTGATGGAAAGGCAGTTATGACTTTTCAGAGTGTCATGAGCTACTGGGCCTCCAGCACACAGCCACTTTTGAGGTGTTTTGTCTGTTGCTGTTGCACTCTTTGTCGAGGCAGTGCGAGCCCTTTCAAGGGATGTCACCATGTCATCTTCCATAAAGAGCAAGACGTGTTTGCCTGCGGGCCGAACCGCTTGTATAAACAGATCGTTTGCGCTCATCTGTAATGCAGTGGCGAGCCTGGCGATCATGTCGACAGTGGGTGACGGGCTCATTGCGCTGGTTTTAGTGGCATGGACGCCGTTTCTTGATCGCTCCAAGGCAACCACGTATGGCTGAGAGATGTTTGCTCGCATCGCAAGTTGTCGCGTGGTGAGACCGAGTTGCTGGCGACGGTGTGAGAGCAGTTGGGCAAAGCGAACAGCATCAAAGACGGATGCTTCGTTTTTATGGTTCTTGTCACGTTTGATTTTGTTGCTCACAGTCTGATCACTATAGTGATCAGATCATGGAAACAACAAGCCAACCAGTTGGGCTTCGTGCAATGCCGCGACCCGATGTTGCATGGGTTGGCTTTTTTATGTTGGTGACACTCGGCTGGTTTGCTCTGATTCGGATATCAAGTGCGCAGGCCACACAGCATCAAGTTGGTTGGGGCGCAACGTTTGCAATGTGGGTACTCATGTCGTTGGTGATGATGTCTACGACTGCCGTTCCGGTGCTTGGTGCATTGCGCAACATATTGCGCACAGGATCAATTGCGGTGTGGTGGATGTTTGTCGCAACGTATTGCGCAATGTGGATTGGTTTTGCATTGATTGCTACGTCGCTACAAAGAATCTTGACAGATTTTGGTTTGGTTGAGGATCACCGTTCTGCATTGTGGTTGAGCGGATTGCTGCTTGTTGTTGCTGGCGCATACCAATTTTCGACGCTAAAAGAAAATTGCCTGACGCAGTGCGTTGCTCCCATGACTTTCTTTATGCGTTTTTGGCGCGACGGTATTGCCGGAGGAATGAAAATGGGATTCCGGCATGGTTTGACGTGCATCGGGTGTTGCTGGGCACTTATGTTGCTTGCGCTAGCAGGAGGAATGTCAAACGTTTTGTTCATGGTGTTGAGTGCGGCAGTTATGGCAATAGAAAAATTTCCGGCAATCGGCAAGAGAGTGACGAAGCCACTTGGTGTTGCGCTTCTGATGGGTGGGTTTGCATTACTCGCAATGCAATTTGTTTTTGGCGCGCAACCTACAAATCATTTACACAACTAATTCAATATTCACTAGAAAAGAAAGCGATACAACATGGAACCATGGTCGTTAGAAGGCGAACTTATTCTCAACTGCAATTGCACGGTTTTTTGTCCATGCGTAATATCCCTCGGAACTCACCCTCCGACCGAGGGTTATTGTCAGGCTTGGTCTGGTGTGCGAATTGATAAAGGGCACGCTGGATCAGTTGATCTGTCGGGTCTCAATGTTGGAATGTTGCTCGACATTCCGGGAAAGATGGAGCGCGGCAACTGGACGCTCGCATTGTGGATCGATGATCGCGCAACTGACGAGCAGTTTGCCAAACTTGAAGAAATTTTCCGTGGTTCGGCTCGCGGCACCACTGGACTATTCAAACTCCTCGTTGGCCAGTATCTCGGGGCAGAACGCGCACCGATCACATTCACCACCGAAAACGGCAAACGGACGTTGTCGGTTGGCAAGTTCATTCAGGGCTCGGTCGAGCCGATTGGTGGGCTTCGTGAATCCGAAGAAGTAAGTGTCGTCAACACTCAATACTGGATGGGACCAGAAGTGATCGTGGCAAAGGCAGTGCAGTGCAGAGTCCGTGCATTTGGCAGAGTCTGGAACTTTGAGGGGCGCAGCGCCGAAATCTGCACCATCAAATGGGTGGGACCATGAGCATCCCCGCTCTTGCAATCACGCGTCGCACGCGCTCAACACCTTTTTCGAGCCGCATCGAAAAATTTGGTGTCGAGGCATACACGATTTATAACCACATGTTGTTGCCAACACGTTTTCGTGGGGTAGAAGAAGATTATTTCCATCTACGTGAAAGCGTGCAGATTTGGGATGTCTCGTGTCAGCGACAAGTCGAAATTGTTGGACCAGATGCTGCTCGGCTTGCTCAGATGTTGACTGTGCGCGACTTGCGCAAGCTCGGCATTGGCAAGTGCGCGCTTGCACCTGTGTGTGACGAGGATGGTTTCTTGCTCAATGATCCTGTTGCTATTCGTGTCGCAGAAGATCGATTCTGGTTTTCTATTTCCGATCTCGACATCTTGTTGTGGGCCCAGGGCATAGCTCTTGGAATGAAACTCGATGTCAAAATCTTTGAGCCAAATATTTGGCCGCTCGCGGTGCAGGGTCCACGTGCCGAAGATGTGATTGTCGAAGTGTTTGGTGAAGCGGCTCGGGCAACAAAGTTTTTTCGTTTTGACACGCTTACGTTTGCCAATCATCCGTTGCTCGTTGCGCGCAGTGGTTGGAGTGCCCAGGGCGGGTTCGAAATTTATGTTGACGACGCCGAGATCGGAGTGCAGTTATATGACGCTCTCGATGCGGCTGGCCAAAAATATGGCATACGTCCGGGTTGCCCAAACTTGATCGAACGTATTGAAGCAGGCCTGATGACGTATGGAACCGATATCACACGCAACGACACACCACTCGAAGGTGGCATGGCTCAATATGTTGGTCTAGGCGCTGACATCGAAGCAATTGGGCTTGATGCAATTCGTGCGCGTGCCAAGAAGGGGATTGATCGTGCAATTGTTGGTATCACGATCGATGGCGACAAGGTGTCAGCCAATCGCGCGCCATGGCCGGTCATTGCTGGTGGCAAGCAGATCGGCTCTGTCACATCTGCTGTGTGGTCACCCCGTCTGCAGACCAACGTCTCGCTGGGTCAAGTGGCTATTGATTTCACGTCTGTCGGTACGCAGATGAGCGTTGAAACACCAGATGGTGTGCGGTCAGCACAGGTCTCGCCAGTTCCTTTTCCCGGAGCAACAACTAAGTAGTTCGCTCCAATAGGTAAAGATTGTGCACATGACAGATACGACGACTATCGAAATTGATGGAATCAAAATAGAGATTCGCCGGCGAGGCATGGGGCGACCGTTATTGGTTATTCATGGTTGGTCGGCAGACCATCGCTACATGGTGGCCGACCTTGAACCAAATTTTGACGAGTCATCAACATGGCAACGAATCTATTTTGACCTACCTGGTCACGGCACCACAATTGCGCCCGACTGGCTAAACAATCAAACGCAGATGTTGGAGATTTTGACAAAAGTTATTGAACAGGTGATCGGCGATCAAAAGTTTGGGGTAATTGGAAACTCCTATGGAGGGTATTTATCGCTTGGTCTTGTTCGAAAAATGCCTCACAGACTCTTGGGGGCTGCACTTTTGGTGCCCGACCTTCCGGATGATTTGAATAATCGCCAAACCACGGAATCTTCGACCATCGTTGAGGACATGTCGTTATTTGGCAATTTGCAATCAGATGAACAGTGGATCCCTGCAGGTTTGGTGGAACATAGTCAGTATGCCCTCGACGAGATACGCGCGCATGATGTACCTGCCCATCGATTATCCGATGATGATTTTCTTGAGCGTCTCAACGAGAACTATGTGCTTCCCATCGAAATTCGCTATTCGGTAGACCCATTCACGCGACCGAGCCTGATCGCCTTGGGGCATCAAGATGCCACGGTGGGTTACGAGCGGCAGCTGCAGTTGCTGCCCGAATTTCCGCGTGCCACCGTCGCCGTTGTCGACATGGCAGGTCATTATTTAGGCCGAGTCGAAAGGCCCAAAGTCTTTAATGCCCTTGTACGCGACTGGATTGAGAGGGTCGAAATATCTCTGTAACACCCATTGTGCAAACTTCACTTTGTACGTAGTTGGCGTACACATGCAATTCAACTTACATATTTCCCCACAGAAGCCGTAGGCCACAGTCAGATTCCCTAGTTGAAATGAGGAGCACGAGATGAGCGAAATAAATCAATCCCAACAACCACTGGTGATCAGTTGCGACACCTGCGTCATGCACAAGACATCGGCATGCGACGACTGTTTGATGTCATTTTTGTGTGGCGATCCGCATGAAACAGCGGTGGTGTTTGATCTTGCCGAGCAGCGGGCAGTTCGCCTGCTCGCAAATGCCGGAATGGTGCCTACGCTTCGGCATCGTGCGGTTATCTAAAAAATCACCCCAGTTTGACGTTGCCGACCGCGCTGCCTGCGTGGCCTATACCGATCACATACTGTCCATCGGAACATCTGGTGGGTTGGACCGCGTCGGTGTTGCTCCAGCACAAGTGATGCAACGCGCGCACCAAGCACTTGTCGAGCGCAAGGCTGCGGGCTTGCACGACACGATGCAGTTCACGTATCGCAATCCTGCAAGATCAACTAATCCTCAATTGGCTGTCGCTGATGCCAAAGCAATGATCGTTGGTGCGTACTCGTATGCGTCACCATTGCCAAATCCACAGTCGCATCCAAGCGCACGTGTTGCGCGATATGCATGGACCGAATATTACGAATCGCTCAAAGTCGGCTTGTTCGCGATGCGAGACGAGTTGCGCAGCGATGGTTTTAAGGCAGTTGTATTTGCCGACGACAACTCGATGGTTGATCGCGAGGCTGCGTACTTGGCAGGTCTTGGTTGGTTTGGCAAAAATGCAAACGTCCTTATTGAAGGTGCCGGCAGTTTCTTTGTGTTGGGCAGCGTGATCACAACTGCACCGCTCGTGATTAATGACAAACCAGTTGCCGACGGATGCGGAGCGTGTAGGCGATGTGCTGATGCTTGTCCTACTCAGGCAATTATCGAGCCAGGCACCGTTGATGCTGCCAAATGTCTTGCGTGGCTCATTCAAAAACCTGGCATCTTCGATCGCAGGTACAGAGAGGCCTTGGGCGATCGAATTTATGGATGTGATGATTGTCAAGAAGTGTGTCCACCGACAATTCGGTTGAGTTTGTCAAAACCACTTCGAGATGATGCACGGCCGTGGATGAACGTGCTGGAGTTGCTCGACATGGACGACGAAACACTGCTTGCACGCGTTGACCAGTGGTACATCGCCGAGCGCAACCCAGATTGGGTGCGACGCAACGCTTTGCTTGTGCTGGGCAACATCGGTGAACGCTCTGATGCAAATGTGGTGAGCGCAATTGCTCGATATCTCGAGCACCCAGACCCAATGCTGCGAGCCCACGCGGTGTGGTCGGCTGCACGACTCAACTTATTCAGTCTGATTCCCATGCATGACACAGCACCATTGGTGGTTGACGAATTGCAAAACCTGCCGTTGGCGCGACAACAAGCGATCTAGATTGGGTGCTTCGACACCATGAAACATTTACTTGTCACCAACGATTTCCCCCCAAAGATCGGTGGAATCCAAAACTTGTTGTGGGAGTGGTGGAGGCGTTTGCCGCCAGATTCGTTTGCGGTATTGACGTCGCCACATGCCGGTGCCGAAAGTTTTGATGCTGCTCAGACGTTTGAGATCAGACGGGTGCGCGAGCCATGGCTGTTGCCGCATCCACTGATGGTCAGGCGCATAAATGATATGGCTCGAGAGATTGGTGCCGACTTTGTTGTTCTCGACCCTGCTGTGCCTCTAGGCATTGTTGGGCCAAGACTCAAGTTGCCCTACATGGTGGTGTTGCATGGTGCAGAAGTGACCGTGCCTGGAAGATTGCCATTGTCGAGATTTGTGTTGTCGCGCGTTCTAAAAAATGCAAGTCACATCATTGCTGCTGGTGAGTATCCGGCGGCAGAAGCTCGTCGCGCTGGTGGAAGCACTCTGCCGATCACAGTGATTCCCCCCGGCGTAGACACACAAAGATTTCGACCATTGAATGATGAAGAGCGAAAAGTGTCTCGTCGCGAATTTGGTGTGAGCGATGATGCCGAGCTGATCGTAGGTGTCAGTCGTTTGGTGCCGCGCAAAGGCTTCGACACGCTTATCGAGGTTGCGGCAGCACTTCGCGCCAGTCGGCCTCGCTTGCAGGTGCTCATCGGTGGTGGGGGTCGCGATGCGAAGCGATTGCAAAAACTTATTGACAAACTCGGTGCGCCGGTGCGAATGCTTGGCCGCGTTACTGACGAGCAGTTGCCGCTGTTGTACGGATGTGCTGATGTTTCGGCGATGTTGTGTAGGTCGCGGTGGGGTGGACTCGAACAAGAAGGCTTTGGCATTGTGTTTTCGGAAGCCGCATCGTGTGGTGTGCCGCAAATTGCAGGCAAGAGTGGTGGTGCGGCAGACGCAGTACTAGATGGTCTCACTGGCAAGGTCGTGCAAAACCCGAGTGATGTGGTTCAAGTGGCAAGCACCGTTGCCCAGTTGCTCGATGATGCATTCTTGCGAAGTTTGATGGGTGTTGCATCGCGAGAGCGTGCCATGAACACCTTTGATTACGACGTGTTAACAAAATCATTGGCACAAGTGCTTACAGTGGATACTCAATGAAGAACGTGCCACGAATCAATCTATTTCTCACATCGCTGTTTTTGGTTGCGACTGTCGTTGCCGCAGTTGTGTTTACGCCAGCCACACGAGCAGCAGGCGTTGGTGTAGACCTCGTGTTGTTTGGTATCGGTGTAGCAGCGTTTATCTGGGGTTATTTTTCGGCTGTGCAACGAAGCCGAGTTGACGAAATCTCTGTGGCGTCGTTGTATTTTATGAGCGGTCAAGTTGCGGATAAGCAAGTGCAAAAGACCATGAATGGCTGCCTGATTGCACAACTTGTCATCGGCCTTGCCGGCGCGATTGCGCGCTCATCCACAGATGGCAAGGCGGGGAGCACCCTTGCTTTTGGGGTATTGGTGCCGTTGCTCGGGCTCGGACTGAACGGCTTGTGGGCCAGCCAATTTGGAACCTTTACCCCCCGCGAGCAGCCCGATCGGCAAGGATAGAGGACATGGTTGAATCTGGTTCAGAATCTTTGGTAGTGACGGCGGGTCTAGACGAGTGCTTTTCTATGGTTACCGACTTCGAAAATTATCACGAGTGGGCCCATGACGTAAAGCAAGCAACAGTGCTCACGCGTGACTCAAGTGGCCGACCAATCTCTGTCGAGTTTCGTGCATCTGCACTTGGTCGCAGTACGCACTACACACTTGACTACGACTACGCGCAGGCGCCAAACAAATTGTCGTGGCACATGTCGGATGGCGACATCATGCGATCAATCGTCGGTTCGTATGCTTTTGAACCAGCAGGTTCAGGCACACGCATTACTTATGACTTGGCAGTCGAACTCGTGATCCCACTTCCAGGCTTTGTCAAGCGTCGCGCTGAGATGCGCATTTTGAGCACATTGAAAGAATTGAAGACGCGCATCGAGTCGTGAGATGCGAATAGTGCAATGAAAATTGGCATCGATGTTGGTGGTACCAAATGTCTTGGCGTTGCAGTCGACGACAGCGGCAAAGTTATTCAGCAATATCGCTTGCCAACACCTCACGCTGATGCACTCTGCGACACGCTTGTCGAAATTGTTGCGCAACTCGGTGAGTTCAATCTAATTGGCATCGGTGTTCCTGGATTGATCTCTCCAGAAGGCGTAATACGTGCGTCACCAAACTTGGTGGGAGCAAAAGAGTTGGCTCTACGCCAAATGCTCGAAGTTCGTTTGGGCAAAAAAGTTTTGGTGGAAAACGATGCAACGTGTGCAGCACTTGGTGAATGGAAATCGGGTGCGGCGCAAGGTGCAACTGATGCATGGGTGATCACGCTTGGCACTGGCATCGGCGGCGGATTTATCTCTGGCTCTGTATTGCAACGCGGTGCACACGGCTTCGCTGGCGAAGTCGGGCACATGGTTGTAGATCCGGATGGACCGATGTGCCCATGTGGTCGCAACGGGTGTTGGGAGCGGTATGCCTCAGGTAACGGTCTTTCGTATTTGGCAAAGGGTGAAAAGGGTGAAGACGTGTTGTCGCGCGCAAAGGCCGGTGCTGCCGATGCGCTTGGTGTTGTTGACACATTTGCCAAGTGGGTTGCACTTGGTCTCGTCAATCTCACCAACATGACTGATCCCGAAGTGATTGTTGTTGGTGGAGGAGTCATTGTTTCGGCAGACGTAGTGATGCCACGGATTGCGCACTGGTTTGAGCAGTTGTTGTATTCGCCAAAGCATCGTGCACACCCACGGCTCGTTGCGGCACAGCTTGGCGAACAAGCAGGCGCGATCGGTGCCGCGATGCTCGATACAAGCGTCTAAGTTGATGACATGAGCAACGAATACACCCTTGGTCTGCACGAAGTTGGCGACAACTCGTATGCCTACTTGCAACCAGATGGCGGTTGGGGTTACAGCAACGCGGGTCTCATTGTGGGCGACGGTGTCTCGCTGCTTGTCGACACGCTGTTTGATCTTCGGCTCACGGCATCCATGCTCGACTCGATGTCTGTTGCAACACGCAGCGCACCAATCGCAACTGTTGTTAACACCCATGCCAACGGCGACCACTGTTATGGCAACCAACTTGTAACCGGAGCAGAAATCGTTGCATCAAGTGCCACTGCACACGAGATGATGGAAGTTCCACCGTCGATGTTGGCTGCTCTCAATAATACACCTGGTGAGATCGGCGAGTTGTTCCGACATTTCTTTGGCGATTTTGAATTTAATGGCATCGATCTTGCGCCTCCGACACGCACCTTTGACGGACGTCTTGATATTGAAGTGGGTGGAAGGGTCGTGGAGCTGATCGAAGTGGGTCCAGCACATACGGAGGGCGACACAATTGCGTATGTTGCAGATTCAAAGACGCTGTACACAGGCGACATCTTGTTTATTGGCGGCACACCGATTGTGTGGGCAGGTCCTCTCGACAATTGGATTGCGGCGTGCGATCTCATGTCCGAACTCGACATCGATGTAGTTGTGCCAGGACACGGGCCGCTCACCGATAAAGCAGGCATTGCCCGAGTGCGCGACTATCTGTCGTTTGTATTAAGCGAAGCAACATTGCGTCACGACGCAGGCATGGACGCCTTTGATGCAGCGCGTGAAATTGCGCGTGACATCTTGGGCGACAACAGTCGGTCATTTGCGCAATGGAAAGAATTTGGGCGTATCAGTGTCAATGTGGACACGGTGTACCGCAGCATTGATGCCACGCACAAGAGCCCAGATGTGATCGAGCAGTTTCGCCGGATGGCAAAGATCGAGTTACACCCCGAGGACTGATTGCTTTTTGCCAGTTACTTCGCGCCTCACGATTGCAAACCAACCACCAAGTGTGCATAGTGAAAATAGAATCCACTGACCCACATAGCCAAGATGCGAGCCGTTGCTAAAAGTGGGTTCAGCAATTCGAGACAATGTTGCATCATCTGCAGGTGATGAGGATTGCATTTCTAGATAGACATTGACCAGTGGGGAAGGCATCTGCTGTTGCAACCGCGCGATGTCAATGCGTTGTACTTCGGTCAGTACGCCGCTCGATGCGTCGGAAACCGCTCCAAGTCGTTTGACTGACGATGCGCGAAGTCTGCCCTGCAGGGTGACAGATCCGGTTGGTGCTTGTTGCACACTGCTACCAAGCGGAATAAACCCTCTGTTGATAAGAATCAATCGACCGTCGCTCAGTTGTAACGGAGTAACTGGGTCAAAACCCGGTCCTCCACCTTGTGACACATTGACGATCTGGATGTCGTGGTCTTGCAGATACAGACCCGTCACCACGACGCTTCTCCATTCGGCATCACTGGCATCAGGAAATTGGACGAGTACTTGCTCGAGTGGTTGTGTCGGTGCATCGACGCGCTCAATGAGTGTGTCATTAAATGCAACTCGTTGGTGATGGCGATCCCATTGCCAGTTGGCAAGCATCAGCATGATTGTGACAAGTGCAACGATCAAAATATGAAAAGCCATCCACTTTGGTCGCAACAAAAACTTGTACATGCAACACAACTTAGTGCGATGGGCGACTAGCGTAAACCTCTATGGACACTCTCATTTACGACGGAGATTGTGCCTTTTGTCTCCGTTGTGTGCAGTGGATGCAAAAACACTTCAAGCGAGTTCCTCACATTGTCGCTTGGCAAAAAGCGGATCTCGGATCGTTGGGTCTTACCGCCCAGCAGTGTCAAACAGCCTTGCAGTGGGTGAGCGCAGACTCATCGCGGATTCTGAGCGCGCACAAGGCGGTGGCTCGCATTTGCAAAGACGCTGGGGGCTGGATCACTGTGGCTGGTTATGCGTTGTCGTTGCCGGTTGTATCACCAATTGCTGGTGTCGTGTACCGCTGGGTTGCGCGCAATCGTCAAAAAATGCCAGGCGGCACGGCTGCATGCGCAATTGACTTTGAAAAGAAAATCTAAATACTTCGTTGTTCGTTCAGATGCTGTGCAAGTTTGTCCAGAGATGACTGATCTGCGCCGTACAAGAATTCTCGATGTTCTAGATCTGGTGAAACTTGAGCAACAAGTGACCGCCATGATGCATTGGGCATGCCGGTCACGATACGTAGTGCGCGGACAAGCGCTTGTTGCGGGTCGGCGTCATAGTTGTTCACCAAATCTTCCGCATCACGCTTGGTGAGAAAGCGCACCAACTGTGAAGCCCGAATCTTTCGTTGCACATAGGGAGAAAATATCTGCCGATATCGAGTTTGCAGATCGAGAAGCTTCCAGTCATTGCTAGATACACGACCACGACAGTTATCGGATCCACATGCGCATTCAAACTCGTCATAGTCAGACGTATCGCTCGTGGCATAGTCGTATGTAAGCTCTTCGCCAACAGCAATTGGACCCATGGCGATGAGTTGTGTTGCATTGCGCATTCCACAGTTGGGTAAGCATGAATGATTGATGGAGTCACCTGGTTCGCGCAACTCTGGGCCGAGCACAAATTGATCCACATCAATTTGGATTGATCGGCTGCGTTGCTCGAGTGGGTAAGTCTCGAAGTTGATTCGATTCACAATTGTTCCGCCAAATGTGGCAACTATGGTGCCCATTGGAATTGGGGTGACGGCGAAACTGCCAAAGCCTTTTGGCGCGATTTCGCGAGCTTCTGCAAGAGGTGAAAGATAATTGCGCACGTCGACCCTCCGGTCGCGACCTGCGTGGCCGCCCGAGTACACAGCACCAACTCCGCCCGCTGTGGTGCAACCACGATATCGGCAGGTATCGTTGTTTGGGCAACATCGTCTCGGTCTGCTCGACCGGGCCGGTGGTGCACTACAAGTTGCATCAGGAGAGACCAATTGGTCCGGCAACCGGGGTCACGCCCACGGTGCCATCTCATCCGCAAGGATGGGAGATGTGGTTTCGTCGTGTAGACGAAGCAACGGGCCGGCTCAGTTGGGCGAGCCAGAAGGAATTTTTTATGACCCGACATGATTATCTACCCACAGGCGCATGGCAGCCTTCGCATCCTGTTGGGTCACGCCAATTCGCACATTTTCCTGTCGACCGTCCCTTTGCACTCGATGGCGGCACGCAACTGAACTCGGTTTCTCTTGCATATGAAACTTGGGGCACATTAAACGCTGATAAAAGTAACGCAATTCTGTTGTGTCATGCATGGACAGGCGACAGCCATGCAACTGGTCCAGCCGAAGATGGTCATCCAACTCCTGGTTGGTGGGAAGGAGTCATTGGTCCAGACCAATACATCGATACCAATAAATGGTTTGTTGTGTGCAGCAATGTGATCGGCGGTTGTCAAGGTTCGACTGGTCCAGCATCGGCACATCCGATTGACGGCAAACCGTATGGCTCACGTTTTCCCGTGATCACGGTGCGCGACATGGTGCGTGCGCAATTGCGCCTTACCGACATGCTCGGCATCGTGCAGTGGCACAGCATTGTTGGTGGGTCAATGGGTGGAATGCAAGTGCTTGAATGGGCTGTGACGTTTCCCGATCGTGTCAAAACGATTATTCCTATTGCGACGTGTACTCACTCGACTGCGCAACAAATTGCATGGGGCGCAATTGGTCGTCGCTCTATTCGTCTTGACCCGAAATGGAATAACGGCGAGTACTACGACGCCGCAATTGGCGAGGGCCCATGGGAAGGTCTGTCGATTGCACGCATGGTTTCCCAAGTCACATTTAGATCAGACAATGTGTTCAGTGATCGCTTCGGACGAGACCTCGCCGACATGGATGCCGACTACAACGGTTTGGGTTTGTGGGACAGGTTTGAGGTGGAGAGTTACCTAGACCACCACGGCGACCGATTAATTCGACGTTTTGATACCAACAGTTATTTGATCATCGGTAAGGCAATGGACTTGCACGATGTTGCGCGTGGTCGCGGCGGATTAAACAAGGCAATGAGCCGTATCAAAGCGAACACGCTTGTACTCGGTATCTCATCCGACATTTTGTACCCCACCTATCAACAAAAACAGATTTGCGATGTTTTGGTAGCGCAAGGCACCGATGCCAAATATGTCGAAATCGATTCACCGCACGGACACGATGCATTTCTGATCAACCTCGATCAGGTGGGCCCGCCTGTCAAGAGATTTCTGGAAAGCAATTTCGCATAACCGCAATGCTTGCGCTTGCTGAGTGAATTCGCACAATCGCAGTTTTTTCAGTGTCGCCTTGCTTATGTAAGGCAAAAGTTTGTTGATCGGGTGCAACGTCGCCAATCAGTGAAGCGTGTGGGATTCCAAGCAAGTTCCATGTTCCTCGAAATGGTTTTCCGCGGTGACCTTTTGCTGTGATTGCAATTGTCGATAGTGCCGGAATAATCAGTAAGCGCACTTCACGCCATGGGTGCTCAAGACCGTCACCAGAAATACGCATTTGGCAAATGCAGCGCATGCCATCTGGCGAAGTCCATTGGCGCTCACCCCGACGCGACCACCACATTGCAAACCCGAGTAGCGAGATAAACAACGCACTACTGGCAACGTTGAGCAGCCCCCGAATCATGCTCTCAGTATTGCTGGCTGGGGTAGGTTATTGAACATGTTTGGACTGACCACATTGATTGCCCTTGTTTGTGTGGTTGTCGGTATTGCACTCGCGCGCATGACTTGGTGGTTTTGGAATGAGGCCAGGCCAGAGTCTCCTGCTCTTGCGCCGCTCGAGATCATGAGTGATGCCGCCTATGGCAAGGCCGATGAAGCCCAACGTGTTGCAATGCTCGATGCAGTGCGCATGAGCCCAAGCAAATATCCAGTTGCTAAACCGACAAGAACTGCTCCACGCAAACCCATTAGTCGTCCCGAGCGAACAGTTGAAGCACCGGTGGACAATGGTCCACGAGATGTCATTGATCCGTTGCTGAAGTAGCGGGGAAGTAGTTTTAACTCATGGCCGCATTTGAACCCTCCGAAATGATCGCTCGATATAAAGAGCGAGCTGCTGCAGTGAAACGTCGTCCGCTACCTCCGGTGGCAGGAGAAGAGCGACAGATGTTTTTGCAACAGGCACAGTCCGACTTTCAAGACTTCGCAATGATCGGTGATGCCGAGGCGTCGTTAGAAGATGGCATTTTGGTGTTGCGCATCGACCTGCGGCCGCCAGATGCGCGTAAGTAATTAGTTCTTAATGAACCGCATCACCACGCGAGTTCAGTCAGCACCAATCCTTGCTGTGTTTGCAGCAGTGCTGGTGTGGAGTGTTGGTCCGATCATCACGCTAAGTATCGGTGTTTCAATCAACACAACAATCTTCTATCGCGTAATTTTTTGGCCGCCGTTGTTGTTTGCAATTGCGAAATTGCGCAAAGTGCCGATTACCAAACATGTGATGAAAATTACATTTTGGCCTGGCATCTTCTTTGGGCTATCGACGATCAGTGGTTTTACCGCAATGAAGGTGACGTCAATTGCCAACGCAACAATTATTGGCAACGTATCCACTGCGATGGTGCTGTTTGTTGCGCCAAAGTTTTTGGGTGAGCGAATTCGCCTAGTTCAAGTCATGTTGGCGGTTGTGAGTTTTGCAGGAATCTGCGCAATCGTTTTCGGCGCAAACGGCTCGGGCGGTGCAACGCTTCGCGGAGATGTATATGCACTCATCAACGCTATTCTGTGGACCGGCTATTTCGTGGCCTGCAAAAAGGTTCGTACCGACGGAGTAGGTGCGTGGGCCTTTATTTTCGGTGTAAGCGTTGCTCAGGTTGTAGTAGTGGCTCCATGGGCTATTGCAACTTCAACCGATCTGGGCAAGGTGACAGCCCGCGATATTGGACTGATCGTGTTGATGACATGTTTTACGGGCACAGTGGGACACACACTGATGGTGTGGGCTCAGAGGTTTGTTCCTGCTTCAACATCATCGTTGATTTCGCTGCTGATGCCCGTGCTCTCGATGATCGGCGCATGGCTGGTATTCGAGCAACGAATCAACCTGGTGCAGTTCATCGGCGGCGCAGTAGTGCTTGCATCGTTGGCTGGGGTAGTGCGATATGGCTCCAAAGAATCTATGAATCGCGACGTG
Source organism: Ilumatobacteraceae bacterium (assembly GCA_021741795.1). Taxonomy (GTDB): domain Bacteria; phylum Actinomycetota; class Acidimicrobiia; order Acidimicrobiales; family Ilumatobacteraceae; genus UBA3006. The sequence goes on along the minus strand of JAIOXC010000018.1, from coordinate 470 downwards.
TTGACCACCGCAGACCCCCTGCTAAACTCATCTCTCTAGTGAAGTAAGGCAATTACCGGTTTTGCGGACGTGGCTCAGTGGTAGAGCATCACCTTGCCAAGGTGAGGGTCGCGAGTTCGAATCTCGTCGTCCGCTCGAATGATTTCTCAAGTAGTAGCTATTGCGCGTGACGCATTTGAGTCTGGAAGGACGCGCCCGCTTGCTTGGCGTAAGGCTCAACTGTCGAGCATGATCAAGATGCTGCGAGACAATGCAGACGATTTTTCTGCTGCTCTCAAACAGGATCTTGGGCGAGGCCCAGAAGAGGCCTGGCTCTACGACATCGGTTTTTCGATCACCGAAATTGAATTGATCATCAAAAATATCAAGAAGTGGACAGAGCCTCGCAAGGTAAGTACACCGTTGGTGTCGTTGCCAGGAAGCTCGCACCGTATTCCGCAGCCTTTGGGCGTGGTGTTGGTGATCGCTCC
>JAIOXC010000017.1 GCA_021741795.1 Ilumatobacteraceae bacterium | reverse complement strand
TGGCAACGACCTGGGGCGAGAGCATGTTGTGCGCGATGACTCCACCGTCTTGGGCGAGCACTGCAAGGATCTCGGTGAGCGAATTGCGCTTGGTATCAAGAATTTGCAACATCGGGGCATGCACAATGTTCATGTGTTAATTCTACTCCTGTGATGTAATACTCAATTCACTGTGATTAATGAATTAAGTATCGATTTACAAGTCAACCAAGGCCAATGTTCGTGGGCACAATTGGTTGAAATTGCGCTGATCGCTGAAAAAAATAATTATTCAACATTGTGGGTTGCTGATCATTTGTCGGGTCAAGTCATGAATGCGCCTTCTATGCCAGAGTGCTTCACTTTGCTTGGCGCCTTGGCTGCAATTACTTCAACGATCAGCATTGGACCCCTTGTTGCCAATGTTGGCAACAGGCACCCAGGTGTGCTTGCAAGTTCTGCGGCCACAGTGCAAAACATTTCTGGCGGACGATTGTTACTTGGTCTCGGTGCGGGTGCATCGCCAGCGAGCATATTTGCTGCAGAGCAACTGGCTCTCGGAATCACGCTTCCAGCGACCATGAGCGAGCGTCATGCGAAGCTTGAGCACACGCTCGATGTGTTGGACGAGATATGGTCGCCAACTCGTGACGAGAAGTTTGCGACATTTGAGATGCCATGCAAGTTGCCACCAAGAATTGTTGGAGTGAACAGCATGGCGCTTGCTCGGATTGCCGGAATGCGGACGGATGGCATCAACATTCGGGCAAGTCATCCGCAGCGCGCCGAGATTTTGAGAGTCGCGCAAGACGCCGCGACAGCAGCTGGCAAGTCTGACTTCATCGTCTCGGTGTGGGACTGGTTTGACGAGGCGTTGTTAGATCCAACTTCCACTGTTTGTCAAGAACTGGCAAACGAGGGTGTGAACAAAATTATTTTGTTGATGCGTGGCGTGCCCGACGCAAAACGACTTGCTATAAAACGCTAGTTATAAAACAATATTGACGAGGCGCTTCGGCACGATAATGATCTTGCTCGGTGTTGCACCAGCGAGCATCTGCACCACTTTTTCATCGGCCAGGGCAAGCGCGCGCAATTCGTCATCTGAAACATCGGCCGCAACCGACAGCTTGGCGCGCATTTTGCCGTTGACTTGAACCGGAATCTCGATGGTGTCGTGCACCAGCAATTGCGGATCGGCTTTTGGAAACGGCATGTACGTCAGTGACTCGGTGCGGCCAAGTCGCTGCCAGATCTCTTCGGCCATGTGAGGGCACAGTGGTGAAAGCATCTGTGTCATCTGCACTGCAACTTCGCGCGGCGTAGAGCCGGCCTCGTTGACATAGATGGTCAGCGCATTATTGAGTTCGATCAACTTGGAAATAGCGGTATTGAATCGCAGGTGCTCAAGATCATTGCCAACACCTTGTATTGCTTTGTGCAGCTCGCGTTGCAATGCAAGTGGTGCTGCGTCATCGCTTACATGCAACTCACCGGTGTCCTCGTCGACCATATTGCGCCATACGCGCTGCAAGAAGCGTTGCATGCCCACAACATCGCGAGTGTTCCAAGGGCGGCTTGCTTCGAGTGGTCCAGTTGACATCTCGTAGAGCCGGAATGTGTCTGCACCAAACTCGTCATACATTTCGTCTGGCGTAACAATATTTTTGAGGCTCTTGCCCATTTTGCCGTATTCGCGCTTTACCTTTTCGCCGTTCCATTCATATTGATTACTTCCAGCACCGCCGACCTCGGTGACTTCAGTGGCGGGCACGGTCTGTCCGCGATCATCGCGATATGCGTATGCCTGGATGTAGCCCTGATTGAACAAACGATGGAATGGCTCGAGGCTCGACACATGGCCAAGATCAAACAACACTTTGTGCCAGAAGCGGCTGTAGAGCAAGTGCAGCACTGCGTGCTCGACTCCACCTACATAGAGGTCCACACCGCCGGTGTGACCATCATGTTTCGGTCCCATCCAATATTTCTCAACGTCTTTGTCAATGAACGCTTCGGAGTTTGTGGGGTCGAGGTATCGCAATTCGTACCAACACGAGCCTGCCCATTGCGGCATGACGTTGACTTCGCGACGGTATTGGCGTGGCCCGTCACCCAAGTCGAGAGTGACGTTGACCCAGTCGCCAACTCGTGCGAGAGGTGGAATTGGATCGGAGGTCTGGTCGTTCGGATCGAGTGTTTGAGGTTTGAAATCGGCGAGTTCTGGAAGTTTGATTGGCAACAAATGTGTAGGAACTGCAATTGGCTGATCGTCCCCGTCGTACACAATTGGAAACGGCTCGCCCCAATAGCGTTGGCGTGAAAACAACCAATCGCGCAGGCGGTAGGTGACGGCGCTCGCGCCACATGTATTTGCTTCGAGCCACGTGTTTGCCAGCAGCGTTGCTTCTTCAATCGTGCGCTCGCCATTGAGGGTTAACGAATCATTTTTAGAGTTGATGTATGTACCTTCGCCAACAAAAGCCTGCGGCCAGGTGCTGCAGTCATCCGAAATTGCAATATCGCGAGATGTGAACCACTCATCATTAGGCATCTGCGTTGCCACAATTGGCAGGTCGTACTTGCGAGCAAAATCAAAGTCGCGTTGGTCGCCGGAAGGCACAGCCATGATTGCGCCAGTTCCGTAGCCCATCAATACATAGTCAGCAATCCACACAGGAATCTTTGCGCCATTGATTGGGTTGGTGGCAAATGAGCCTGTGAATGCACCAGTCTTGACACGCGTTTCGTCTCGACGGTCTTCATCTTGCATTGCTGCAGTCGCTGCGCGATATGCATCAACAGATTTCTTTTGATCGGAAGTTGTCATTGCATCAACCATCGGGTGCTCTGGAGACAGCACCATAAATGTTGCGCCAAATAATGTGTCGGGACGCGTGGTGAAGATCTCGATTGTTCCAGCAGTCGATGCGAAGAGAACCTTTGCTCCAACACTGCGACCAATCCAATTGCGTTGCATCAATTTGATTGGTTCTGGCCAGTCAAGGCGATCAAGATCTTCAAGCAAGCGATCTGCGTATTTGGTGATGCGCATTGTCCATTGCCGCATGTTGCGCTTAAAAACGGGGTAGTTGCCGATGTCGCTTCGACCTTCTGCAGTGACTTCTTCGTTTGCAAGAATCGTGCCAAGCCCTGGACACCAATTGACAGGTGCGTCCGACAAATAGACGAGCCTGTATTGACTGATCAATTCTTGTTGTGCAACTTTGCTGAGCTCTGACCACGCAAGCGAACCCGTTGCGCGCTTACCACTTTCAAATTCGGCCACAAGTTCGGCGATTGGTCGTGCACGATGGAGAGTTTCGTCGTACCACGAATTAAAAATCTGTAAAAAGATCCATTGTGTCCATTTGTAAAACGACTCGTCTGTTGTCGAGACACTGCGTCGTGCATCATGACCAAGGCCGAGGCGTCGCAACTGACGGCGCATGTTTGCGATGTTTGATTCGGTGTTGATGCGTGGGTGAATGCCAGTAACGATGGCGTGTTGTTCGGCTGGCAATCCAAAACTGTCATATCCGAGCGCATGCAAGACATTGAATCCGTCCATGCGTTTGTAGCGCGCAAAAACATCGGTGGCGATGTAGCCGAGGGGGTGACCAACGTGCAGGCCGGCGCCCGATGGGTATGGAAACATGTCGAGAACAAACAATTTCTCGCGACCTGCAACCTTGTCGGGTTGGGCTAGGGGTCCGGCTGGGTTTGGTGCTTCAAAAGTGCCCTCGCGCTCCCAGATGTCTTGCCATTTAGTCTCAACCTGGGTCGCCAATGTGGCGGGATATCGAAATAGGGGTGTCTTTGTGGTTGGGTCATTGCCCGCTATCGCGCCATTGGCGGATCGAGGCTCGTTTTGGGCTGGGGGTTTTGCAGACATCGCCTCCGTATCGTAGATGAGCGAAGCATGGTTTCAATGGAGAGGCAAAAGGCAGGATCACGATGACAAGACGGGAACGTGGTTCGGGCGGTCGTGGCGACGGTGAGGTCGTTGGTCGATCTGGCGGTCAGTCACGCAGCAAATCGGCAGGCAAATCTGGCGGAAAATCTGCCGGCAAATCTGGCGGTAAAGCGAATAGCCGCAAGCACAGTTACCCGCGCGCAGCACGCATTAGTGAGACAGTGCGAGAAGTCGTTGCAGAAGAACTCGTGCGCATCGACGATGATCGTCTGGCCTTTGTAACAGTGACGTCTATTGATGTCGATTCAGAGATGAATCGTGGCATCGTCTATTACGACTCTTTGCAGGGCGAAGAAGGCGACAAACAAATCTTAGATGCGTTGAACGAAAATCGCAAACGATTGCAGTCTGCAATTGCCAAACAGATCCATGCCCGACGCACACCAATTCTTGAGTTTCGACCAGACGATGGCATCCGTGCCGCGGCCCGAATAGATGAAGTGTTGCGCAATGACCCGATGCGTACTCGTAATCTTGACAGCGAGTAGTTGTGGCACGCCGCCGCCCGCCAACCGTACACGGTCTGGCAATCATTAATAAGCCTGCCGGGGTGACGAGTCACGATGTGGTGAATCAGATGCGCAAGATTTTGGGCGAGCGACGAATTGGTCATGCTGGCACGCTCGACCCAGATGCAACTGGCGTGTTGCTCGTGGGTGTGGGTTATGTAACGCGACTGATGCAATTTTTGAGTGGCATGGATAAAACGTATGAGGCCGAAGTTGTGTTTGGGATTGAGACAAACACACTCGACTCAGCCGGCGAAGTAATTGCACGTCATGACATGTCTGGAATCACCATTGAGCAGGTGCGTCTTGCAGCCGAAAAACTCACTGGTGAAATTTTGCAGATACCGCCGATGGTTTCGGCGATTCGTGTCGACGGTAAGCGATTGCACGAACTCGCCCGAGAAGGTATAGAGATCGAACGCAAACCACGGCCAGTGACGGTGCACTCGTTTGAGGTGCAACCAACTAATGATCCGCTAGTTGTGCACATTGTCGTCAACGTCTCATCTGGAACTTATGTGCGCACGCTTGCGGCCGATCTTGGAGCACTGTTGGGGGGTGGCGCGCATTTGCGAAACCTCAAGCGCACCTCGGTTGGCGATTTCACGATTGGCGAATCGCATTCGCCAGAATCTGCAGTGTTGTTGTCTCCGATAACTGCGTTGCGCTCAATGACGCAAGTTATTGTTGATGCACCAACTGCCGACATGGTGCGACATGGGCGAGTGTTGCCCGCATGGAAAGAAAGTGCACCTTGGGCAATCGTGGATGAGCAAGGGTTGTTGCTTGGTGTGTACGACGTGTTCGAAAGTCATGGCCAGGTGGATGTCACACGCGCCAAACCCACTGTCATATTGGCCGAAGCGATAGCGTAAAAAGACATGCATGTAATCCGCGATAATCAGCCGAGCAATAGCGCGAAGCGTTCCGTGGTAACCATCGGCGCGTATGACGGTGTGCATTGTGGTCATCAGGCTGTGATCGGCCAGGTACGAAAAGAAGCACAGCAGTTGGGTTGCCAAAGCGTTGTTGTCACCTTTGATAAACACCCAGCTTCGGTTGTGCGACCAGAGTCTGCACCAAAGTTACTTACCGATCTGGATCAGAAACTCGAATTGTTGCAACAAACGGGCATTGATGCCACCTTGATTGTTGAGTTCAATAGGGAACGATCAACCGAAGACCCAGCTTTGTTTGTGAAGCGAGTTCTCGTAGACACTTTGCGAGCCCAAGTAGTAGTAGTGGGTGAAGATTTTCATTTTGGTTTCAATCGAGGTGGCAATGTTGCAATGCTGCGCGAACTTGGCAAGCAATTTGATTTTCAAGTCGAACCAGTCAAGTTGATTGCCCGCCCTGATGGGGTGGAGGAGCCAGTGAGCTCAACATCCATTCGCCGTGCGTTGGCGGGCGGGCAAGTGGAGGTGGCGAATACGTTGTTGGGGCGGCCATTTGAGGCTCGGGGCGTTGTCGTCACGGGCGATAAGCGAGGTCGCACACTTGGTTTTCCAACTGCCAACGTCGAAGTTCCTAACGCAATGTGTTTGCCTGCCGACGGTGTGTATGCCGGTCATTTCACGCGCGAAGATGGTTCGGTGCATGCATGTGCGATCAATCTTGGTCGTCGACCAACTTTTTTTGAGCATGCCGACCACTCGCTGCTCGAGGCCCACCTGCTCGACTTTGATGATGACTTGTACGGCGAACATGTGCGGGTCACGTTTGAGCACTTTTTGCGCAGCGAGCGAAAGTTCGATGGAATAGAAGCAATTAAGACGCAGTTGCAACTCGACGTTGCTGCCGCGCGCCTAGTGAGCTAGTACTGCATCTTTACGTGCGGGCTCTCGGTCGGGACGACCGTATGTTGTGTCGCGTTGCAAGAGTGAACGACCAATTGGCTCGGTGATTGCGCGAAACGCATCTTCGGTCATGCCTTGACCATGGCTTGCGCCTGCAGCACGAGAGATGTTTTCGTTCATCAATGTGCCACCCATGTCGTTGCAGCCGGCTTGCAACAATTGTGCAGCACCGATTGGTCCGATCTTTGTCCACGACACCTGAATGTTGTCAATCAGGCCGTGGTAGGCGATGCGTGCAATGGCGTGCATCAATAGTGTTTCTCTAAACGTTGGTCCGCGGCGCGACTTGTGCTGCAAATAAATTGGTGAAGCCATGTGCACGAAAGGCAAGCCGACAAATTCGGTGAAGCCTCCAGTTTGGGCTTGCAATGCGCGAGTGCGCACGACGTGCTTGGCCCAACTGAGTGGATGTTCGACAGATCCAAACATGATGGTGATGTTGGAGCGCAATCCGGCCTCGTGGGCTACTTGATGGCACTCGAGCCACTCTTCGGTGTTGATCTTGTCTGGACACAAGATTGCGCGAATGTCATCGTCCAATATTTCGGCTGCAGTACCTGGCAGTGATGCAAGACCTGCTTCTTTAAGTCGCATGATGTAGTTGTAGAGCGGCTCGCCAAGTCGCTTGGCACCCTCAGTAACTTCGAGTGCAGTGAAGCCATGCACATGCATCTCTGGTACTGCGTCTTTCACTGCTCGTGTGACATCGATGTAATAGTCGCCGTCGAAATCGGGGTGAATACCACCCTGCAAAGTAACTTCGGTTGCTCCCAAGTCCCATGCCTCGCGTGCGCGATTGGCGATGTCGTCGAGCGTGAGCAAGTACGGGGTGCCTCGCAAGTTGAGCGAGAGGGGACCTTTGGAGAACCCGCAGAACTTGCACTTAAACGTGCATACGTTGGTGTAATTGATATTGCGGTTGTGCACCCAAGTGATGGCATCACCGACAGCTGCTTTACGCATGTCGTCAGCAACTTTTGCAATAGCGCGCACTTCTTTACCACGAGCACTAAAGAGTGTGACGATCTCGGCTTCGTTGATGCGCTGTCCGAGTCGGACTCCTTGAAGTATCTCGGCAATTGGGCCGCGCAACGTGTCAATATCGATTTCGTCGAACGGTGTGCCGTCGTGTTGCGTCCCGGTCAGCGAAGGTGGCGGATTGTTTGCACCCGAATACCACTGTGTTGAGCGATGGCCGATCAAAACAACTTCGGCGCCGTCCTGTACAACATCTGCCGCCGTTACTTTTTCTGGCCACACCTGACCCGGGTCGTCGCGACCCAAACCTTCTGCATCACTTCGATCCAAAATAGGGAAGTGCAACGCTTCATCCACCCACACTGTTGGGTTGATTGCAAACTCTGGATAAATAGTCAGACGAGGAGCGAGTGCTTTGCCGCGGGCTTCAGTGACTATGCGCAGTTTGTCAAGTGCTGGCCATGGACGTTCTGGGTTGACATGGTCTGCTGTGATTGGTGAAACGCCACCCCAGTCATCAATTCCGGCATCGAGCAGAATGCCGAAGTCATCGCTCAGGTTTGGCGGAGCCTGCAAGTGAATGCTTGGAGGCAAGATGATGCGCGCAGCAGCGATTGACCACAAGTATTCGTCTTGCGGACAAGGCGCTTCGTGTTGCATGCCAGTGCGTGGTTTTGGCAAAAAGTTTTGCACGATCACTTCTTGCACATGACCGTGCCGAGCATGCGAGGCAGCAATTGCTTCGAGAGCATCAATGCGATCTTCGCGAGTTTCACCGATGCCAACCAAGATGCCGGTAGTAAATGGAATCTTGAGTTCACCAGCCCACTCGAGCGTGTCGAGTCTGCGTTGTGGAACTTTGTCGGGTGCACCTCGATGGCAATCGAGATCGTCACGCAATGATTCGATCATCATGCCCTGCGACGGCGACACGCTGCGCAACATTGCCAACTCGTCTTTATACAGCGCGCCGGCATTTGCATGTGGCAACAAACCGGTTTCTTTCAGCACGAGTGCTGCCATGTCGTGCAAGTAGTGCACGGTTGAGTCGAAGCCGTTTGCTTTGAGCCATTCGGCGGCTACGTCGTAACGTAACTCTGGACGCTCACCCAGAGTGAAAAGCGCTTCGTGGCAACCTGATTTGGCGCCTTGCTTGGCGATTGCCAAAACTTGATCGGCTGAGAGATACGGATTTTCGAGTCGTGCTGGCGGCTGAGCAAATGTGCAGTAGCCGCACTTGTCGCGACACAACATAGTGAGCGGAATGAAAACCTTTGGTGAATACGTGACCCGACTTCCAAACTGACGATCGCGCACAGCGCGCGCATCAGCCAAAAGCTGTTCAAGGGGTGTTTCAAGGACGCGCTGACGTGTCGACAACTAAACCCTCCAAGGGTCGTAATGAAGTTGGATTGCCAGCGCCCGACCAAGTTGCTTCACCGTGTTAGAGGGGCGAAGTTTCCTGTAATTGCCGTGCGATCCCTACCATAGCCAAGTCTGCTCACCACTGCAACCACGCCGGACAGATTTGTACTATCGCTCTTTGAAATTGATGACTGCCAGCATTTCGGCTCGATCTACTGGGTCGGCTTCCAGTGCAGCCATTTCGGCGGCTAGCTTCTTTGGTTCACGCAAGGCCGATGCTGCATCTTGTATCGCCATTCGTATTGCATCCGATTGCGACAAACCCATTTGTTGCAACTTGATCAACGCTCGTCGCGTGTTTGTATCAAGGTCAATCGAGACAATTTTGGACATGTTGTTGAAGGTAGCAAACTCAATGCTGGTCAGGTCAAGTGTCTCTCTGGGAGTCGGACGGAGACGACGTGAGCGACCTGCCGTCGGGATAGGTGACGCAGAGTTGGCGAGACTCGCCATGCAGTGACAACTTCCAACCGCCTTCATGCACACAGCGATGGTGCTCGGGGCACAGGGGTATGAGATTGTGCATGTCGGTGGTGCCATCATCGCGCCAATAACGAATGTGGTGCGGCTGGCACTGGGCATTGGGGATATTGCAATACTCAATCGCACATGTTGGATACATGACCTCTAGTGCCTTGCGTTGATAGCGAGTGGCAAGGCGCGAGGCGCGACCGATGTCAAGCACGACACCCTTTGAGTCGAGAACAATAGGAATGATCTCGGCTTCACACGCCATGCGCCGAATTGTCTCGATCGGCAACTCGACATCATGACCTGTGTGAATCACTGACTTGTCGTGCAAGCCACGGGTGAGCGTATGCAAATCGATGACCACAGAAACTTCGGCCCGTGAGTTGGGTGATGAACTCGAGAGAGCGGATCCGTCGACGAGTGCAACAAGCGCAAGTGCTGCAAGATGACCGTGCTTGCGGTCGTCGGTGGGGCAGTTGGTTGGCACCGCTGCGTGAAAGAGCTGTTCGACAGTGTTGTCGAGCCGGCCAATGAAGCGCAGACCACTCTCTGGATCGAGTCGACCGTTAACACAAAACATGCCTGATTCACGGTCGACCCAATGCTTGAGGGTGATGTCGGTGCGCTGGCGCTCGAGAACACTCACACCATCGTCATTGTGGATGCGAGCAACTTCGCTCTTTAATGCACGGGCAAAATTGTCGGGAGTCGCGTGAGTAGCAATGGTGTTGATCCATGCCCCTCGGTCGGTGAGTTGTTGGCGCGCAGAATCGTCGAGATGAAAGGCAATTCGCGTGATGGCATCGATGTGGGCCGAAGAAATTCGACCGTCTACAAATGCCTGCTCGAGAGTAGGGAACAGCCGCAATGTATTGGCGCGATTGACCTCGCGGAATGCTTCGGTACGAGTGATGTTGCCGATGCTTGCGAGCACTTGTTGGGGGACAATGGATGGAGTGGTTGATGCAAGTGCCAACAATTGACGAGTTAATTGCACTTTGTGGTGGTCGAGCCAGGATTGCATGGAAGCGACATGAGTAAGTGCCAGGCGCACCTGTGGCTCGGTGCTGGAGTCGGTATGAAACGCATCGAGGTAATCGATACTTGAAGAAATGTCTGACGGCGCGCCATGAAAGACGTCGTATGCAGTGTGCATTGTTGCCCCTCTATACCGGATTGAGCTAGTTGATCTAGCGGTTGGTTTACGAGTGATTGCGATATGAGGGGGAAGGACTTGTGCGCAACTTTAGAGCGGGGGTGTTACACGGTTAATTGGCTGCGAACTTAGAGTTTGCCGAGGGCAGAAAATAGCGCTCGCACGTTGTGACCGCTGATGGGCACGCGATGACCAGTGCGACTGATGAATCCCAACTGCACGCCTGTTGCTGGGTCGACAACCGTAAAGAGTTGTTCGTGTCCGGCCGCGTCAACCACTACGTCGGTCAGTAGGGGAATGCCTGCTGCTGCGAGTGCGTGTTGAACGAAGCCGGCGTTGAGCACCTCAATAGCGATGTGTTGTACGCCAGAACCATGAGCATCCAAGTGCGCACGCACCGCAGGGTCATTGCCTGGGCCAACGAGCACAACAGTGACGCCACCCGCATCAGCTGTCACGATGTCGGCATCTTCGGTTGGTCGCACCGCAAAACCGATCGATGACAAAAATGCCGAAGCAGATGCGAGATCGACGACCGCAACTACAACATGGTCGATGCGCACGGCAACCGTGTCGAGCGCACTGAGCAATGTGTCGGCTATTTTTACAGGCTCAGTGCTTCCACGGTCGTGTGCGATTTCAATGCGGTGTGTTTCTGAAAGCACGATGCGAAACAATTGTTCGGCAAAGTCGGCATCAACTCCACTGTTGATCGCCCACTGGCGTCGTGTAGTCAGTACTTCGCGCACTCGCTGTGGCTGAATAACTGCGGTTGACGAACCGGCTTTGACTTCGGCTACTTCTCTGCACACTTCCATGCGTTGTGCAAGCAGTGCAACTATCGCCGCGTCAATCTGATCGATCTTCTCGCGGAGTTGTGGAAGATCGCGTGTCATTTATTTTCCTACCAAAGATCGCCACCAAGAGCGCTTGACCGTGTGTGGTTCAACAAGTTTTGCAACATGCTTTGCAAGAACATCCATCTCGATGTTGACAGCGTCGCCAGGTTTGCGCACGCCCAATGTTGTGACTGCACAAGTGTGAGGAATCACAGCAACACGAAACGTGTCGGCTGTCAAGTCAAACGCTGTGAGCGAGATGCCATCCACTGTGACCGAACCTTTTTCGACAATCAGGTGCATCAAGTCGCGCGAAATACGAATGACTAAATCGGGAGCAGGGGACACAACAGTTCCAACTGCATCGACATGACCGAGCACCATGTGTCCGCCCAATCGATCACCAAGCGCCATCGGACGCTCAAGGTTGACAACATCGCCGGCTTGGAGCGAACCGAGGTTGGTGCGCAAGTATGTTTCTTCGCTTACATCGGCTTCCCAATACGACGAACCGTCGGTGGCCACCACGGTGAGACAACAGCCATTGACCGCAATAGATGAACCGAGTATCGAACCCTCGAGGGCGAGAGAGGCATTGACCCGCAGGCGACTGCCTTCTCGTTGGGCAATGGTGCCTAGTTCTTCGACGATCCCAGTGAACACAGCAATTCACACTACTTATATGGATAGTTGTCTGGTGGGGCTATTTGCGCCGATAGGGTGGAGATGTCCATTGGGGCTTCCTGCTCTGGTGTGATGCTGTTGGTCATCCGACTGATAGCGACCTCCACTTCTCGCAATTCGGCGAGAAAACGAAAGGCATAACCGTGGCTATTGCTGCAAAAAGCGACACGATATCCAAACACCGGATTCACGCAACCGATACAGGTTCCCCAGAAGTGCAGATTGCACTCTTGACAGAACGTATCAATCACCTTACCGAGCACCTAAAGAGTCACGATAAGGACCACCACAGTCGTCGAGGTCTCTTGATGATGGTTGGGCGTCGACGCCGCATGTTGGATTACGTAAAGGCTCGCGACATTGAGAAGTACAGAAAACTTCTCGACGATCTCGGTCTGCGCCGCTAAAGCACAGCAGTTCGGTAAACACATAACGAGCAACCAGGATTCGGTTGTCAGTCGCTGATAACGCAGCCAGTCAATACGGACTGAAGTTGCGAGATTGCCGACTGGGAATCGATCTGGTTGCTCCTCAAACTCTGGATGATCGTCACGGACGCGCCAGAGACGAAAGGAAACAAACATGGCTGACGCCATTTCAGTATCGGGACCAATTTCTGGGACCAACAAAACACTCACCTTCGAGACCGGAAAGTTTGCCTTGCAGTCGCAAGGTGCGGTTATCGCCAAAGTTGGTAAGACACTTGTTCTTGCAACAGCAAACGCCGCAAAGGGCGTGCGTGACGGCATCGACTTCTTCCCGTTGACAGTTGACGTTGAAGAGCGTGCATACGCAGCAGGAAAAATTCCTGGTTCATTCTTCCGTCGTGAAGGCCGACCAAGCCAAGCAGCAATTCTTACTTGTCGTTTGACAGACCGTCCATTGCGCCCAGCCTTCCCAGATGGCTACCGCAACGAAACACAAGTTGTCATCACCGTCATCGGTGCCGACCAAGAAAACCCACATGACGTTCTCGCGATCAACGCAGCATCTGCTTCGTTCATGATCTCGGGCATTCCGTTTGACGGACCAATTGGTGCAGTGCGTTTGGCATACAGCCAGGACGGCACATGGATTCCTCACCCAACATTCGAAGAGGGCGAAGAAGCAACATTTGAAATCGTTGTTGCTGGTCGCGAACTCGACAACGGAGACGTTGCAGTGATGATGGTGGAAGCAGGCGGAACCGAAAAGAGTTTCACCTATTACGCAGCGGGTGCACCGAAGGTGACTGAAGAAGTCATCGCCGGCGGTCTCGAAGTATGCAAGCAGTACATCAAAGAGTCGATCAAGTTGCAGCGCCAGCTCGTTGCCAGTGTGATTGCAACTCGCGGACCAATCGTGCCACTCAAGTACACACCAGTTCTTGACTATTCGGCAGAGTTGTTTGCAGCAGTCGAAAAGGCAGCAACTACCAAGTTGCAGCCAGCAATTCGCATTGCACTGAAGAGCGATCGCAACGAAGCAATTGACTTGGCAACAGCCGAGACGCTTACTGAGTTGGCAGAAGCTTTCCCAGCGCAAGAGAAGCAGATCAAAGAAGCAGTTCGTTCGCTCACCAAAAAGTTGGTGCGCAAGCGCGTTGTTGATGAAGGCATCCGTATCGACGGTCGTGCGCCAGCCGACTTGCGTCCAGTATCAGCCGAAGTTGGTTTGATCTCGACTGCACACGGCACCGGATTGTTCCAACGCGGTGAGACACAAGTGCTCAACGTCTTGACAATGGCAATGCCAAAGATGAACCAGATGATCGACTCGATCACACCTGAGACATCAAAGCGTTACATGCACGACTACAACATGGCTCCTTGGGCCAACGGTGAAACCGGTCGCGTAGGTAGCCCAAAGCGCCGCGAAATCGGACACGGTGCACTCGCAGAGCGCGCATTGTTCCCAGTCGTTCCTAGCCAAGAAGAGTTCGCATACACATTGCGACTCGTCTCTGAAGTGTTGTCGTCAAACGGCAGCACCTCGATGGCGTCGGTTTGTGCATCAAGCCTTTCGTTGATGGACGCAGGTGTTCCAATCATCGCCCCAGTGGCAGGTATCGCGATGGGTCTGATCTTTGATCAGGGCAAATACACCGCGCTCACCGACATCTTGGGTGCAGAAGATGCATTCGGCGACATGGACTTCAAAGTTGCTGGTACTGCAGACGCAGTAACCGCATTGCAACTCGATACCAAGATCGAAGGAATCCCAAGCGAAGTGTTGGCAGCAGCATTGCAGCAGGCCAAAGAAGCACGCTTGAAGATTCTTGATGTGATGAACGCAGCAATTGCTGCACCACGCGCAACGGTTGCCGAGAGTGCACCGAAGATCGTGACGTTCACCATTCCGTTGGACAAGGTCGGCGAAGTGATTGGGCCAAAGGGCAAAGTCATCAACACGATTCAGCAAGAGACCGGCGCAGAGATCAACGTCTCTGACGACGGTGCAACTGGAATCATCACCATTGGTTCACCAGACAACGCCAAGGTTGAAGACGCAAAGGCACGCATTCTTGCCATTGTTGATCCACCAACAGCCGACCTCGGTGCTACTTACACGGGCCGCGTTGTCAACATCGCGCAGTTCGGTGCATTCGTCAACATCCTTCCTGGACGCGATGGCCTCGTGCACATCTCCAAGTTGGGCAACGGACAACGCATTGCCAAAGTTGAAGATGTCTTGAACATCGGCGACGAAGTGCAAGTTCGTGTCGACGACATTGATGACCGTGGCAAAGTAAGCCTCTCGTTGATTGGACCAGACGGCGAGCCGATGAAGGGTTCCGGAAGCGGACCTGCAGAGGGCGGCGATCGCGGAGATCGTGGTCCGCGTCCAGAGCGCAGTGGTGGAGATCGCGGCGGTCGTAATGATCGTGGCGGTAACAGCCGTGGTGGAGATCGTGGCGGTCGTAATGACCGTGGCGGCAACAGTCGTGGCGGAGATCGCGGTGGCAGTAGCCGTGGCGACAACAGCGCACGTCGCGAGCCAAACCGTGGATCACGTCCAGCAGAGCCAGTCAGCGACAACGCTGTCTCGGTGAGCTTCGAAGAACAATTCGACAGCGAATTCAACGGCTAAGTACTAGAAATTGAGTTCGTGCCGTTTTTGCTAACGGCTAACCTCGTTTCATGATCAAAGTAGGAGTCATCGGCGCCGCAGGGCGTATGGGCGCAACAGTCTGTGCCGCAATTGCGGCCGCCGATGGTCTTCAACTTGTTGCTGCAGTAGATGCTGTACCTGGCGTTACTGCTGAAGGTATCACTATTTCAAAAGAGTTGCGCGCACTTGCCGACGCACATGTCGACGTCGCAGTCGACTTCACCGTCGCGGCAGCTTCACGCATCAATTTGCCTTGGCTTGCAATGCACAGCATTCACGCTGTGGTTGGCACTACGGGTTTCACTCAAGAAGACCTTGACACATTTAAAAAATCATTCACGAATAGCAACTGTCTCATCGCCGCCAACTTCGCAGTTGGGGCAGTGTTGATGATGCGTTTTGCCGAGATGGCGGCCCCGTTTTTTGACACCGCTGAGATTATTGAAATACATCACGACGGCAAAGCAGACTCACCAAGTGGTACTGCAATCTCAACCGCTCAGCGCATGGCTGCAGTGAACAGTGAGTGGGCAAGTGACCCAACCCAACATGAGGCAATTGCGGGTGCGCGCGGGGCAAGAGGTCCTGGCAATATTCCAATTCATGCTGTGCGGATGCGCGGCACAGTGGCTAATCAAGAAGTCATTCTTGGTGCACAATCGCAAACATTAACGATCCGACACGACACAATTGATCGCACTTCGTTTATGCCTGGTGTTGTGATTGCGTGCAAAAAAATCGCTGTTCATCAAGGGTTTACCTTGGGGCTCGATAAGTTTCTCAATATCTAATTGGTTTAAACCAGTTAATCGTAAGTACCACCAGAGGTTCTTGACTTTATTTATAGCGTTTATTATGTTTGTGAGGTGAAAAATTTTTACAAAGTGGCAGTGAAGCATGCGTGTACAGCCATAATCGTTGGATCGGTGTTAGTAACCTCCGCACCTCTTGCTAGTGCAGCAAATTCGGCAGGTGGTAAATGCACCAAGGCGGGTGCAACCGCCAAGTCAGGCAAGATCACTTTGAAGTGCATCAAGGTTGGCAAAAAACTTGTGTGGGTGGCGCAAAGTTCAACTGGCAGTGGCAGTGGCAGTGGCAGTTCGGGTTCGGCGAGCTCGGGAACGCAGCCAACATCCCAACGAGATATCCCCGCGATCATTCAAAACTGGGGATTCAATTTCACTGATTATTCGGCAACAACTGGAAAAGCTGGCGACATGTTGATTAAAGGCGTAACTCCGCCGACATTTAGCGGGCCAAATGCAGCGTCAGACAATGCCATGTATCGACTATTGATAGGCCCGATTGGTGCAGTTGTCCAGGGAATGGTGGAACCTCAATATGGTTTCTATCTTCCTCTCGGAACATCTGTTACCTCGATGGTGAATGGAACAGTTTGTGACGTGCCAAAGCACTACAGCAACGATTACAGCGTGCGAGTTGCTCCACCGGGTATGGCATGTATGCAGGGTGGCGCATACGTTTTGTACGAACATGAGCACATTCTTAACCCAACTGTGAAGGTGGGTGAC